>DASTHS010000253.1:0-3696 GCA_035718085.1 Acidimicrobiales bacterium | reverse complement strand
CTGGCCGCCCGTCGGGCCGGATGGTCCTGCCGCCACCTGGCGGCCGAAGGGCCCTCCGGCTTCTACCGGGCCCGGTCGGCGTGGTCGGTGCCCGCCCCGTGATCGGCGGCGCGCGCGGCTGCCCGCCCGGCCAGCCGCGGGGTCGCGGCGGCCGCCGCAGCGAAGTCGCCGCGCCGCAGGCTGCTGCTAGCTTCGACGCCCGATGAGCGGTTCGCGCACTGCGACCGGCCGTCCGGCGGGCACACCCCGACGGGTGCCGTTGCCGAAGGGCGCGGCCGGAGCGCCGGGCCCCCCGGCGGCCGACGGCCGTCGCCGACCGCCGTTGCCGAGGGTGCGTGGCCCGCAGTTGGGCTCGGTGCGGCTGCGCACCGGCGGGCACGTCAAGTCGCTCGACGGCCTCCGGGCGTTCGCCGTGCTCTCAGTGCTCGCGTACCACCTCGACTTCATCCAGCCGGCCCGGTCCAGCCTGCTGCACCCCCACGGCGGCTACCTCGGCGTCGACGTCTTCTTCGCCCTCTCCGGTTACCTGATCACCACACTCCTCATCGCCGAGTGGGATCGCCGCAACCACATCAAGTTCCGCGGGTTCTACGCCCGTCGGGCGCTGCGGTTGTACCCGGCGATGCTGGTGCTGCTGCTGGTGGTCGGTCTGCTCTGCGCGCACTGGAGCGCCTTCTGGTGGGCGCCGAAGACCATCGGGGTCATCCCGTGGGTGCTCACCTACTCGGCCAACTGGGGGGTCGCCCTGCACGGCAGCAACGTGTGGGCCGGAACGCTGGCCAACACCTGGTCGCTCGCGGTCGAAGAGCAGTTCTACTTGGTGTGGCCGGTGATCTGCCTCGTGCTGCTCAAGGTGGTCCGGCGCCGTGGCGTCCTGGCGGTGGGCTGCCTGGCCGCCGCCGGCCTCGAGATGTGGTGGCGGTGGCACCTCGCGGCCCACGGCGCCTCCTACACCCGGCTCTACAACGCCACCGACACCCACAGCGACGGCCTGCTCATCGGCTGCGCCCTGGCCTTCTTCCTCGCCACCATCCCCCCGCTCACCGATCGCGACGCCCGCTGGCGCCACCTGGCCCGGGCCGCCGGCCTCTGCGGCGCGGCGGCAGGGGTCTGGCTGTACCTCTACGCCAACGAGGGCCCGCACTGGCTGTGGTACGTGCCGGCGACCGCGGCGGCGACCGCGCTGCTGCTCGGCAGCCTGCTGACCTACCCGGTGCCGATCGTCGAGCGAGTGCTCGAGTTCGCCCCGCTCCAGTGGGTCGGGAAGCGCTCGTACGGCCTCTACCTCTGGCACCTGTCGGTCATCGTC
This sequence comes from Acidimicrobiales bacterium, assembly GCA_035718085.1. Classification (GTDB taxonomy): domain Bacteria; phylum Actinomycetota; class Acidimicrobiia; order Acidimicrobiales; family Palsa-688; genus DASTHS01. Next base: position 2,387 of record DASTHS010000253.1, on the reverse strand, counting down.
ATGGCGTCGAGCCTCGGACCGTGGAGCTGGAAGACCCCCACGCCTGCGTACCGCGCCAGCCTGGTCGCGGTGTCGCTGGCGGTGACCGCTGTCTCCTACACCCTGGTCGAACGGCCCTTCCTCAAGCTGAAGGGCCGCCTCTCGGCCCTGCGCGACTCCCGGGCCGCCGGGGGCGCCTCCCTGGCCGCGGCCGCGTGAGCAGCACCCTCGACGCCCCCCGGCACGCCGCCCGCACGCCCTTGCCGGAGGGCCCGGCCCGGCGCCTGGGTGACCACCTGCCCTTCCTCGTCGTGTTGGCGGCGGGCCTGGCGTTGCGTGGGCTGGTGACCTACGCGGTGCGCCCGGGGCTCGAGTTCGCCCAGGACTCCTTCGAGTACCTCTGGGACGCCGCCCACCCCGGCCTGCGCGACGTCGTGCACCCGACGGGCTACCCGACGTTCCTCCGGCTGGTGGCCGCCGCCGGCCGCCACTTCACGCTGGTGGCCGTCGCCCAGCACCTACTGGGCGTGGCGATGGGGTTGGCCACCTACGCCCTGGTGCGCCGCCTCGGCGCCGGTCGCTGGGGTGGGGCGGTGGCCGCTGCGCCGGTGCTGCTCGGCGGCTACCAGGTGGTGGTCGAGCACTTCATCCTCTCCGACGTCGTCTTCGAGGCGCTGCTCGTCGCTGCTGTCACGGTGGTGCTGTGGCCGGCGCGCCCGTCGTGGCGCTCGGCGGTGGCCGGCGGGTTGCTGCTCGCCGCCGCCGACCTGACCCGCACGGTGGGCATCGCGGTGGTGCCCGTGCTGGCGGGCTACCTGCTGTGGCGGCGGGCCGGCGGTCGGGTCGTGGTGGCGTTCGTCGCTGCCGTGGCGGCCCCCCTCGCCGCCTACGCCGGCTGGTTCGACGCCGGGACCGGGCACTTCGGGCTCGAGGCCTACGACGGGTACTTCCTCGCCGGCCGCGTCGAGCCGATCGCCGACTGCCGGGGCCTGCAGCTGCCCGCCGCCGAGGCGGCGCTGTGCCCGAAGGGCGACGCCGGCTCCGAGGGCCCCGACTGGTACACGTGGTCGCCCGACTCGCCGCTGCGCAACCCCGACCTGCACGCAGCGGACCGCAACGCCGTGGCCCTGGCGTACGCCGAGCGCATGCTCGCGCACCGACCCTTCGCCTACGCGGGCTCGGTGGCCGGCGACTTCTGGTCGTACCTGGTGGGCTACACGGCGAGCGACGGGGTGCCCGGGCGCGACCAGACCTGGCTGGTGCCGACATCGGTCCCAGCCGCGGCGTGGGCACCCGAGTACCCGCCGGCCAACCCCTACATCTGGGAGTGGAGCTGGCCGGGCAACGTCGCGGTGACCGAGAACCGCACCCTCGCGGTGCACGGCTTCGACGAGGGCCAGGTGCCTGCCGTGGTGCACCACGGGCCGGCGGAGGCACTGCACGACTACGGCCGCTGGGTGTTCCTCCCCGGCTTGGCCGTGCTCGGGGCGGCGGTCGTGGCGGCGTGGGCTTCGGTGGTGGCGCTGCGCCGTCGTCGTCGACACGAGGTCGCGCCTCGGGTGGTCGCCCTGCTGGCCGGTGGGCTGGCGCTGCTCGCGCTGACCACCGCCACCGCCGGGCGGGACCCTCGCTACCTGCTGCCGGTCGCGCTGCTCGTCTGGCCCGCGGGTGTGCTGGGCTCCGGGCTGCTCGTGTCGGCCCGTCGGGCCGCCCCGGGACGCCTCAGCCGAACGCGATCGACGAGAACTGCGCCAGCTTCTTGAGGCGGTGCGCAGCGGTGATCCGCCGCACGGTGCCCGACCTCGAGCGCATCACCAGCGACTCGGTGGTGGCGCCGTTGCGGTCGTAGCGGACGCCTCGGAGCAGTTCCCCGTCGGTGATGCCGGTGGCGGCGAAGAAGCAGTTGTCGCCCCCAACCAGGTCATCGGTTGTCAGGACCCTGTCGAGGTCGTACCCGGCCTCGACCGCGGCCTGGCGCTCCTTGTCGTTGCGTGGCCACAGCCTCCCCTGCATCTCGCCGCCCATGCACTTCAGGGCGGCGGCGGCGATCACGCCCTCGGGGGTGCCCCCGATGCCGAACAGGATGTCGGCGCCCGACTCCGCCCACGCGGTCGAGATCGCTCCGGCCACGTCGCCGTCTGGGATCAGGCGAATGCGGGCGCCGGTCGCCCGAACGTCGGCGACCAGCTCCTTGTGGCGATCGCGATCGAGGATCACCGCGGTGACGTCTCGCACCGACTCGCCTTTGGCCTCGGCCACCGCGTGCAGGTTGTCCTTGGGTGACTTGGTGATGTCGATGGCGCCAGCTGCTTCGGGCCCGACGGTGATCTTCTCCATGTAGACGCACGGGCCGGGGCTGAACATCGTGCCCCGCTCGCTCATCGCGATCACCGAGAGGGCGTTGCCCC
>DASTHS010000252.1:0-11432 GCA_035718085.1 Acidimicrobiales bacterium | reverse complement strand
CCTGGTAGATGAGACCCGAGTAGAAATCGACGTTCGGGTACAGCTTGCGGCTGACGAAGTACTCGTCGGAGAGGGCGACCTCCTCGAGCTTCAGGGCGATGTCGAGCAGCGGGTTCTTGCCGGTGACGGTGAAGACCTCGTCGGCGGTCTTCTTCACGATCTTGGCCCGGGGGTCGTAGTTCTTGTACACCCGGTGGCCGAAGCCCTGGAGCTTGCCCTTGCCGGCCTTGACGTCGGCGATGAAGTCGTCGACGTTGTCGATGCTCCCGATCTCGGTGAGCATCTTGAGCACGGCTTCGTTGGCGCCGCCGTGGCGGGGCCCGTAGAGGGCGGCGGCGGCCGCCGCCGCCGAGGAGTAGGGGTCGGCGTGGCTCGACCCGACCGTGCGCATGGCGAGGGTGCCACAGTTCTGCTCGTGGTCGGCGTGCAGGATGAACAGCACCTCCAGCGCCCGGGAGAGCACCGGGTCGACCTGGTGGTCGGGGTCGCCCTCCCACATCATCCGCAGGAAGTTCTCGGTGTACGACAGCGCCGGGTCGGGGGCCACGAACGGCTTTCCCTGGCTGGCCCGGTAGGCGGTGGCGGCGAGGGTCGGGGCCACGCCGATGATGCGCGCGATCTGCTCGGCGCGCACGGCGGGGTCGGTGACCGCCTTCGACTCGGGGTGCTCCGTGCCGAGCTCGGCGAGCGACGCCACCAGCACGCCCATGGGGTGGGCGTCGCGAGGGAAGCCGCTGAGGAAGCGGGCCCGCTGGTCGGCATCGACGGTGGCGTGGGCGGCGATCGACGAGGTGAAGGCGTCGAGCTCGCTGCTGGTGGGCAGTTCCCCGTTGAGCAGCAGGTAGGCGACCTCGAGGTGGGTCGAGTGCTCGGCGAGCTGCTCGATCGGGTAGCCGCGGTAGCGGAGGATCCCGGCGTCGCCGTCGAGGTAGGTGATGGCGCTGGCCGCCACCGAGGTGGTCATGAAGGCGGGGTCCTGGAACCAGACTCCGGGCAGGAGCTTGCGGAAGTCGTCGGCCGACACCCCCCCGTCGACGATGGGGATCTCCACCGCCTCGCCGGTGCGGTTGTCGGTGACGGTGATCGATTCGGCCACTGCTCCCCCTGTCGGGACGTCGGATGCCTGCGGGTCGGTGGGACCCGTACGGCAGCGGCCGGGGGGCGGGCCGGGCGGGTCGGTGACCAGAGCATGGTACCGCCGACCCCCTTGGTGCCAAACGGGCGCCGTCGGGCGGCAGCGGCCAAGCTGGTGAGGTGACCGACTCGCCGACCGACCGCCCCGCCGGCACGGGCGGCCCTGCCCCCGGTCCCGGCGACGGGCTCGACCTCGGTGACATCCGTGCCCGCATCGACGCCGTCGACCGGCGGCTGGTCGACCTGCTCGCCGAGCGGGCGGCGCTGGTCGGCGAGGTGGTGCACTACAAGCGGGCCCGCCACCTGCCCGTCGTCGACCGGCACCGCGAGGACGAGATGCTCGAGCGCATCGCGGTGACCGCTCAGGCCGCGGGCGTCGACGCCCGGGTCGCCCAGCAGGTGCTGCGCACCATCATCGACGGGTTCACCCTGCTCGAGGTCGAGGAGCTCGGGCCCGACGACGTGTGACCCGGGTGGCCCCCTGCGACCGGCGCGCTCGCCTCTAGGGCCTCCCGCCGACGTCGTAGCGGTAGACGTTGGTCTGGCGGGTCACGAACCCGAGGCGCTGGTAGAGCCGGTTGGCCGCCTGGCGGGTGGGGCGGGAGGTCAGCTCCACGGTCCGGGCCCCCGCCGCCCGGGCCGCCTCGAGGGCGGCGGCGGTGAGGGCCTCGCCGCCGCCCTGGCCACGCACCGACTCGTCGACGATGACGTCCTCGATCCAGGCCCGCACCCCGGAGGGGATGCGGAACAGCGCCAGGGTCAGGGTGCCCACGATGCGGCCCCCGTCACCGTCGCGGGCAACGAACAGCGCGGTGGCCGGTGACCCGACGATCTCCTCGATCTCGGCCCGGGTGGGCGCGGGTGCGGACGCCGACAGCTGCGGGAGCAGGCCGGCGACGGCGGTGACGAGCTCGTCGGTCACCTCGGTGGCGCGGTGCACGGTCAACACTGGCGCGGACGGTAGCCCACGGCCTGCGGACCGTGCGAGGGCCTCACCCGGGCTGGCACCAGGGGCACCAGTAGACGGCGCGGGGCTGGGCGCCGAGCAGCTCCCGGCAGACGGTCGCGCCGCAGCGGCGGCACGGCCGTCCGGCCCGCCGGTACACCCACGGGGTGGCCGCCCCGCCCCGCCGGCCGGCCTCCGGGAAGGCGCGCGCCGCGCTCGGGCCGGTGGCGCTGGCCTGCATGAGCCGGGCGGCGGTGGCGACCAGGTCGTCGATCGTCGCGTCGTCGAGGGCCGAAGTCGGGCGGCGCGGGGCGACCCCGCAGAGGAACAGCGTCTCGCAGCGGAAGATGTTGCCGATGCCCGCCACCACCCGCTGGTCGAGCAGCAGCTCGCCCGCGGTCGGTGAGCGCTCCGCCCGGGTGCGCGCCCGGGCCCGCACCACGGAGAGGTCGAGCGACTCGGGGACGAGCACGTCGGGCCCGAGCTGCCCGAGCGCAGGGTGGGCCGGCAGGTCGCGCTCGGCGAGCAGCTCGACGACGGGGGCGCTGAAGCAGACGGCGACGCGATCGCCCGACTCGAGCACGACCCGGGCGGAGCGCGGGCTCTTGCGCCACCGCTCCCCCGCCGGGTACACGTGCCACGACCCGGTCATGCGCATGTGGGTGTGCAGCACCCGGCCACCCGAGCAGCGCACCAGCAGGTGCTTGCCGTGGGCGTCGACGGCCTCGACGGTCGCGCCGACCAGGCCGGCGAGGTCGAGGCCGGGCACCGCGCTGCGGGCCGCGGTCAGGGTGCGGCCGCCGAGCCACCGCCGCAGGGAGGCGGCGGTGCGGAAGATGGTGTCGCCCTCGGGCACCGGCGCGCTACGCCGTGCCCGAGTAGCGGACCAGCCCCTTGGGGGTGGGCGTGAAGCCGGCGTCGCGGAGGGCCGGTTCGAGCGCCTCGGGCCAGCGCTGCAGGGCCAGGCGCCCCCACGCCCCCGACGCGACCAGGTGGGCGAGGGCGCCGACGGCGCGCTCCTCCCAGGTGCCGTCGGCCTCGCGCAGGCCGACGAGCCCCTTGCCGCCACGCTCGACGTAGCAACTGAGCACCCCGTCGACGAACAGCACGTGGGCGCCGGCGACGCGGCTGGGGCCCTTCACCGGCCACGGCAACGCCAACCCGTAGGCGTTGGCCGGGTCGGTGGCGGCCAGCACGGTGACCGAGCCGTCGACGCCGGCGGCAGGAGCGGCGCGCGCTGCGGTGAGGGCGACCACACGGTCCGGGGCGATGCCCCGGCCCTCGCCGGGCGAGGCCGCGTCCGGGTCGGGGCCGGGGGCGCGCACCGACCGCAGCCGGTCGACGGCGCCCGGAAGGGCGAACTGGGCGCCGCCCATCCCGGCGACGAAGTAACCGCGGCGGATGCGGCCCGACTCCTCCATGGTGCGCAGCACCGGGTAGATGCCGGCGAAGCCGCCGGGCAGGCCCTCACCGCGCACGGCCTCCCGGGTCAGCACCCCGTGGCGTTCGAGCAGCTGGCCGGCGACGGCCACCCCGGCCTCGGTGGGCGCCGGGGCTGCGGTGCCGAGCTCGCGGTCGACCAGCGACCAGCGGCCCTGGCCGCGCGGCGGGGCCACCACGGCCAGGGCGCCGAGGCGTGGTCGTGGGCGGCGTCCGGCCCGGGCCGCCCCGCCGGCGCCCTTCCCGGCGCCGCTCCGGCCGCCGACGGCGGCACGCACGGCGGCGAACGCGTCGCCCACCACCTCGCCGGCCCACACCAGGTCCCAGAGGGCCTCGAGCAGCTCGGCGTCGGTGGTCGCCGGGCGAGCCAGCTCCCGGAAGAAGCACGCACCCCGGGCGGCCAGCACCGTGCGGACGTGCTGGTGCAGCTCGCCGAAGGGGTCGGCCGGGGCCTCCCCGGCGCCCCCAGCGGACGCCGGCGGGTCCGGCTGGCCGGCCAGCACGCCACCGGCGTAGCCCATGCGCCGAAGCAGCAGCGGGGCGTGGTCGCGCAGGGCGAGCACGACGCGCCCGTCGGTGCGGCCGAGCGACCCGGCCCCCACCCACATGACCTCGCCGGCGGCGAGCAGCTCGTCGAGCAGGCGGGGGGCGTAGCCCCGGACGCGGGGGGCCAGCACGCCGGCTTCGAGCACACTGGCGGGCACGGCGAACCCCTGCAGCTGGGCCACGACCTCGTAGAGGCGGTCGAGGCCACCTGCCGTGGCCGAGCGGCCGACCGGCGCCACGCCGTGCCAGGCGGGCAGGAAGCGGGCCACGGCGTCGGTGTCGGCCGGCTCGACCTCGCGGCGCAGGGCAGCCAGCGAGCGCTGCCGCAGCAGCCGGAGCACCTCGGTGTCGACCCACTCGTCGTGCCCGTCGCCGCCGGGTCGGAAGGCGCCGCGCTCGACGCGCCCCTCACCCTGCAGGCCGACGAGCACGGCGAGCACCGCAGGCACCGACACCCCGAAGCGGGCGGCGGGCTCGTCGGGCAGGAACGGCCCGTGGGTGCGCGCCCAGCGCCGCACCAGCTGGGTGAGCCCGTCGGGCACGGGCGCGAGGAAGGCGTCGGCGACGCCGGGCGGCGGCACCACCCCGAGGCCGTCGCGGTAACGGCCCGCGTCTTCGACGGCGATGAGCCGCTCGTCGCCCGCCACCCGGACCCGGAGCGCCCGCCGGTCGGCCACCAGCGCGGAGGCGGCCACCGCCCCCACGCCGGGAGCGCAGCGAGCGACGAGCTCCCCATCGGTCAGGTCGCCGAGCCGGCGCAGCAGGTCGGCGGCGGCGTCGACCGAGCCGGCCCGGCGCCGCTCGTCGATGGCCTGCAGCTCGTCCTCGAGGCGGGCGAGCACGCCGGCGTCGAGGAGGTCGCGCAGCTCGTCGGTGCCCAGCAGCTCGGCGAGCATCCGGCGGTCGAGGGTCAGCGCCTGGGCCCGCCGCTCGGCGAGGGGGGCGTCGCCCTCGTACATGAACTGCGCGACGTAGGCGAAGGCGAGGCTGCCGGCGAACGGTGACGGGGCGTCGAGCTCGACGGTGGCCACCCGGATGCGGCGGGCGGCGATGTCGGCGAGCACGGTCTGCAGCGCCGGGAGGTCGAAGGCGTCGCGGAGGCACTCGCGGTAGGTCTCGAGGACGATGGGGAAGTCGCCGTACCGGCTGGCCACCGCCAGGAGGTCCGCGGCCCGCTGGCGCAGCTGCCAGAGGGGTGTGCGGGCCCCGGGCCGCCGGCGGGGCAGGAGCAGCGACCGGGCGGCGTTCTCGCGGAACCGGGAGGCGAAGAGCGCCGAGGTGCCCGTGGCCCCGATGACGAGCTGCTCCACCTCGTCGGGGTCGACCATGACAGCGTCGGTCGGCGGCACGTCCTCGGCCTCGGGCAGGCGCACGATGATGCCGTCGTCGCTCCAGACGGCTTGCACCTCGACGCCCGCGTCGCGCGCCAGGCGCGCCTCGATGGCCAAGGCCCAGGGGGCGTGCACCCGGGCCCCGAACGGCGAGAGGATGGCGACGCGCCAGTCGCCCAGCTCGTCGCGGAAGCGCTCCACCACGATCTGGCGGTCGGTGGGGAGCAGCCCGCCGGTGGCCTCCGCCTCCTCGTCGACGTAGGCGCGCAGGTTGCGCACCGCCAAGGCGTCGAGGTCGTGGCGGGTCGCCAGCTCGTCGTCGTCGAGGTCGCGTAGGCGGCGGGTGAACTCGCCGACGGCCCGGCCGAGCTCGTAGGGCCGGCCGAGCACGTCGCCGTGCCAGAACGGCATCTTGCCCGGCACGCCAGGGGCCGGGGTGACCACCACCCGGTCGCGGGTGATGTCCTCGATGCGCCAGGTGGTGGCGCCGAGCAGGAAGGTCTCGCCCACGCGGCTCTCGTAGACCATCTCCTCGTCGAGCTCACCGACCCTGCTGCCGTCGGGGGTGAAGACGCCGAAGAGGCCGCGGTCGGGGATGGTGCCCCCGCTGGTGACCGCGAGCATCTTCGCCCCGGGCCGGGCGGTGAGCGTTCCGGCCAGGCGGTCCCAGGTCAGGCGGGGGCGCAGCTCGGCGAACTCGTCGCTCGGGTAGCGCCCGGCGAGCATGTCGAGCACCGCCTCGAACGGCTCGGTGCCCAGCTCGGCGAAGGGGTAGGCCCGGCGGGCCAGCCGGGCGACGGCCTCCACCGCCACCGGTCCCTCGGCGGCGGCGACGTGGGCCACCACCTGCTGGGCGAGCACGTCGAGCGGCGTGCGGGGCACCTTGGTCTCCTCGACCAGGCCCTCGTGCATGCGCCGGGCCACCACGGCGGCGACGAGCAGGTCGTGGCGGAACTTCGGGAAGATGCGGCCCTTCGACGGCTCCCCCACCTGGTGGCCGGCCCGCCCGATGCGCTGCAGGCCGGAGGCGACCGACGTCGGCGCCTCGACCTGCACCACCAGGTCGATGGCGCCCATGTCGATGCCGAGCTCGAGGCTGGAGGTGGCCACCAGCGCCGGCAGCCGGCCGGCCTTGAGGGCTTCCTCGATCTCCAGGCGCTGCTCGCGCGCGATCGACCCGTGGTGGGCCCGCACCAAGTCGGCGGGCGCGCCGGCGCCGAGGGAGCCCGACGCACTGGAGGTCAGCCCCAACCCGGCGGCAGGGGCGCCGGGTCCCGCGTCGCCGGCCTGCTCGGCGGCCAGCTCGTTGAGCCGGGCGGCCAGCCGCTCGGCCAGCCGGCGCGAGTTGACGAAGATGAGCGTCGAGCGGTGGGACCGGATGAGGTCGAGCAGCTGGGGGTAGATGGCCGGCCAGATCGACGAGCGCACCTCGGGGGCGCCGGCCGCCGCCCCGCGCATCACCAGGTCGTCGCTGCCGTCGTCGTCGTCAAGGTCGAGGCCGACGCGCACCTGGCCGGGGCGCCCGCGCTCCCCCGAGCCGAGCGACCCCATGTCGTCGACCGGCACGACGACCTGCAGGTCGAGGGCCTTGCGCACGCCGGCATCGACGATGGTCACCGGCCGCGGCCGGCCGTCGTCGTCGGCGCCACCGAGGAAGCGGGCCAGCTCCTCGAGCGGCCGTTGGGTCGCCGACAGGCCGATGCGCTGCGGCGGCCGGGCGGTGAGCTCTTCGAGCCGCTCGAGTGACAGCGCTAGGTGGGCGCCGCGCTTGGTGGCGGCCATGGCGTGGATCTCGTCGACGATGACGTGCTCGACGCCGGCGAGCAGCGAGGCGGCCTTCGAGGTGAGCAGCAGGTACAGCGACTCCGGTGTGGTGATCAGCACGTCGGGCGGGGTGCGGGCCATGCTCCGGCGCTCGTCGGCGGGGGTGTCGCCGGTGCGGGTGGCGACCCGCAGCTCGGGGAGGGCGGCGCCGAGGCGGGCCGCCTCCCGGGCGATGCCGGCCAGCGGGGCCCGCAGGTTGCGCTCGACGTCGTAGGTGAGGGCCTTGAGCGGGCTGACGTAGAGCACCCGGCAGCCGCGGGCGTCCCCGGCCGCGGGGGGCGTCGCCAGCAGGCGGTCGAGCGCCCAGAGGAACGCGGCGAGGGTCTTGCCCGACCCGGTCGGGGCCAGGATCAGGGTGTGCTCGCCCCGACCGATGGCCGCCCACCCCTGGGTCTGGGCCTCGGTGGGCGCTGCGAATGCGGAGGCGAACCACGCCGCCGTGGCCGGGGAGAACTCCACGTCCCGAGGGTACGGGGCCTGCCGGGTTGCCGGCCGTGGCGGCCACCGCCCCCGCCGCGGGCGACCTCGGGCGGGCGGTACCCTGCGCATCGGGGTGGGGGGCGCGAGGCCGGCGGTTTCCCCCCTGTCCGTCGGGCCCCCTCCCGCCCCACCGACCGGGTCTCCCGATCCGGCCGGCCGAGCCGGGGCGGTGGTACCCGTGCCGCTGCGAGCAGGATGGCCGGCGGTACCGTGCTCGGCATGTCGGCCGTGAGCTGGGAGCGCCACCCACAGCTGCAGCGCCCCGTGCTGGTGGTGGCCTTCGAGGGGTGGAACGACGCCGGCGATGCCGCCTCCCTGGCCGTGTCGTACCTCGCCCAGGCGTGGGACGCAGAGCCCTTCGCGGAGATCGACCCCGAAGACTTCTTCGACTTCACCGAGACCCGCCCGCAGGTGAAGATCGTCGACGGCACCACCCGGGCCATCGAGTGGCCCACCACGGAGTTCCTCTCCGCCCGGGTGCCGGGCACCTCGCGCGATGTGGTGCTCGTCCGTGGCGTCGAGCCGCAACTGCGGTGGCGCACGTTCACCTCCGCCATCGTCGAGGTGGCCGCCGAGGTCGGCGTCGAGCTGGCGGCCACCCTCGGCGCGCTGCTCGCCGACGTGCCCCACACCCGCCCGGTGAAGGTGACCGGCACCACCGACGACGACGACCTGGCGCACCGGCTGAACCTGTCGGCGTCGACCTACGAGGGCCCCACCGGCATCATCGGCGTGCTCCACGACGCCCTCCACCAGGCGGGGATGCGCACGGCGAGCTTCTGGGCGGCCGTGCCCCACTACGTGCACCAGGTGCCGTCCCCGAAGGCCGCCCTGGCCCTCGTCGAGCGGTCGGCGAGCCTCGTCGGCGCCCGGGTCAACCCCCTCGAGCTGCGCGTCGCCGCAGAGGAATACGAGCGGCGGGTGAGCGAACGCGTCGCCGACGACGAGGACGCAGCCGCCTATGTGGCGCAGCTCGAGGAGGCCGACGACGACGAACGCCGCGAGGAGGCCACGGCCCTCCCCCTCGACGCCGGCCGCCTCGCCGACGAGGTCGAGCGGTTCCTGCGCGGCCAGGCCGAGTAGCGGTGGCCGCCCCCGACGCGGCGGGCAGGGTGGCCACGTGCGTCTGGCGGGCGCGGCCCGAGGTCGTCGTCGCCCTCGACGACCGCTTCGGCGAGCCGGTCGACGCCTACGTCAACGGCGCCCAGGTGTGGCTGCGCGACGACGGTCCCGGCGGTGCCACCCTCGAGTGGCGGCTGCACCCCGTCGCCGGGTACCGGCGCCCGGCGGAGGTCGGCACCTACGAGGTGTTCGCGGCGACGGCGTTGGCCCTGGCCACCGGCGCCGATCCCCCCGCCCCCCTCGAGCAGCTGTGGGACGGTCTCGAGGCCTTCGTCGCCTACCCCGACGAGGCGTCGGCCGTGGAGCCGGCCCCGTTGGCCGCCGCCGCCGGGGGTGCGCTCGGCGTGGCGCCCGACGTCGTCGGCATGGTTGACCACGCCGTCATCGCCGACGCGTGGGAGGCCGCCCGCGGCGCCGTGTCGATCGTCGACGCGCTAGTCGCCCAGCTCTGCGGCTGAGTCGCCGTAGCGCAGGTCGACCTGGCGCAACAGCCAACCGAGGCGCACCAGCCCGTCGACCATCGGCCGGCCCACCGTGGTGCCCTCACGGGCGGTCACGGCGTCGACGAAGCCCTCCCAGGTCGGGGCGTCGACGGCCCGCAGGGCAGGGAACGGTCGGCGCGACTCCTTGACCAGGCGCAGCAGCAGGTCGCCGGGCGGCCGGTCGGGCAGCGACAGCACCGGCACCTCGGTGACCCCCCACGGCGACCCGTCGGCCTCGACCGCCCGGTGGGCGGCGTGCCCGAGGGAGGTGAGCAGCGCTCCGGTCTGGGGGGTCAGGGCGGGGGCCGTGCGGGCGATGCGCTCGAGGTAGCGCAGGGCCAGCGGGGCGCTGAGGTCGGAGAGGGGCTGCACCCGCCGGCGGGCAGCACGCGCCAGGGCACCTCCGCGCTCGGGGTCGGCTGCCGGTGGTGCCGACCGGCGAAGCCGCACAGGCGCTAGTCCGCTCGCCAGGCGGGGTCGCGAGGCCGGTCGAACTCGACCTCCACCGCCTCGCCGCGCACGGCCCGGAACGCCAGGTCACGCCAGCGGTCGCCGCCGGCGAGCGGCGACGGCAGCGAGCCCTCGGCGAACCAGCCGACGGCGCGGGTCTCGAGGGGGTGGCCGCGCAGCTCGCCGCCGACGGCCCGACAGTGGAACACCACCGAGTAGAACGGCAGCCCACGGGCGCCCAGGCGGAGGCCGTCGAAGATGGCGATGACCCGGAGCGGCTCGCAGACGATCCCGGTCTCTTCCTCCACCTCCTTCACCACCACCTCGGAGGGCGAGTAGCCGACGTCCGCCCACCCCGTCGGGTAGAGCCACACGCCCGAGTCGCCCCGCTGGATGAGCAGCAGCTCGCCGTCGTCGTTGCCGACGACCGCCCCGACCGCCACCTTCGGGGTGACGTAGCCGGCGACGCCGACGCCGACGCTGTCGACCCAGCCCTCGACGAGGTCGGCCGGCCCGTTGCGGTGGTCGTCGGCGCCGGCCGCCATGCGGATGTCGGCGGCGACGTGGAGCACCTCTTCGAAGCGCTCGCGCTCGTAGAGGCTCTGGGTGAAGCCCAGCCCGGTGCGGGCGATGGCGGCGAGCGCCTCGCTCCAGCGGACCAGGTCGGCCTCACTGATCATCGGTCCGCCCATCGGCCCGACGCTACAGCCGGTCGACGACGAGGCGGGCCGCCACCTGCAGCGGGTCCCACACCGTCGAGTACGGCGGGGCGTAGCCGAGGTCGGCCATCAGCAGCGCCTCCGCGTCGAGGCCGGCGGTGATCGCCACCGCCACGGTGTCGACCCGCTTGGCCGCGCCCCGGCCGCCGACCACCTGCGCGCCGAGCAACCGCCCCGAGCCGGCCTCGGCGATCACCTTCACGGTCAGGGGCTCGGCCAGCGCCCCGAGGTACCGGCTCGCCGTGGCGGCCTCCACCACCTCGGCCACCGTGGCGAACCCGGCCGCAGCGGCCTCGGCCTCACCGAGGCCCGTGCGCCCGACCTCGGTGCCGCACAGGCGGGTGACCGCCGTGCCGACCACGCCGGGGAAGGTGGCGTAGCCGCCGGCCAGGTTGATGCCGGCGACGCGCCCCTGCTTGTTGGCGACGGTGCCGAGGGGCTGGTGCACCGGCTTCCCCGAAACCAGGTGGCGCGACTCGCAGCAGTCGCCGGCGGCGTAGACCCCGTCGGCCGACGTGCGCTGCCGGCGGTCGACCACCACCGCACCGGCGACCCCGAGCGTCAACCCGGCGGCGCCGGCGAGCGTGGTGTCGGGGACGACCCCGGTGCCGAGGACGACCAGGTCGGCCGGCAGGGTGCCACCGCTGGTGGTGACCGTGCCGTCGTCGACCGCCTCCAGGCGCTCGCCGGAGCGCACGGCGACGCCGGTCGACCGCAGCGCCCGGGCGACGAGCGCACCCATGTCGGGGTCGAGGCCGCCCATCACCTCCGGGGCGGCATCGACCACGGTCACCTCGGCGCCGCGGACCGTGAACGCCTCGGCGAGCTCGAGGCCGATGTAGCCACCTCCGACCACCACGACCGGGCCGCGGCGGACGGCAGCGTCGGCGAGGAGCCGGTCGGCGTCGCCGAGGGTCTGCACGCCGTGCACGTGGGGCAGGTCGATGCCGGGCACGTC
>DASTHS010000251.1:0-7597 GCA_035718085.1 Acidimicrobiales bacterium | reverse complement strand
CCGCTTCCATACCCTGTGCTGCGACACCCCGTCTGGCCTCCCACGTCTCGGACCCTTGAGAAGCCCGAAACGCTAGGAACCATGCGGGGTGTCACCGCGGATGGCCGCTCACGCCACCCACGACAACGTCAGTAGACCCCGAGATCCACGTCATCGACTTCTCCGGCGCCGCCGACGACGAGCGCCGCGCCGAGCGCGAGCGCCAACAGCAGGAGGCTCGCCGGCGCTACCTCGCGCTCCTCGAAACCTCGCTGGTCGGGCTCGGGGTCGACCCGGATGACGTGCCACGCCTCGCCGCCGGCGTGCTCGACTGCCTCTTCGACGCCAATCGGGATGAGGGGACCCCGTGCTCTTGCACGTGCCACCCGCACCTGCCCGCAACCGACTTCCACGACTACGGCTTCGCCTGTCCGTGCCAGCGGACCGCCGACGAGCGCCGACGCCACTGGCAAGCCTGGAGGGCAGAGATGGACGCGTACTGGGCGTCCCCCGAAGGTCAGCAGCAGACCCTCCGCCGTCAGGCGCAAGAAGACGACCTCGTCGCCTGGCTCGCCGGCCAGCCGGATGTCGTCGTGACCCGCTACGGGGGTGGCGCTCCCGAGCAGTGGTCGGGCACCGTCGAAGGCAGGAAGTTCTACTTCCGTGAACGCCACGGCGACTGGCGGATCGAGCTCGACCTCCGGCCGACGGGCCGATACTCCAAGGTGTGGAAGGTCGGAGCCCTCGATGACGACAACAACTTCGAGTTGCGCGACATCGAGGAGGGCGATGTCATCGCCGAGGGCACGGTTGGCACGCCGGGCTACGGGGACACGCCGGTCGAGCGTGGCCAGTTCATCGTTCGGACGATCCGCGAGCACATCGGTCGGGCCCGCTGCCGACTCCACACCGCCGGTCGGGCCGCACTCGAGGCCCGCTTCGGCGTCGAGGTGAGGTGGTGCCCAGCATGCGGCGCCGCCCTCTGACGAGGGGGCGCCGCGCCGGCGAAGGGCTACACGACTCGTGCGCCCGGCCAGCCGGCATCGTCGCACCCCCCTCGTATGATCGAACATGTGATCGACGAGCTGCGGCAGGTGCGGGCGACCGTCACTGAGCTCGCTCGTGAGGCTGATCCGTCGGTCCACACCGCCGACCAGGCGGCTGCGATCGTGAAAGAGGTGGCGAAGGTCGAGAAGATGCTCGCGGCGCTGCGGGTGCTCTTCGCCGAGCGGGCCACCGAAGGCGGCGCCTGGCGCAAGTCGGGGGCAGCGTCGGCTGAGGAATGGCTGGCGCGCCAGTCGGGCACCACCAAGACCGACGCGGCCGAGACGTTGAAGACCTCCAAGAACCTCGGCTCCGCGCCAGGCACCGAAGAAGCGCTGCGCGCTGGTGAGCTCTCCGAGCAGCAGGCCGCCGCCATCGCCGCCGCCGCTGCTGCCGACCCGTCGTCTGAGAAGAAGATGCTGGAGGAGTCCAAGCGCTCCAACGTCGAAGAGCTGCGCCGGCGGAGCCGGCAGGTTCGAGCGGCGGCCAAGCCCGATGACGAGAAGGCCGCCCAGGCCCACATCCACGACAGCCGCTATCTGCGCACCTGGTCCAACGCCGAAGGCGCGTTCAACGGGTCGTTCCGGCTGACCGCGGCAGCCGGGGCGAAGGTGAAGGCGGTGCTCGACGCGCTCGGCGAGCAGCTCTTCAGAGAGGCGCGTGCGGCGGGGCGGCGTGAACGCTCCGAAGCATTGGCCGCCGACGCGCTGGTCGCCATGGCCACCGCCGCCGCCGGCGCCCCCTTCGAGGGTGCGCCGAACCCGGCGGCGGGGCGGGGTATCCGCCCGACGATGTTCGTGCGGGTCGATCTCGCCGCCCTCGCCCGCGGTCACACCGTCGCCGGCGAGCATTGCAGCATCGACGGCCTCGGGCCGGTGCCGGTGTCGGTCGCCCGCTCGATGTGGGCTCAGGCCGCCCTCGCCGCCCTCTTGGTCGACGGCGAACGCATCATCGACCTGCGCCTTGCGGGCCGGGCCATGCCCCGAGCGCTACGCCTCGCAGTCATCGCCCGAGACCCCTGCTGTGTCGTGCCGGGCTGTGGGCGTACCACCAACCTCGAGATCCACCACCTCGAAGCGGTCGCCGACGGCGGTGACACGTTCCTCGACAACCTGGCCCGCATCTGCCCCTGGCACCACGACGAGATCACCTACCGGGGCGCCACCCTGGCCGGGCCGCCGGGCCAGTGGCTGTACGAGCCGGCGCCCTACGGCAGCCCCGGTGACCCCGAAGGTGGCCCATTCGACGACGACTACCTCGACGTCCACCCCGGCCACCCACCCCCACAAGCCGCCTGACCGGCCCGGCCGGCTCGCGCCCCCTGGGCGCGGGCCGCTTCGCCGCGCCCGGCCACCGATCACTCGATGGCACGACTCACCACCCGGACCGCCCGGCCGCGACCCCGGCCTGCGCCTCATACCGCCGACGGGCCGGGCCGGGCCGCGCCCACCCGACCCAGCAGCACCACGCTCGGCGCCCCTGAGGGCGCCAGCCGACGCCGGAGGGTCGCTGGGGAGGGGCGCCTGGGCGGGCCGGGGGGGTTCCCCCGGCCGGCGCTCCGTAGGGCCCCAGCGACCCTCGGGCGGCCGGCGTCGGCCGGCGCTGCCGTGGCGGTCCCATGGCACGGTCACCCCCGCTGGCGTCTCACCGAGACGAACCGACGCGCCGACCGGCGGCCACACAGCTCCCTAGTGTCGGGCCCGTGGCCGACCCATCCGAGACGACGCTGCAACGTTTGGCCCGCACCACCGGCGGCGTCGTCACCCCGGCCAACGCACTCGACGTCGTCGCCATGGCCGCCACCTGGTGGGCAGGGCCTCGACTCGGCACCTGGCGCGGATACGCAGTCGGGGCCCCGTCGTACTTTGCCGACCTGGCCGACGGCGTGATCGCCCGGCGCACCGGCACGGTCAGCCGGGCCGGCGAGATGTTCGACCACATCGGCGACAAGCCGAAGATCTTCTGGGGTGCGTGGCACATCTGGCGGATGCGGCTCGCCGACCGTCCGCTGATCGCCACGGTGGCGGCCTACAACGTGGCCAACGCCGCGGTCACCGCCTACGACCTGCTTCGCAATGCCGAGCCGCAGATCTTCCCTGACCGGCGGGCCAAGCTGGCGATGCTCGCGACCGCCACCGGCATGGGCATCCAGGTGGCGGGCACGAACGCCGCACGCACTCATCCGAGGGTCGGACGTGCCCTGCGGGTCGCCGGCGCTCTTTCCACCTATGGCGGTGTCGCCTTCCTCGGCGTGCCGACGACCCTGGCCTACTGCCGCGCAGCCAGAGGTGGGCCGGGCCGCTGACTCGCCGGCTTCCCTTCTGAGCTCCCGCCCGGCGAGCTTCTCGTCCACCTCGATGACCTCGCTGCAGCTCGCCGGTTGCGCCACCTTCGAGGCCGTCACAGCCCCCGCCTACCGTGAGGATCGTCGGGCGTGGCTCCGCCTCCGAGCGGGCGTTGATGAGGCCGGGCATCGGTGCATGCACGTGCTCCGCCGCGATGTCGCCGGCGGCTACCGCCCCACCGGGGGCCAGCGAGCTGCTGGCCGTCGATGCGGCCACCCTCGAAGCGTCGATCACCTGGCCGTCGCCGTGACGGCCGTGTCGGGCTCCTAGCCGGCGGCGCCGCCGGTGAAGTTCCAGGCGGCCAGGCGCAGAGACGGCGTGTGGTGCGAGCTGACGTGCAGGCCGCCGGGGGCGAGGCGGGCGTCGTCGCCGACGCCGAGCACCTGCCCGGGCCCGAAGGCCGCCACCGGTGACTGGGTGAAGCGCAGGTTGCTCACCGGCCCCTTCACCGCACCGTCCTCGATCAGGAACACGCCGTTGCGGGTGAGGCCGGTGACCACCAGCGACTTGGGGTTGAGCACCCGGGTGTACCAGAAGTCCTTCACCCACAAGCCGCGCTCGACGCCGGCGATCAGGTCGTCGACGGGCTGGGGCGACGAGCCGGTGAGGAAGGTGTTGGTCGGGATGGCGCCCATGGCGGGGCTCCCGATCCCGTGGCCGGTCGACTCGGCGCCGCCGCCGACGAGGCGAGCGGTGCGCCGGTCGTGCGCCAGGCCGACCACCCGGCCGTCGACCACGAAGTCGACCCGCCGCTTGGGGGTGCCGTCGGCGTCGAATCGCAGGCCGGTGGTGCGCCCGTCGAGGGCGTCGTCGGAGAACGACAGCCGCTCGTCGAGCTGCACCTCGCCGAGGCTGGCGAAGCTCTGGCCCTCGGCGACCATCTTGGCGTTGAAGCCGTAGACGGTGAGGAAGTCGAGCATGTAGGCCACGCACCTCGGCGACAGCACCACCTCGTAGCGGCCGGGCGCCAGGTCGGCCGGCCCGCCGTCGCGGGCGCTGGCCAGCGCGGAGTCGGCGGCGGCCCGCCCGCAGGCGGCGCCGTCGAGGTCGCGCAGCGACCGGGACTCGATCGACCCGACCCCGTCGTGGCCGCCGTCTCGGGCGATGCCGTCGATGACCGCCCGGGTGGCGGCCGAGCGGACGTGCTGGCCGGCGGTGGTGACGAGCACGACCTCCTCGGCCAGGGTCTCGCAGTAGCCGGCGGCCTCCAGCCCGCCGGCCTCGGCGACGAAGCGGCGCACCACCTCGACCCGGTCGGCGGGCCCGGCGGCGGCCGTCTCGTCGTCGTAGCTCGGCCGGTCGGCGTCGCCGAGGTGCTCGAGGGGGGCGGCGCCCGGCCAGCCCTCGTCGACGGGCTGCACCGCCGCG
Organism: Acidimicrobiales bacterium; assembly: GCA_035718085.1. Lineage (GTDB taxonomy): Bacteria > Actinomycetota > Acidimicrobiia > Acidimicrobiales > Palsa-688 > DASTHS01. The sequence continues at coordinate 2,861 of DASTHS010000251.1, read as the reverse complement.
GCCGCGAGGGCCTGGTCGACCAGGCGGTGCAGGCCCGGGGTGTCGACCACCGAGCTCGAGGCCCCCGCGACCCGCCCGTCGACCACCACCGTGACTTCCACCGCCGTGTGCTCGTCACCGACGTTCTGGTGCACGAACGACGTGGCGAAGCGGGTCAGGCCCTGGCGCCGGCGGGTGACGCGCACGACCGCCTCGGCCGCCCGGCCGGCGGCCAGGTCGAGGGTCTGGCCGGCGAGGTCGTCGATGCCGGTCACCCCCGCACCCCCACCCGCACGCCCCGGAACCGGCACGGCACGGCCGGGTGGCCGGTGTGGCCGATCTGCAGCGGCTGGCCCTTCCCGCAGTTCGGGGTGCCCCAGACGGTGAGCTCGTCGGCGTTGCCGACCATGTCCATCGCCCCCCAGAACGTCGGGCTGATGCCCGTGTAGGTCGGGTTGCGCAGCATGCGGCCGCGGCGGCCGTCCTTCACCTCCCACGCGATCTCGCAGCCGAACTGGAAGTTCAGGCGGCGGTCGTCGATCGACCAGCTGCGGTTGGTGTCCATCATGATGCCGTCGCCGGTCTCGGCGATCATCTGCTCGAGGGTGTGGGGCCCCGGGAGCAGGCCGATGTTGGTCATGCGCACCATCGGCAGGCGGTCGTGGCCGTCGGCGCGCACCATGCCGCCGCACGGGATGCCCGCCAGCGCCGCCGAGTCGCGGCCGCTCAGCACCCCCACCCAGATGCCGTCGCGCACGATGTCGACGCTGTGGGCGGGCGTGCCCTCGTCGTCGTAGCCGAAGCTGCCGAGCGCCCCCGGGATGGTGGCGTCGGCGGTGATGTTCATCAGCTCGCTGCCGAAGCGCAGGCTGCCCATCTGCGAGAGGTCGAGCCAGCTGGTCCCGGCGAAGGCGGCCTCCCATCCCAGGATGCGGTCGAGCTCGGTGGCGTGGCCGACGGACTCGTGGATCTGCAGCGCCATCTGCTCGGAGCCGAGGATCAGGTCGGTGGTCGTCTCCGGGCACACCGGGGCGCTGAGCAGGGCCACGGCCTCCTCGCCGCAGCGCTGGGCGTTGGTGACGTAGTCGGCGTCGCGCACCAGCTCCCAGCCGCGGGTGCCGTACTGGCCGCGGATGCCGGGGTAGCTGCGCCGCTGGGTCTCGCCGTCGCCGATGGCCGTGACCGCCGTGGCCGCCCCGCACTCCCTGATGCGCTGGCTGATGCGGCTGCCCTCGGAGCTGGCGAACCACTTCTCGGTGTCCCAGATCTGGTAGCTGGCCTGGGCCAGCTGGGCGCCGGCCAGGCGGCCCACGTTGGTGCACTCGAGGAGGAGGTCGGCCTTCTCGACCAGCGGCACGCTGAGCGGGTCGACCTCGCAGGCGCTCTCCCAGTGGTCGGTGACCACCGGGATGTCGGCCAGTTCGAGGGGCGGGCCGGGCACCCGGGCCGACGCCTTGGCCGTCTCGGCCGCCGTGTGGCCGGCCGACTTGGCCGCCGCGTCGGTGAGGTCGGCGGTGGCGAAGAAGCCCCAGCTGCTGCCGATCAACGCCCGCACCCCGATCCCGGCGTGCTCGCGCTGGGTGAGGCCCTCGACGGCGCCGTTCTGGGCGGCCATCGACTCGGTCTTTCGCACCATCACCCGGGCGTCGGCGTAGCGGGCTCCGGCGGCCAGGGCGGCTTCCACGGCCTTCTCGGCGAGGTCGATCACTGCGGCATCACCCGGTCGACCGTACGCGCTGCGGCGGCCGGCGTCATCCGTCGAGCGACGCCGTCGACCACACGGCCGGGTTACCGTGCGCCGGTGAGCCAGACCGGGGTCCGCGTCACCAGAGCCGACGGGTGGGCCACCGTCGCCTTCGACCGCCCCGAGGCGCTCAACGCCCTCACCGCCGAGGTGCTCGAGGCGGCGACGGCCGCCATCCTCGGGCTCTCCGACGTCGGGGTCATCGTGCTCACCGGCCAGGGCCGGGCCTTCAGCGCCGGCGTCGACCTCAAGGCCCTCGGCGACCGGCGCCTCGACGGCGGCTCGGTCGGCGACATCCTCGACCTGCCCGCCAGGGCACTGATCGAGGCGATCACCACCGTGCCGCAGATCGTGATCGCCAAGGTCAACGGCGCGTGCTTCACCGGTGCCCTGGAGATCGCCCTCGCCTGCGACCTCCTGGTCGCCGCCGACGAGGCCAAGTTCGGCGACACCCACGCCAAGTTCGGCCTCCGGCCGACCTGGGGCATGAGCGCCCGGCTGTGGCGGGCGGTCGGTCCCACCCGGGCCCGGCAGCTCTCCTACACCGCCGCCACCTTCACCGGCCGCCAGGCCGCCGAGTGGGGTGTCGCCACCGACGCCGTGCCGGCTGCCGCACTCGACGACCGGGTCGAGGAGCTGGTCGGCGCCGTGCTGGCCAACAGCCGGGGCTCACTCGCCGCCTACAAGGACCTCTACCGCCGATCGTTCGGCGTCGGGCTCGCCGACGGCCTGGCCCTCGAGGCGGCGTCGACCTATGAGATCACCGACACCGAGGCGCGCGTCGCCGGCTTCAGGCGGTGAGCGGTACCCCCGCCCCCCTCCCTGCCGCTCTACTGCCGCTCCAGGTCGGCGAGGTACTCGTGCTTCCCGCTGGCACTGAGCACCAGGCGGTGCGTCGCCCTGGTCATCCCGACGTACACGAGTGACCGGTTGACCCTCGACTCCGACGGCGGCTTCGTGTCGAGGTACCCGCAGAGCACGACGGTGTTCCACTCGAGGGGTCTACTGACGTTGTCGTGGGTGGCGTGAGCGGCCATCCGCGGTGACACCCCGCATGGTTCCTAGCGTTTCGGGCTTCTCAAGGGTCCGAGACGTGGGAGGCCAGACGGGGTGTCGCAGCACAGGGTATGGAAGCGGC
>DASTHS010000250.1:0-2903 GCA_035718085.1 Acidimicrobiales bacterium | reverse complement strand
CGGCCACGTAGCCGGGCGCGTCGCCGAAGTCGACCCCGAGGCCCACCCGGGCGGCCTGGTGGCAGACCGCCGCCACGCCGGCGACGGCGGCGTCGCACGCCCCCGGGTCGTTGAGGTCGGCGGTCAGCACCTCCACCCCTGCGGGGGGGCCGCCGGCGGTCGGCCACCTGCCGGCCCGGTCGAGCACCCGGACCTCGGCGCCGACGGCGGCGAGGGCCTCCACGACGTGCGAGCCGATGAACCCGGCACCCCCGGTCACCAGCACCGGCCCGTCGGGCACCGGTCCGGGCGGGGCGGCGGGGGATGGGGGGGCGGGGGCCACGGCGGCGAGTCTCACGCCTCGCCCCGCCGACCGCCACACACCAGATGCGACCGGCCGCCACGGGGCGCCGTTCCGTGTAGCGCGCCGGCCGGGGTAGACAACCCCGGTGCCCGACGTCGTGCTGCCGGTGCTCGACGAGGTGGGCGCCCTCCCCGGGCTCCTGGCGTCGCTGCCCGCCGGCTACCGGGCGGTCGTCGTCGACAACGGGTCGTCCGACGGGTCCGCCGAGGTGGCGGCCGCCCACGGCGCCGAGGTGGTCGGCGAGCCCGTCCGCGGCTTCGGCGCCGCGTGCTGGACCGGCCTGCTCGCCGCCCGCCCCGCCGACGGCGTGGTCTGCTTCATGGACGCCGACGGCAGCTTCGACCCCGCAGAGCTGGCGTCGGTGGCCGGCCCGGTGCTCGACGGCACCGCCGACTTGGTGCTCGGGCGGCGCAGCGGCGCCGACCCGTCGGCGTGGCCACCTCACGTCAGGCTGGCGAACCGGGCCGTGTGCCGGATGCTGGCGGCGCGCACCGGGCTGCGCCTCGACGACCTCGGCCCGATGCGCGCCGCCCGCCGCGACGCCCTGATCGGGCTGGGCCTGGCCGACCGGCGCTCGGGGTGGCCGCTCGAGATGGTGGCCGCCGCCGCCGTGGCCCGCTGGCGGGTGCGCGAGGTCGACGTCGCCTACCGGCCCCGGGTGGGCCGGTCGAAGGTCACCGGCACGGTCATGGGCACGGCCCGGGCCGTGCTCGACATGGGCCAGCTGCTGCTCGCCCTCCCGGCCCCCCGGTAGCCGTGCTGGCCATCGTCGTCGCCAAGGAGCCCCTGCCCGGCAGGGTCAAGACCCGGCTGTGCCCACCGCTCGACCCCGTCGGCGCCGCCGAGGTGGCCGCCGCCGCCCTGGCCGACACCCTCGCCGCCGTGGCCGCATGCGGTGCCTCCCGACGGGTCCTCGCCCTCGACGGGGCGCCCGGGGCCCGCCTGGTGGTGCCGACGGGGTTCGAGGTGATCCCCCAGCGCGGCGACGGGCTGGCCGAGCGGCTGGCCGCGGCGTGGGCCGACGCCGGTGAGGCCGGCCTGCAGATCGGCATGGACACCCCCCAGGTCACGCCCGGGCTGCTCGACTACGCCCTCGAGCTGCTCGATGGCGCCGTGCGTGCCGGCGACGACGTGGCCGCCCTCGGGCGGGCGGCCGACGGCGGCTGGTGGGCGATCGGCCTCACCCGCTGCGCCCCCGAGGTGTTCGACGGTGTGCCCATGAGCACCCCGGCCACCGGGGCCGCCCAGCGGGAACGTCTCGTCCAACTCGGCTGGCGCGTCGTAGACCTCCCAGTGCTGCGTGACATCGACCGGGCGGCCGACCTCGCCGCCGTCGCCGCCGCGGCGCCTGGCACGGCCACCGCTGCGGTCGGGCGGCGCCTGCTCGGCGGCGGGGGCCTCGGGTGACCGCCACCGCCACCGCCACCGCTGTCGCCTTCGCCGGTTCGGGGCTGCTCCGGCCCGACGGCGCCCCCCCCGACGGCGGCCCGGTGGTGCTGCGCAGCCGGTGCGGGCGGCTGATCAGCCTGCACCCGGAGCGCTGGCACGCCGCCCCGCCCCCCGAGGAGGTCGCCGCCCTCGCCGGCCTCGCCGACCCGGTGATCGACCTGGCCTGCGGCCCCGGCCGCCTGGTGCGCCACCTGCTCGACGCCGGCGTGCGGGCCATGGGCGTCGACACCGCGCCCGACGCCGTGGCCGCCGCCCGCCACCGTGGGGTGCCTGCCCTGCAGGCCGACCTGTGGTCGCCGCTGCCGGGGGAGGGCGCCTGGGGAGCGGTGCTGCTCTTCGACGGCAACATCGGCATCGGGGCCGACCCGGTCGCGCTGCTTGCCCGCTGCCGCCGGCTGCTCGCACCCGGCGGCACCGTGGTCGCCGAGGTCGGGCCGCCCGGCAGCGGCGCCGGGCCCCTCGAGGTGCGCATCGAGCGCGGCTCGTGGGCCAGCCACTGGTTCCCGTGGGCCGTGGTCGGCGCCGACGACATCGACGGCCTGGCTGGTCCCGCCGGCTTCGAGGTGCGGGAGCTGCGGGGCCGAGGGTTTCGGCGCTTCGCCCACCTCGCCGCCGCTCGGTAGCATCCCCGGCCCGATGCCCGCCACCTCCCTGCGCCGCCCGTGCGCTCCGCCCCGGCAGGCCCGCCACCGGCGATCGCGGCCGTGAGCTCCCGGGCCCGAGAGGCGGTGATGGTGGCCGCGTTCGCCCTGCCCCCCGCCTTCGTGCTCGGGCTGGTCGGCCTCGTCGCCGGGCCGGTGGTCGCGTTGGTGGTGTTCGTGGTGGTGGCCGCCGCCATCGCCGCCTGGGTGGTGCGCGGCGCCGACGCCCGGGTGCGTCGCGCCATCGGCGGCCACCCCGCCGACCCGCAGGCGCACGCCCGGCCGGTCAACCTGCTCGAGGGGCTCAGCTTCACCGCGGGCCTGCGCCCCCCCGAGCTCGTCGTGGTCGACGAGCCGGGCGCCAACCTCGCGGTCTGGGGCCGGCGCCCGCAGGGCGCCGTCGTGGCCGTCACCGCCGGCTTGCTCGCCGCCCTGCCACGCATCGAACTGGAGGGGGCGCTGGCCGCCGC
>DASTHS010000249.1:0-16889 GCA_035718085.1 Acidimicrobiales bacterium | reverse complement strand
ATCGACGACGGCCTCCGCCCGGAGGGCGAGCCCGCCAGCTGACCCGCGACTGCGCGCGCCGTCGCCGCACCATCGCAACTGCCGCCCCGACGACCTCCCTTCCAACCGCTGACGGCTGCGCCAGGCCTGGGGCCGGCCTGTGGACGAGTCTTCAGCTGAGGACTCGGAGCGGGCGCACACCCCGACCCCCGCTGAGCTGTGGACGAGTCTTCAGCTGAAGACTGCCGGTCGCATCGCCCGGGCCACCGGGACGGTCACAGCGTGCCCGTAGGCTTGGCGGCAGTGCTCGACCCGGGCCGGCACCGTCACCGACGTCGAGCGGGCCGCCCGGCTCGCCGCGACCGGCTCTCCGGGGCCGACCGCGGAGGCCCCGTTGGCCGGTGGCGGCGCAGCCGGCCGGCGGGCCGACGCCCTCATGGCGCTGGCCCGCACCCCCGACGCCGACCCCGTGCCCGCCGCCGACCGCCACATGGTGCACCACCTGCTCGACCACGCGACCGGTGACGCCAGCCTCCTCGACGGCACCCCCGAAGACGTCGCCACGCTGGCCGCCGTGTGCTGCGACGCAACCCACGTCACCCACCTGGTCGACCCCACCACCGCCGAGCCGCTGGCGCTGGGCCGGGCCCGGCGCACGTGGTCGACCGCCCAGCGGCGGGCCATCGCGGTGCGCGACGGCGGCCGGTGCCGCTGGCCGGGGTTCGAGCACCGCACCACCGACGTGCGCCACGTGCTGCCGTGGGAGCACGGCGGCGGCACCGACGTCACCAATGGCGCACTCGTGTGCCCGCGCCACCACACCCTCACCCACGCCGGCTGGACGACGACCGGCACCGCCACCGAGGCGCTCACCTGGCACGCCCCCGACGGCACGCCGATCGGCTCGACCGCGCCGCTGCGGCCGTTCGTGCGTGCGCTGCTCGTGGGCAGGCGGTGAGCCGGGTGCCGCCGCCGGCACCCCTCAGCGCCAAGTACGGCGGGACGATGGCAGCAGGACTGATCACAGAAGCAGTTGCCTTCGCAGGCGTGCTCGCCGCGAGCATGGTCTCCTCGATGCTCGACCTGCACGCCTTCTCGAAGGAGCGCCTTGACGCGCTCGCCCCCCGCATGACGCCGAGTCGGCGCTACCTCCGGGCGGACGGCGTGTCCCGACCGGCACCAAGTGTGATACAGAACGTGATACCCCGACTACGTGGCCCGAGCGATATCGGTCAGGCTGGACGACGAGGCCGACAAGGCCCTCCGCACCCTCGAGGCCGCTGGCCTCACCCGGTCCGAGGCCATTCGGACGGCGCTGCTGAGCGAGGTGAGACACCGCCGCCGCAGTCAGGTACTCGCTGCGGAAGTGGCTGCACTCGAGGCTGACGAAGCGGATCGGGACGAGATGTTGGCGGTAGCAGGACTGATGGAAGCACTCCGTGCTTCGAGGTGATGTCCACCGTTTTCGGCTCCCCAAAGGCGTCGGCCACGAACAGCATGGCGACCGCTTCGCTGTCGTAGTCCAGGCCAACGAGTTCCTGCCTCGGTCGGTGGTCATCGTCGCTCCGACATCGCGGAGCGCGAGAGCGGCGTCGTTCCGGCCTGAAGCCGAGATCGAGGGCGAGACCACTCGCGTCCTGGTCGAGCAGATCGGCGCCGTGGACGCTCGGCGATTGGGCGCACTGGTCGGTCACCTCACCCATGAGGAGCTCTGGGGAGTCGACGAAGTGCTCCTGCCGGTTCTTGGCCTGCGTTGACGTTCGGGCCCGGCGCTCTGGGCAGCATCTCCGAGGAGGACCGGACGCATCGACTCAGCCAGGCCCGACGGCCCCGTCGTGCCCAGACGACGACGGCAAGTGAAGCCAGAGGCCAGCGACCTGGCCTGCGCTGTTGATGGTCACCCGTGCTTGCGCCTGGCCTCGCCCGAACTCGAGTGGGAACTGAAACACGGTCAGCTGCTCCGGGGAGCCGATGCCGTTCAGCTCTCCGAGCTCGTCGATCAGTCGCCGGCGCACGTCCCTCAGCGCAGCAGCGCCGAGTTCGGGCCGTCCGGCGGCCGCGGGCGCGAGCTTGCCGTGGAGGGACTCAGCGTCAGCGGCGAGGGCATCGTCAAGCGCAGCGCGAGCCACCCGGTCATGCACGCTTGCAGCTTCGCATCCCGCGACCAAGATGAAAAGAGCTGGCAACCTGAACGGCCGAGGCGCCCGGCGAGCACGCCGCTGAGTATGGCGTGCAGCCACCACGGCAGCCGCAACCGAGGGTGCCGCCGGCATGGCATTGCCATGCCCCCAGGGTGGCGCCAGAACCCGGGCGGTTCTGCTTCCCGCGTCAGCCCCGGAGCTGTTCGGTATCGACCACTCGACCGTGGTCCGACACAGTCATGGTGGCCGTCAGCCCGAGTTTCATCCAGATGAGCACGGCGACCGTCTTGCCGTCTTTGGCCTCGACTCTGTTGATGACATTGACGTTCCGGGGCGGATTCATGGCCACGTCGAGGCCGACGTAACAGCTGTTGGTGAACTGAAGCAGAGCTGGATGGTTCACGGACCGAGGAATGCGGCCGCCGTACGCAAGGTCGACGCCAGTGGGGCTGGCCATGGGACTTGGCGTGAACGCGCGTTGCCCGCACAGCAGTCCCGAGTCGCTGAGCTTGCCGCTCATGTCAACCGGCTTCGACTGTCCGCATCCGGCCATCACGGCAACGGCGATGACAAGCCCACTGATGCCCAAGACAGCTGACCGAGTCGTTGACCTCCCCTGTGGGGCCACGAGGCCAGAGTGCCTCATCTGCGCTTCCCGAAGGGATCGGCGGTGACATCGACAACGGAGCGCGATCGACGGGTGTGGCGTCGAGGCCGGTGCGCTGAGCCGCCCACCGCCCGCCACTGCGACGGACCACTAGGCGGCGGCGACGAACAGGCGGCTGGCCAGCCCCGGCGGCAGGGAGACCTCGCGGCCGTCGAGGTCGAGCACCACGGCGCCGTCGTCGCCCCGGCTGGTCACCGTGGCGACCACCCCGGGCACGAACCCGGCGCCGGCGAGGAAGGCCAGCGCATCGCTGTCGATCTCCACCTGCTCGGTCACCCGGCGGAGGCGCACCTGCGAGCCGGTGGTGGCCGACCCGAGCGCGGTCAGCGCCTCACTGGTGGGGGTGGTACCGGGGATCGGGTTGCCGTGCGGGCAGGTGGTCGGGTGGCCGAGCAGCTCGACGAGGCGCGCCTCGACGTCGTCGGAGATCACGTGCTCCCACCGGCCGGCCTCCAGGTGGGCATTCTCCCACGGCAGGCCGATCACGTCGGTGAGGAGCCGCTCGGCCAACCGGTGCTTGCGCACCACGCTCTCGGCCTTGGCGGTGCCGGCGTCGGTGAGCGAGATCACCCGGCCGGCGACGGTGAGGAAGCCGTCGTCGGCTAGGCGGCGCACCATCTCCGACACCGCGGGCGCGGAGTGGCCGAGCCGCTCGACGAGGCGTGCCTGGATCACCGGCACGCCCTCCTCGTGCAACTCGTGCACTGCCTCGAGGTACTCCTCGAGCGGCGGGTGGTAGCCCTCGGCCACCCGACGAGCCTACCCCCGGGCCGTAGGCTCGGCAGGTGGCCCGGCTGATGCTCATCGACGGCAACTCCCTGACCTACCGGGCGTTCTTCGCGCTGCCCACCGACATGGCGACGGCGAGCGGGCAGGTGACCAACGCCGTCTACGGCTTCACCTCGATGCTGGTGAACCTGCTGAAGGACCACCAGCCCGACATGGTCGTCGCCGCCTTCGACCGGCCGGAGCCGACCTTCCGCCACGAGATGATCGGCGACTACAAGGCGGGTCGGGCGGAGACGCCCGACGTGCTGCGCCAGCAGATGGGGCTGGTGCGCCAGCTGGTGGAGGCGCTGCGCATCCCACTGGTCGAGATCGTCGGCTTCGAGGCCGACGACGTGCTGGCCACCTTCGCCACCCGGGCCGACGCCAAGGGCGACGAGGTCATCGTGGTCACCGGCGACCGCGACTGCTACCAGCTGGTGCACGACCCGAACGTGCGGGTGCTCTACAACCGCCGGGGCGTCAGCGACTACGTGCTCTACGACGAGGCGGGCATCAAGGAGCGCACCGGGGTCAGCCCGGTCGACTACCCCCAGTACGCCGCCCTGCGGGGCGACCCCTCCGACAACCTGCCCGGGGTGCCGGGGGTGGGCGAGAAGACGGCGGCCAAGCTGATCACCACCTACGGCGGCCTCGACGGCATCTTCGCCCACCTCGACGAGCTCAGCCCCAAGCTGCGGGCCAACCTTGCCGCGGCCGAGGCGGTGGTGCGGCGCAACGCCGCGGCCACGCCGTTGGTGCGCGACGTGCCCGTCGAGCTCGACGAGGACGCGGCCCGGGTCGGCGGGTGGGACCTCGACGAGGTGCGCCGGCTGTTCGACTTCCTCGAGTTCCGCAGCCTCTGGGACCGCTTCGTCGAGGCCACCGCCCCGTTGACCGGCGGGACCAGCGGCGGCCCGGCCGGAGCCGACGCCGCTGCGGGCGACGCCCTGGCGGTCGAGGTCGTCGCCCACGATCCGGGAGCCGCCGTCGCCGCCATCGACGGCTGGCTCGTAGGGAGCACCCATGTTGCGGTGGCCGGCGCCTGGGAGGGAGCGGAGGGCCGCTCGCCGCTCGTCGGTCTGGCCGTCGCCCCGCTGCCGCCGGTCGACCCGGTGGAAGTCGCGTGGCTGGGGGAGGGCTGCCTGGCCGACGGCGCCGTGCGCGCCGCCCTCGGCCGGCTGCTCGGCGCCGACGGGGGAGAGGTGTCGACCCACGACGCCAAGGCCCTGATGCGGGGCCTGTCGGTGCTCGGCGTGCCCTTCACCGCCCTGCAGCTCGACACCGCCATCGCCGCCTACCTCGTCGACCCGGCCGGCGACCAGTACCTCCTCGACGACCTGGCTCTGCGCTACGCCCGGATCGACCTGCGCGGCCCGGAGGCACCCCCTTCGGGGCAGCTCGACCTCACCGGCAGCGCCCCGGCCCCCGGCGAGGTGGCGGCCCGCCGGGCGGCTGCGGTGGCCCGGCTCGTCGAGCCGCTGTCGGCCGCCCTGTCGGCCCGGGGCATGTCGGTGCTCTACGACGAGATCGAGCGACCGCTGGTGCGGGTGCTGGCGGTCATGGAGGAGGTCGGCGTGCGCGTCGACCGGGACGCGCTCCAGAAGCTGGCCACCGAGCTCGCAGAGGAGGCGCACCGCCTCGAGGAAGACATCCAGCAGCTCGCCGGTGAGCGGTTCGTCGTGAACTCCACCCCGCAGCTGCGCGAGGTGCTGTTCGTCAAGCTCGGCCTCACCCCCCAGAAGCGCACCAAGACCGGCTTCTCCACCGACGCCCAGACCCTCGAGAAGCTGCGGGGGGAGCACCCCATCGTGGAGGCGCTGCTGCGCTACCGGGAGGTCGAGAAGCTGCGGTCGACCTACGGCGAGTCGCTGCTCGCCGAGGTGGCCGCCGACGGCCGCATCCACGCCACGTTCAACCAGACCGTGGCCCGCACCGGCCGGCTGTCGTCGGACCAGCCCAACCTCCACAACATCCCGATCCGCACCGAGGAGGGTCGCCGGTTCCGCCGGTGCTTCGTCCCGAGCGGCGGCATGCGCTTCCTCGTCGCCGACTACAACCAGATCGAGCTGCGGGTCATCGCCCACCTGGCGGAGGACCCGGGTCTGGTCCAGGCGTTCACCTCCGGGGCCGACGTGCACACCGAGACCGCCAGCCGCATCTACGGCGTCGAGCCGGCCGACGTGACGATCGCCATGCGCTCGAAGGCGAAGATGGTCAGCTACGGGCTGGCCTACGGCATGGAGTCGTTCGGCCTGGCCCAGCGGTTGGCCATCCCCGTGAAGGAGGCCGACGAGATCCTCCGGGCCTACTTCGCCGGGTTCCCCAACGTGCGGGCCTACATGGACCGGGTCGTCGCCGAGGCGCGCGATCGGGGCTACACCGAGACGTTGTTCGGTCGGCGCCGGCTCATCCCCGAGCTGCAGTCGGGGCGCTGGCAGGTGCGCGCCGCCGGCGAGCGCCAGGCCATGAACGCCGGCATCCAGGGCCTGGCCGCCGACATCTTCAAGGTGGCGCTGGTGCGCATCGACGGGCGCCTGCGGGAGGCCGGCCTGCGCAGCCGACTGGTGCTGCAGGTGCACGACGAGGTGATCGTGGAGGTGCCTGCCGACGAGGCGCCCGCCGCCGAAGAGGTCGTGCTGTCGGGGATGGCCGGCGCGGCCGAGCTCCGGGTGCCGCTGACGGTCAACCTGAGCTGGGGCGACACGTGGGCCGACGCCAAGGAGTAGGGGCGATCCCGACCGGGTGCGGCGACGCCGGCCCCGTCGTCCCCCCGGGGCCCGGCGGGGCGCGTCGTTGCGGCGTCGGTGGCCCTGGCGAGCTGAGGCTGGCGGCGTAGCGGGGCGGACGCCCGTACGCTGACCTGCGATGGCTCCCCCCACCACCTCTGCGCCCGCGCGCCCCGAGTCGGCCGGGGCGACGCCGACCGCACCGAGGGTCGCGCACAAGGGTCTGGTGCTGGCCGTGATCGCGGTCGCCCAGCTGATGGTCGTGCTCGACGCCACCATCGTGAACATCGCCCTGCCGTCGGCGCAGAAGGCGCTCGGCTTCGCCAACGCCGACCGGCAGTGGATCGTGACGGCATACGCGCTCAGCTTCGGCAGCCTCCTGCTGCTCGGCGGCCGCATCGGCGACCTCATCGGCCGCCGCACCACCTTCATCATCGGGCTGGCCGGCTTCGCCCTCGCCTCGGCCGTCGGCGGGGCGTCGACCAGCTTCGCCATGCTGGTCACCGCCCGCGCCGCCCAAGGCGTGTTCGGCGCAGTGCTCGCCCCCTCCGCGCTCGGCATGCTCACCACCACCTTCACCGAGCCGCGCGAGCGAGGACGGGCGTTCGGCATCTTCAGCGCGGTGGCGGGCGGCGGGAGCGCCGTCGGGCTGGTGCTCGGCGGCCTGCTGACCGAGAGCTTGTCGTGGCGGTGGTGCCTCTACGTCAACCTCATCTTCGCCCTCGGCGCAGGCATCGGCGCCGTGCTCGTGCTGTCGAACCCGCCCCGCACCGGCCGGCCCCGACTCGACATCCCCGGCACGGTGATCGCCTCGGCGGGCCTGTTCTGCATCGTGCTCGGGTTCTCCGAGGCCGACACGTCGGGCTGGGCCACGCCGGTGACCCTGCTGCTGCTCGCCGGCGGCATCGTCGCCCTCATCGGGTTCCTGGTGCTCGAGAGCCGGGTGGCCAACCCCCTCCTGCCGCTGCGGGTGGTGGCCGACCGCGCCAGGGGCGGCGCCTACCTCGCCGTCGTCACGTCGGCGACGGCGATCTTCGGCGTGTTCCTGTTCCTGGCGTTCTACCTGCAGACGATCCGGGGCTACAGCCCCATCGTCAACGGGCTGGCCTTCCTGCCGCTGACCGCCGGCATCCTGGTCTCGTCGACCACCGGCAACGTGATCGTGTACCCGAAGTTGGGCGCCAAGATCATGGTCGCGGTGGGCATGGTGGGGGGCGCCGTCGGCATGCTGGGCCTCAGCAGGCTGGGCCTCCACAGCAGCTACGCCGCCGGCGTGCTGCCGTGGCTCGTGCTGCTCGGGCTGTCGTTCGGGTGGATCTTCTCACCGGCCATCAACCAGGCGACGGCGGGCGTGCGGCCCGACGACGCCGGCGTGGCCTCGGCGCTGGTGAACACCGGTCAGCAGGTGGGCGGGTCGATCGGCGTGGCCCTGCTCTCGACCCTCGCCGCGGACGCCGCCGGCAGCTTCGCCAGGTCGCACCACGCCGGGCAGCTCACGCCGGTGCTGGCCGCCGTCCACGGCTACACGACCAGCTTCGAAGTCTCAGCGGCGATCTTCATCGTCGGCGCAGCGGTCTGCGGGGCCCTGCTGCCGGCGGGCCGGCCGGCGCACCTCGCAGGCACACCAGAGACCGCCGCCGTCGTCCACTAGCGCCGGGGTCCTGCGCTGGCCGGCCGGCGGTTCGGCTCGGCGACGGTTCGGGTAAACGATCGGCCATCGGGCGCCAAGGCCCGACGGAGGAGGTCGATCGGTGCTGCGCGCACGGGCGCTGCCATGGATGGCGTGGTGGGCGCTCTCGCTCGGTCTGTGGCTGGTGCTGTCCGACCGCTTGACGACCCCTGAGCTCCTCACCGGCGGTGCCGCTGCGGCGCTGGCCGCCACGCTGGCCGAGGTCGTGCGGGCCCAGGTCGACCGTCCGCTGGCCTTCAGGCTCGGGTGGCTGCGACCGGCGCTCGCCATCCCCGGTCAGGTCGCCCACGACACGTGGCGGGCGGGGGTGGTGCTGGCCAGGACGGTCGCCGGACGGCCTCCGGAGAGCGGCGTGGCCGAGGTGGCCATCGCTGAGGGCAGCCCCGTGCTCACCGACGAGACGGCGTTGGCGCTGCTCGTCGCCGGCCGCTCGGCGCCTCCCGGCTCGATCGTGGTGGAGGCCGACGCCGACCGGCGGGTGCTGGTGGTGCACCGCTTGGAGCTGCGGTGAACGCCTACGAGATCTGCGCCACGGTGATGCTCCTGGCGCTGGTGGGCCCGGGGGTGCTGGCGTGGCGGGGCGGTCTCGACGGCGCCGTCGTCGCCTTCGAGGCGGTGTCGGCGACGGCGGTGCTGGTCTTCGTGCTGCTCACCCAGGGGTTCAACCGCAGCGGCGAGACGGAGTTCGCCATCATCCTCGCCATGCTCGCCCTCGGCGGCGGCCTGGTGTTCGTGCGCTACCTGCGCAGCGGGGCGCCGTGAGCGCGGCGGTGGTGGCCTCCGACGTGCTGGCCGGGCTGGCCACGGTGGTGGTCGTGGCCTCCTGCCTCGGCGTGGCCGTGATGCCCGAGGTGCTCCAGAAGCTGCACTACGTGACCCCGATCGGCATGGTGGCGCCCACCCTCCTGGCTGCGTCGATCACGTGCAAGGAGGGGTGGTCGAACCAGGCCACCAGCGCATGGGTGGTGGCGGTGGTGCTGGCGGTGGCGTCGCCGGTGCTCGGCCACGCCACCGGGGCAGCGATCAGAGCGAGGGAGGAACTGCGCCGGTGACCCCGCTGCTCGCGGTGGTGTTCACCTTGGCGGGGCTGGGCGCCACCGCCGTGGTGACCACCCGCCAACCGTCACGCCAGGTCGTCATGCTCAGCATCTACGGGCTGGTGCTCGCCGTGCTGTTCTTCGTGGTGCAGCAGCCCGACGTGGCGCTGTCGCAGTTCACCGTCGGCGCCGTGGTGCTGCCGATCGTCGTGATGCTCACCCTGCGCAAGGTGAGCGGCAACCGCCCCGAGGACGGGGGCGGCCCGTGACGGCCCGCCAGCGCCAAGTGGTGTTCCTCGTCGCCATGGCCGGCCTGGCCGCCCTCTACCTCGCGGCCATCGGCGGCCTCCCGGGGTTCGGCCACTACCCCGGCGCGTACGGCGACGTGGTCGACTCGGTCGGGGTGGCGGCGCGCAAGGCCACCGACGTGGTGACGGCGGTGAACTTCGACATCCGGGGCTTCGACACCCTCGGCGAGGAGTTCATCCTCTTCGCCGCCGCCACCGGCGTCTCGGTGGTGCTGCGGGCCCTCCGCGAAGAGCGGGAGGCGCCCGCACCGGTGGAGGAGGCCGCCCGGCGCCGGGAGCGCAGCCGCAACGCCGCCGTGCGCGTCGCGTGCATGTGCTCCGTCGGCCCGACCGTGGTGGTCGGGTGGAACATCGTCAGCCACGGCCAGGTGAACCCCGGCGGCGGGTTCCAGGGCGGGGTCATCCTGGCCACGGCCGTGCTGCTGGTGTACCTGGGCGGCCAGTTCCTGACCTTCCGCCGCATCAGCCCCGCCGACCTCCTCGACGCCGCCGAGGGCGCGGGCGCAGCCGGCTTCGCCCTCATCGGGGTCGGGGCCCTGGCGGTCGGCTCGGCCTACCTGGCGAACGTGCTGCCGCTCGGGCCGAGCCGGGGGGTGGTCGACTCGTCGGGCACCATCGCGCTGATCAGCTTCGTGGTCGGTGTCGAGGTGGCGGCGTCGATGCTGGTGATCGTCAGCGAGCTGCTCGAGCAGACCCTCCTGGTGAAGCCGTGACCTGGTACCCGTTCGTCGTCGTGGTGTGGGTGCTCGCCGTCGGCCTCTACGGCATCGTGACGAGCCGCCACCTGGTGCACCAGATCCTGTGCCTGGCGGTGGTGCAGTCGTCGACGTACCTCCTGCTCCTGGCCGTCGGGTACCGCACCGGCGGAGTGGCGCCCTACTTCAGCGACATCCCGCCGTCGCGCACCGTCGATCCGGTGGTCGCAGCCCTGTGCCTCACCGATGTCGTGGTTGAGGCCACGGTGACGGCGCTGCTGCTGGCCATCGCCATCCAGGCGCACAAGCGCTTCGGCACCCTCGACCCTGACGAGCTGAGGCAGTTCCGCGGGTGAGCGTCGACGACCTGATGCCCCTGGCCGTGGTGGTGCCGCTCATCGGGGCGGCCTTCCTCTCGGGCCTGGGCCCCTTCCTGCGGTGGCGCTGGCTGCGCGAGGTCGGGGCGCTCGGGGTCGCCTGCGCCGTCGCTGCCGACACGATCGTGCTGGCGGCGCGCACGACCCACACCGAGCGCGTCTACTGGTTCGGGGGGTGGCACCCGATCCACGGCCTGGCGCTCGGCATCGACTTCGCCGTCGGCCCGCTCAACGCCGGCATCGCAGCGTTGGCGGCGGTGCTGGTCGCCGCCGCGCTGCTGTTCTCGTGGCGGTACTTCGACGAGGACGGGCCGTACTTCCCGGTGCTGATGCTGGTCTTCCTCGCCGGCATGGAGGGCTTCAGCCTCACCGGCGACCTCTTCGACATGTTCGTCTTCTTCGAGGTGATGGGTGTCGCCGCCTACGCCCTCACCGCCTACCGCACCGAGGAGCGAGGACCGCTCCAGGGGGCGCTCAACTTCGCCATCACCAACAGCGTGGGCGCCTACCTGTCGCTGTCGGGCATCGCGCTGCTCTACGGGAGCACCGGTGCCCTCAACATGGCGCAGATGGGGCGGACGCTGTCGAGCCGCCCGTCGTCGGCGCTGGTGGTGGTCGGGTTCGTGCTCGTGGTCACGGGCCTGCTCGTGAAGTCGGCGATCGTGCCGTTCCACTTCTGGCTGCCCGACGCCCACGCAGTGGCCCCGACCCCGGTGTGCGTGCTGCTGTCGGGGGTGATGGTCGAGCTCGGCCTCTACGGGGTGGCCCGGATCTACTGGGCCTGCTTCGCCGGGGCCCTCGGTCACCGCGGGACGATCGCCTCGACCCTGATCGCGCTCGGCGCCGTCACCGCGGTCGTCGGCGCGCTGTTCTGCTTCCGCCAGCGCCACATCAAGCGGCTGCTGGCCTTCTCGACGGTGTCGCACGCCGGCATGTTCCTCGTCGGCATCGGGCTGCTCACGCCCCTCGGGCTCGCCGGCGCCGCCGCCTACGTGCTCGGCCACGGCTTGGTCAAGGCGGCGCTGTTCGTCTGCGCCGGCATCGTGCTGCACCGGCTCGGTTCGGTCGACGAGCACGCCCTCTTCGGCCGCGCCAAGCACCTCCGCGGAACCGGGGTGGTGTTCACCCTGGCGGCGCTCGGGCTGGCCGACCTGCCCCCCTTCGCCACCTACCTCGGCAAGGGCTGGATCGAGGCCAGCGCGGACGGCGCCCACCGCGAGTGGGTCACCGCCCTGCTGGTGATCTGCTCGGGCATCACCGCAGGCGCGGTGCTGCGGGTGGCCGGCGGCGTCTTCTACGGCCTGGGCGAGGCGCCCGCCGAAGACCAGGAGATGGCCGCCGAGGGCTCCGAGGAGACCTCCGAGACCACCAGGGGCAAGGACCGCACCCCGCTCAGCATGTCGGTGCCGGCAGTGGTGCTCGTCGCCGGGGCCCTGGCCCTGGGGGTGGTGCCGCACCTCGGCTCGACGCTCAACGCCATGGCCTCACAGTTCGAAGACCAGGGCCGCTACATCCACGCCGTGCTGGGGACGGCACCGGGCGGTGAGGTGCTGGCGGTCGGGCCGCACGAGCCCGCAGACGTCACGATGGCCGATGTCGTCTCCGGTCTCGGCTCGACGCTGCTCGCAGTGGCGCTGGCGGGCGCGGCGCTCTACCGCCGGCGGCTGCGGGTGCTGCGGCGCCTCGACGCGCCGGTGGTGGGGCTGATGCGGGCGGTGCGGCGCACCCAGAGCGGTCTGGTCGCCGACTACGTGGTCTGGCTGGTCATCGGCACCGCCACCATCGCCGGGGCGCTCACCGCATCGCTGCGCTGACCGGCGCCCACGAGGGGGGTGCCTGCACGGGCGCGCCGACCGTTGAGGGCCGTCGCCCGCCACCAGGCGGCGCTCAGCACGGCGGCGACGACCCCGCCGCCCACCACCACGGTGCCGATCGAGGTCACCCCGGTGACGGCGCCACCGGCCAGCAGGCCGAGCGGCACCGTGCCACCGAAGCCCATCAGCCACAGGGCCATGACCCGGCCCCGCACCCGGTCGGCGATGGTCGACTGCAGCAGCGTCGAGAGGGCCGTCACCGTCGCGAAGTAGCTGACCCCGACGAGGAGCACGGCGGGGAATGCGGCCGCCGGGCTGCGCACCAGGCCGAAGACGACCAGGGCGGCGGCGAAGGCGGCCAGACCGGCCCGCACGATGTGCGGGCGCGACCAGCCGACCATGACGGTGCCGACCGACACCGCGCCGATGGCGGCGCCCAGACCGAAGGTCGCATAGAGCAGCCCGTAGGTGATGTTGCTCGGCGACACGTGCAGGTCGTGGGCGGCGAGCACCGGCATCAACCCGATGAAGGGCAGGCAGAAGAACGAGATGGCGGCGATCGTCAGGAGGCAGCGGCGCACCACCGGGTCGCGCCGGGCGACGGCGACCCCGCCGAGCAGGCGGGTGAGGGCCGCCTCACCGTGGCCCCGGTCGGCGGGGGGGATGGCCACCAGGGCGATGGTCACCACGGCGAAGAGATACGTCACGGCGTTCACGGCGAAGATCCCCGAGGCGCCGATGGCCGGCAGGGCCAGGCCGCCGACGGCCGGGCCGACCACCCGTGACAGGTTCATCTGCACGGACTGCAGCGACACCGCACCGGGCAGGTCTCGCCGGCCGACGAGGAGCGGCATCACCGCCGTCAAGGTGGGCGCGTTCAGCGCGTTGCCGATGCCGATGGCCAGCACACAGCCGACCAGCAGGGCCCGCGACGGGTGGGGGCTGGCGGCCACCCACGCCAGCACCACCGACATGACCATCTGCTCGACCTGGCAGGCGATGAGCAGCACCTTGCGGTCGACCGCGTCGCCGAGCGCCCCGCCCACCATGGCCAGGGCGAGCAGGGGCCCCATCTGGGCGAACCCGAGCAGGGCCACGAACGACGCCGAGTGGCTCACCTGGTAGGCGAAGACGCCGAGGGCGACGTTCTGCATCCAGGTGCCGACGTTCGAGGCGAACCCGCCGCCCCAGACCAGCAGGAACGGGCGGTGGGCCAGCGCGGCGGCCGCGGACCCCGGGGTGGCCGCCTGCAGCCGATGCTGCAATCGTTCCCACCGCATCCGCCCAGGGTGGCGCACCCGCGGCGCGTCCGCAAGTCTCTGGCCATGCTGCCCCTCGAAGGAACGACCGTCGTCGACGCCGGGACGTTCATCTCTGCGCCGCTGGCCGCCCAGGCCCTGGCCGAGATGGGGGCCGACGTCGTCAAGGTCGAGGCGCCCGCCGGCGACGGGATGCGGCGGTTCGGTCGGACCGTCGGTGGCCTGTCGCTGCTGTGGCTGGCCACCAATCGCAGCCGCCGGTTCGTGACCGCCGACCTGGCCACCCTCGCGGGCCGGGACACCTTCGACGAGCTGCTCGCCGACGCCGACGTGCTGCTCACCAACTGGCGGCCGGGCGTCGCCGAGCGCCTCGGCCTGGCCGCCGCCGACGTCGAGGCGCGCCACCCCCGGCTGGTGTGGTGCCGGGTCACCGGGTTCGGCCAGGACGGCCCCCGGGCCGGGTCGCCCGCCTACGACACGGTGGTGCAGGCCACCACCGGGCTCACCGTGGCCCAGGGCGGCGGAGGGGAACCCCAGCCCGTGCGCAGCTTCCTGGCCGACAAGGTGACCGCCGGGTACGCCACCCAGGCGGTGCTCGCCGCCCTGGTGCGCCGGGCGTCGACCGGGCGGGGCGGGGCGGTCGACGTCGCCATGCTCGACGCCCTGGCCCACTTCGACTGGCCCGACCTGGGGGTCATGCGGGCGCTGCCCGACGACCACGACGGTGACGGTGTCGACCACCAGCTGGCGGCGGTGCGCCCCGTGCCCACCGCCGACGGCTGGGTCGTCGTGGCCGCGGTGCGGGGCGACCACGTGAAGGCGGTGTGCGAGCTGGCCGGCCACCCCGAGTGGCTCGGCGAGATCCTGGCCGGCCCGGCGACCGAGATCGCCGAGCGGTTCTACGGGCGCCTGGCGACGGTGTTCCCGTCGGCGCCCTCGGCGCACTGGCTCGCCGCCCTGGCCGCCCTCGACGTGCCCGCCGCCGAGGTGCTCGACCTCGACGGGCACCTCGCCGACCCGCAGGTGCGCCACAACCGCACCTACGCCACGGCCGACCACCCGGTCGTCGGGCGGCACCGGTACGCCCGGCACCCGGCGCGGTGGGCCGACTAGCCGACCACGGCCGCCTCGAGGCGCTCGAGGGTCTTCTCCATGTTGGGCCCCGTCTCGGATCCCAGAGGGGAGCGCTTGATGAGCGCCCGGAGCGGATCGCGGCTGAGGTCCCAGGTCTCGCGCACCAAGGTGCCACCGGCGACCGGCTCGAGCTCGTAGCGCCAGACGCGGCCGCCGACGACGCCGCCGAGCAACGGCACGGCCAACCGGGGCTGCCAGGCGATGCGGCGACCCTCCTCGAGCTCGACCACGGTGTTGACCATGCGGTAGGGCAGCCCCATGCGCATGGGCATCGTGAACGAGTCGCCGACGCGCCGCAGCCTGGCCGCGGTGGCCGGCGGCCCGGTGACGGTGCCCGACCCGTCGATCTCGTGGTGGCGGCCCGGGTCGGCCAGGACGGCGAAGATCGCCTCCGCCGACGCAGGGATAGTCCGCTCGACGCTCACCGTGTCACCGTGCATGCCACCGACCGTAACCCCGCCGTCGAGCGAACGTGCGTTCGCCGGGCGGCCGGTGTGGGTAGGCCTGCGGCATGGCTGACCGCGACGAGCACCTCCCGACGACGTCCGACCCGACCGGGGCGGCGGCGAAAGACCCCGACACGTGGGTGACCGGCGACGAGCCCATGACCGGCGCCCAGGCCTCCTACCTCTCGACCCTGGCCGCCGACACCGGCCGCGACGTGCCCGAGGAGCTCTCGAAGGCCGAGGCGTCGAAGCTGATCGACGAGCTGCGCGCCGCCAGCCCGCGCGCCGGCGACTGACCGCACGGCCGCCCGCATGACCAGGGGGTGCACCGACCTCGACGACCCGGTCGCCGCCGCCCGCCGCCTCGCCGACGAGGTGCTGTGGCCGGCGGCACTCGACGTCGACGGCGCGCCGGTCGTGCCCCGACACCTGCTCGACCTGCTCGCCGACGCCGGCCTCTACGGGGTCGCGGCCCGGGCCCCGCAGGCCTACCCGGCTGTCGCCGAGGCGCTCGCCGGCGGCAGCCTGGCCACGGCATTCGTGTGGGTGCAGCACCACTCGACGGTGCGGGCCGTCGCCGCCGCGGGAGGCGACGTGGCGCAGCGATGGCTCGACGACCTCTGCGACGGGCGGGTGCGCTCGGGCATCGCCGTGGCCGCGCTGCGCCGGCCCGGCCCACCCTCGATGGTGGCCACGGCCGCCCCGGGGGGCGGGGTGACGCTCGACGGGTGGGCGCCGTGGGTCACCGGGTGGGGCCTCATCGACGTGGTGATGGTCGCCGCCCGCCAAGGCGACGACCTCGTCACCTGCCTTGTCGATGCCGTCGAGGCGCCCGGGCTGGCGGTGCAACAGGTGCGGCTGGCAGCCGTCGATGCGTCGTCGACGGTGCTGGTGCGCTGCGGGGGCCTCACCGTGGGCGCCGACCGGGTGGTGGGGCGGGTGCCCTACTCCGAGTGGCGGGCGGGCGACGCCAGGGGCCTGGCCGGCAACGGGCTGCTCGGCCTCGGCGTCGCCGCCCGCTGCGCCCACCTGCTCGACTCGCTCGCCCTCACCGCCGACGTCGACCGCCTCCGGGGGCTGCTGCTGGCCGCCGGCCCCGACGAGGTGGTCGGGGTGCGGGCCGACATCGCCCTGCTGGCCCTGCGGGCAGCCACGGCCGTGGTGGCCCGCGGTGGGGGCGCCTCGGTGGAGACCGGGTCGCACGCCCAGCGGCTGCTGCGGGAAGCGATGTTCCTCGTGGTGTTCGGCCAGACCGCCGCCATCCGAGCCGCCCAGCTCACCCGTCTGGGGGTGGGCGGCTAGCCCTCGTCGACCGACTCGCCGTGCGCCTTCAAGTAGGACGCACCGGTCGCGTCGGGGTCGTCGCCTTCCCCGGTGGTGGCGTCGTGGGTGAACTCGGCGCCCTCGCCGCCGCCGGCGTCGCCGACGTCCGGGCCGGAGCGGCCCGGCTTGTCGTCGGAGCTCTCGGGCACGCGGGGCGACTGCGTCATGGCCCGGTGCTACCCCCTAGCCTCGCCCCATGCCCACCGGGCGTGAGTTCGCCGCCCTCGCCGCCCACGCCGGGGCGGCGTATCTCCGCTACTCCTTCACCAAGGGCACGGCCCGGGAGGTCGGGTTCCTCGCCGAGCAGCTCGACCTGGCGGCGGGCGAGCGGCTCCTCGACCTCGGCTGCGGCCCGGGCCGCCATGCGACCGCCTTCGCCGCGGGGCACGGGGTCACCGCCGTCGGCCTGGACCTCTCCAGCGACTTCCTCGCCGCCGCCGGTCCGGGGCGGTGGGTGCAGGGCGACGCCCGCCGGCTCCCCTTCCGGACCGGCGGCTTCGACGCCGCCGTCTGCCTGTGCCAGGG
>DASTHS010000248.1:0-7540 GCA_035718085.1 Acidimicrobiales bacterium | reverse complement strand
GTGCCGATGCCGGCGTTGTTCACCAGCACGTCGACCCGGCCGAAGCGCTCGAAGGCGGCGTCGACCAGCGCCTGGCAGTCGTCGGGCCGGCTCACGTCGGTGGCGACCCGCAGGGCCCGCCGGCCGGCCGCCTCGACCAGGCCGGCGGTGTCGGCCAGCCGGTCGGCCCGCCGGGCGCCGAGGGCGACGTCGGCGCCCGCCTCCGCCAGCGCCTTGGCGAAGGCGACACCGAGGCCCGACGAGGCGCCGGTCACCACCGCCACCCGCCCGTCGAGCCGGAACCGATCGAGCACTCCCATGGGCCAGACCGTAGACCGACGCCCGACCCCCGCGGCGGCGCCGACGCCCGGCAAGTTCAGGGTCGCCTAAGCCGGCCCGGTGGGCGAAGCTGTGCCCATGCCCACACCGACCGCCCGGCCGGCCGGCGCGCTGGCCCTCCTGCGCCGCCTCACGGCGCGGCCCGAGCCGATGTCCCGCCACCGCGACGTGCAGGGAGGGGCGGCCCGGGCCGCCATCCTCGGGGCGGGTGACGGGCTGCTCACCAACGTGTCGCTCATCCTGGGGGTGGCGGGGGCGCAGACCTCGGGGTCGTACGTGCGCCTGGCGGGGGTGGCGGGCATGCTCGCCGGCGCCTTCTCCATGGCCGCCGGTGAGCTGGTCTCGGTGCGCGCCCAGCGGGAGCTGGCCGAGCGCGAGATCGCCGTCGAGGCCGCCGAGCTGCGCGAGGCGCCGGAGGAGGAGCGCGAGGAGCTGGCCGCCATGTACCGGGCGCGGGGGGTGCCGGCCGACGACGCCGACACGGTGGCCCGCATCCTGTCGGCCGACCACGCCATCGCCCTCGACACCCACGCCCGCCTCGAGCTCGGCATCGACCCGAACCAGACGGGGCAGGCCAGCCGGGCGGCGGTGGCGTCGTTCGTCGCGTTCGGGTCGGGCGCGGTCCTGCCCCTGCTGCCGTGGTTCTTCGCGGCCGGCAGCGCCGCCGTGGTCGCCTCGATCGTGATCGCCGCCGTGGCCGCCGCCGTGCTCGGCATGCTCATCGGCAAGTTCACCGGCCAGGGTCTGGTGCGCACCGGCGGCCGCCAGCTCGCGGTGGCCGCCGTGTCGGCGGCGGTGACCTACGGCGTCGGGCACCTGGTGGGGGTGGGCCCCACGTGACCGCCCCGCAGGCGCCGCCCGTGCCGGTGGTGGTCGCCCGCCGCGACCTGCGGCCCGGCCCGCTGCTGGCCGAAGGCGGCGAGGGCCGGGTCTTCGAGCTGCCCGACCGCCCGGGCGTGCTCTACAAGGAGCACCGGCGGCCCCTCCACGGTGACGGGCTGCAGCGGATCGTCGCCTGGCCGGCGGCCCTCGCCGACGCCCAGCTGCGCAGCCGGCTGACCGCGGCCACGGCGTGGCCGTCGGCGGTGGTCACCGACGGGCCGGCGACCGTCGGGCTGCTGATGCCCCGGGCGCCACGGCGGTTCTCGGTGCGCCACCGCGACGGCGTCGCCCGCCTGGCCACCCTCAGCTACCTCACCGCCGACCCCGCCCGCCGCTCGGCCGCCTACGGCCTGGCCCTGCCCGCCCAGGGCGACCCGCAGCGCATCGCCGTGGTCTACGCCCTGGCCCGGGTGCTCGAGGCCATGGAGGCCGGCGACCCCCACGTGGTGCACGGCGACCTGTCCGCCAAGAACGTGCTGTGGTCGACGGCGCAGGGCCCCCAGGTGTTCCTCCTCGACCTCGACAACGGCGAGCTGCACGGCGCCGACGGCACCCCGGCCGGCGCCGACGACCGCCGCCGGGCCATGACCCCCAACTGGCACGACCCGACGGTGGAGGGCAACCCGGGGCCCTTCACCGACCGCTACTCGCTGGGCCTGATCTTCCTCCGGCTGGTCGGCGCCGCCCACTTCCCGCTCCAGAAGCGCCAGGCGGCGGGCGAGGCCGTCGACGTCGAGCTCGACGTGCCGGCCGGGCTGCTGCGGGCCCCGTCGCTGGGCCCCGACGCCCCGATCTGGGGGGTGGCGTCGCGCAGCCTGAGCGTGGCCGACCCCGCGGCCCGGCCGCCGGCCTCGACGTGGGCGGCCGCCCTCGACGACGTGCTGGTCGACCTGGGCGCCCGGGCCCTCCGCGACGCCGTGCACCGCGCCCAGGGGTCGTCGGCACCGTCGATCCCCGCCCAGCCGGTGGCCGGGCCCGCCGCCCCCGACGTCGCCGTGCGGCCCCGTGCCGCCCGGCCCCGGTCGCAGGCGTGGGCCCGCACCACCATCACCGCCGGGCCCGTCGGCCCGGGGCGCGCCGCCATCACCGGCCGCGCCGGCCCGGCGCCGGGGCGCCCGTCGGGCGGGGTGGCCACCGGTGTGCCCCTCGGCCCGGTGCGGGTGGTCACCCAGCCGCCGCCGCCGGTCACCGCCGCGGCGCGCGCCGCCCTCGCCCAGGCCGTGGTGCAGTGGGCCGGCATGCACCAGCGCACCTACCGGCGCATCCGCACCGGCCAGGGGGGCGCCGCCCGGCGGGTCGCCGCCCTGGCGTTCATCGACTTCGCGCTGGCCTGCGTGGGGCTGCTGCTCGTGGCCATGCTGGTCAGCCCCTTCCTCGGCATCTGACGCCGCGTGCCCGCAGGGCGCCCGCCCGGTGCGCAGGAGCCCGGAGCTGGGGGGAGCCCGCCGGCTTCGGTCTAGCGGCGACCCGCCCGGTACCGTGGCGGCGATGAGCGATGCGGTCGGCGTCGAGGAGCGGTACGCCGTCTTCCCCTTCTACCTGTGCCTCGACGTGTCGGCGTCGATGGCCGGCGCACCCCTCGACAGCGTCAACGAGCAGCTGCCGCTGCTGCGCAGCGCGGTGGGCGAAGACCCGGCCATCGCCGAGGTCATCCGCTTCGGCGTGGTCACCTTCTCGGATGTGGCCCGCACGGTGCTGCCCCTCGCCGACCTGAGCCTGGTCGAGGTGATCCCGCCGGTCGGCGCCGAGGGCCGCACCTCCTACGCCGCCGCCTTCGAGCACCTGCGCCGCCAGATCGAAGACGACTACACCGCCGGGCGGGCCACCGGCGACAAGTGGTACCGCCCCGCGGTGGTGCTCATCTCCGACGGCCGGCCCACCGACGAGGAGGCCCGCTGGAAGGCGGCCCACGCCGCCCTGGTCGACCCGTCCTGGAAGCGGCACCCGAACATCCTCGCCTTCGGCTTCGGCCAGGCCGACCCCGAGGTGCTCGCGGCGGTCACCGAGGGCAAGCCCAACCGGGCGTTCATCGCGGACGAGGGCTCCAACCCGGCGACGCTGGTGCCGGAGCTGATGAAGGGGCTGATCTCGTCGATCGTCAGCTCCTCGGCGTCGGTCTACAGCGGCGCCGCCCAGCTGGCACCCCCCGACGTGGCCGGCATGACGGCCATCGCCGTCGACCAGCTCGACTGACGTCGGGCGCGTGAGCACGCCGCCCGCCACGGGCGACGGGGCCGACGTGGGCGCGCCGCTGCGCCGCCCGGTGCTGGGCCGGCCGTCGCCCGCCAGCGACGCCCCCTGGAAGCTGCGCCAGCGCGCCGCCGCCGCCGACGCCGCCGTGCGGGCCGACGGGGGTGACGACGGCGCCCTCAGCGTGCGGGTGGCGTCGCTGGCCGGGGTGCGCCACCGGGTGGGCGGCACCGGCCCCGAAGACGCCTACGGGTGGTGCTGGGACGCCGGCCGGCTGTCGCTGGCCGTGGCCGACGGCGTCGGCAGCCGGCCGGGCGCGGCGGCGGCGTCGGCGACCGCGGTCGCCGCGGCCGTCGACGCGCTGGCCGCGGGGGCGTCGCCGGCCGCCGCCGTGCTGGCCGCGTCGGGCGCGGTGGCCGGCGGCGAGGGGGCGACCACCCTGGTGGCGGCCACGGTGACCCCGGACGGCGCCGTGGCCCTGGCCCGCGTCGGCGACTCCACCGCCTACGTGCGGCGCGACGGCGTGCTCGTCGAGCTGTGGGTCGACCCCGACGACGGGGCCTCGACGGCGACCACCGCGACCGCCGCCCTGCCCGCCGACGATCCGCGCACCGAGACCGCCGAGGTGGCGTTGGCGCCCGGCGAGGCGCTGGTCGTGGTCACCGACGGGGTCGGCGACGCCGTGCGCGACGGGCCGACGACGGTCGCCCCGGCGCTGGCCGCCGCCCTGGCGTCGCCGCCCGACCCGCTGGAGCTGGCCCGCATCACCGACTTCAGCAGGCAGGGCGTCGGCGACGACCGCACCCTGCTGGCCGTGTGGGTGGGCCCGCACGCCCGGCCCGAGGAGGCCGGCACCCCGACCGGACCGCAGGGGCCTCCCGGCGTGTGAAGCTGACGCGGTGGCCACCCCTGACGCCGCCGACGACATCCGCCTGCTGGGCCGCCTCCTGGGCGAGGTGATCGCCGAGCAGGCCGGCCAGCCCGTCTACGACCTCGTCGAATCCGTGCGCCGGGCGGCCGCGTCCGAGCGGCGGGGCCGCAGCGACGACGCCCTGCTCCCGCTGCTCGCCGACGTGGCCGACGACGCCGTGCTGCCCCTCGTGCGGGCGTTCAGCCTCTTCTCGCTGCTGGCCAACGTGGCCGAGGACCAGGCCGCCAACCGCGCCGCCCGGGAGGCCCGGCGGGCCCGCGCCCAGGGCGACGCCCCCGGGGCGGCCCCGCCCGGCACCCTGGCCGCTGCCGCCGCCACGGTCACCGCCACCCTCGGGGCGGAGCGGGCCGCCGAGGTCGCCCGCTCGGTGCTGGTCACCCCGGTGCTCACGGCCCACCCGACCGAGGTGCGCCGGCGCACCGTGCTCGACCGCACCCGGGCCATCGCCGCCCTGCTCGCCGGGCGGGAGCTGGCCGACGACACCGACACGTGGGAGGAGGCGCTGCGCGTCGAGGTCACCGCCCTGTGGCAGACGGCCATCCTCCGGCCCCAGCGCCTCCGGGTGCGCGACGAGGTCAACCAGTCGCTGCGCTGGTACGAGCTGACCCTGCTCGACGCCCTGCCGGCGCTGCAGGCCACCTTCGAGCAGCTCTTCGCCACCGGCACCACCGCACCCGTGCTGCGCATGGGGTCCTGGATCGGTGGCGACCGCGACGGCAACCCGTTCGTCACCGCCGAGGTGCTGCGCTACGCCGTCGACCGCCAGGCGACCAGCGCGTTCGCCGCCCACCTGGCCCGCCTGCGGCGCCTGGCCATCGAGCTGGCCATGTCGGGGAACCTGGTGGCGGCGTCGCCCGCCGTGGTCGACCTGGCCGAGCGCAGCGGCGACGACAACCCGTTCCGGGCCAACGAGCCGTACCGCCGGGCGGTCAACGGCCTCTACGCCCGCCTGGCCGCCACCGCCAAGGGGGTGCTGGGGACCGTGCCGGGCCCCGAGCCGCGCGCCGAGCTGGCCGCCTTCGCCGACGTCGGCGAGCTCGCCGCCGCCCTGGCCGCCATCGAGGCGTCGCTGTGCGAGCACGGCGCCGGCCGCCTGGCCCGCGCCCGGGTCGCCCCGGTGCGCCGGGCGGTCGAGGCGTTCGGCTGGCACCTGACCAGCGTCGACCTGCGCCAGAACGCCGACGTGCACGAGGTGGTGGTGGCCGAGCTGCTGGCGGTCGCCGGCGAGCACGCCGACTACCTGGCCCTCGACGAGGCCGGGCGGGTGGCCCTGCTGGTGGGGGAGCTGGGCCGGGCCCGTCCGCTGGTGTCGCCGTGGGCCGACTACGGGGAGCGCACGGCCGGCGAGCTGGCCATCCTGCGGGAGGCGGCCGCCGCGGTGGCCCGGCTGGGGCCCGAGGCGGTGCCCACCTACGTGATCTCGAAGGCGGCGACGGTCAGCGACGTGCTGGAGGTGGCGGTGCTGTGCAAGGAGGTCGGCCTGCTGCGCCCGGCCGACCCCGCCACCGGGCGGCCGCTCCAGCTGGGCCCGGCGATCGTGCCGCTGTTCGAGACCATCGACGACCTGGCCCGGGCGGGGGCGACCATCGCCGACCTGCTGGCCCTGCCGTTGTGGCGCGACGCGGTCACGGCGGCGGGTGGGTGGCAGGAGGTGATGCTCGGCTACTCCGACTCGAACAAGGACGGCGGCTACCTGGCGTCCATCTGGGCCCTGCAGGCGGCCGAGCAGCAGCTGGTGGAGGTGACCGGGGGGGCCGGCGTGCGCCTGGTGCTCTTCCACGGCCGCGGCGGCACGGTGGGGCGGGGCGGCGGTCCCGCGTACGAGGCGATCGTGGCCCAGCCGGCGGGGAGCGTGCAGGGGCGCATCCGCCTCACCGAGCAGGGCGAGGTGATCGCCGCCCGCTACTCCGACCCCGACCACGCCCGCCGGGGCCTCGAGGCCCTGCTGGCCGCCGCCGTCGAGGCCACCGCCGCGTCGGTGCTGCCCCGCCGGCCCCTCGGCGGCGTCGACCCCGCCCACCACGCCGCCGCGGTGGCGATGCAGGCGGCGTCGATGGCCGCCTACCGCGACCTGGTGTACGGCACCGAGGGGTTCGTCGAGTGGTTCCGCACCGCCACCCCGGTGCGGGAGATCGCCGAGCTCAACATCGGCAGCCGCCCGGCGTCGCGCACCGCCTCCGACCGGGTGGAAGACCTCCGCGCCATCCCCTGGGTGTTCTCGTGGAGCCAGTGCCGGATCATGCTGCCGGGCTGGTACGGCGCCGGCACCGCCCTGGCCGACCACATCGACGGCGGCGGCCTCGAGCTGCTGCGCGCCATGCGCGACGGGTGGGGGTGGTTCCGGTCGGTGCTCGACAACATGGCGATGGTGCTGGCCAAGACCGACCTGGCCATCGCCGCCCGCTACGCCGCCCTGGTGCCCGACGAGGCGCTGCGGGCCACGGTGTTCGACCGCCTGGTCGCCGAGCACGGCCGGGCCACCGCCGCGCTGGCGGCGATCACCGGCAGCGACGACCTGCTGGCCGGCCAGCCCGGCCTGGCCGAGGAGCTGCGCCGGCGCATCCCCTACCTCGACCCCCTCAACCACCTCCAGGTCGACCTGCTGGCCCGCTGGCGGGCCGGCGACCGCAGCCGGGTGGTGGAGAAGGGCATCCTCATCACCCTCAACGGCCTGGCCACCGGGCTGCGCAACTCGGGGTAGCTGGGGGCCGGCGGGCGGCGCCCCTAGGCTCGGCGCGATGGCGGCGCCCACCGAGTCGGAGGTCAAGCTCGACGCCGGCAGCGCGTTCCGCATGCCGGCCCTCGACGACCTCGGCGAGGGGGTCGAAGCGGTCGCCCTCCCCGAGGCGCGCATGACCGCCACCTACCTCGACACCGACGACCTCCGCTTGGTGCGCGCCGGGGTGACCCTCCGCCACCGGGCGGAGCGCGCCGCCGACGGCGCCCAGGTGGAGGAGTGGACCCTCAAGCTGCCCGCCCCCGCCGACGGCGCCCTGGTGGTGCGCCGGGAGCTGCGCTGGCCGGGCCCCGACGACGCCCTGCCCGCCGAGGCCGACGCCCTCGTGCGCCCGTGGCGGCGGCTGGCGGCCCTCGCCCCCGTCGGCCGGCTGGTGCAGGTGCGGTCGCGCACCCAGCTGCGCGGCGACGGCCGGCCGCTGCTCGAGGTCGACGACGACGTGGTGTCGGTGATGCACGGGGCGCGCCTCGAGGCCCGCTTCC
>DASTHS010000247.1:0-11337 GCA_035718085.1 Acidimicrobiales bacterium | reverse complement strand
GGGTCGCGTCGGACACCTCGGGCGAGAGGCCCTCCGCCGAGGTGAGCTCGCGCACGACGCCGACGCGCAGCCCTTCGACGCCGCGCCCCAGACCGGCCGACGCCGACGGGGGCGTGCCGGGCAGCGACGTCGAGTCCATGGAGTCGTGGCCGGCGATGACGTCGAGCAGCAGGGCGGCGTCGGCGACGCTGGTCGCGAACGGCCCGATCTGGTCGAGCGACGAGGCGAAGGCGATGAGGCCGTAGCGGCTCACCACCCCGTAGGTGGGCTTGGCGCCGACCAGGCCGCACAGCGCCGCCGGCTGGCGGATCGAGCCGCCGGTGTCGGATCCGAGGCTCAGGGCGGCGAAGCCGGCGGCCACCGCCGCCGCGCTGCCGCCGCTCGACCCGCCGGGCACCCGGCTGCGGTCGAGGGGGTTGCGCGTCGGCCCGAACGCCGAGTTCTCCGTGGAGCTGCCCATGGCGAACTCGTCGAGGTTGGTCTTGCCGACCGCCACCGCCCCCGCCGCGGCCAGGCGGCGCACCACGGTGGCGTCGTAGGGGGGCCGCCACCCGTCGAGGATGCGCGACGAGCACGTGGTGGGCACGCCCCGGGTGCAGAGGTTGTCCTTCAATGCGACCGGCACCCCGGCGAGGGGGCCGGGGTCGTCGCCCCGGGCCACGGCGGCGTCGACGGCGGCCGCGGCCCGGCGGGCCTCGTCGGCGGTCACCAGGTTGAAGGCGCGGATGCCGGGCTCGTCGGCGTCGATGCGCGCCAGGTGCTCCTCGACGACACCGGCGGCGCTGCGCTCGCCGGCGCGCACCGAGGCGGCGATCGCCAGCGCCGAGCCGGCGGCGGTCACGGCGCCTCCCCGAGGATCTTCGGCACCCGGAAGCGGCCGTCCTGGGCGGCCGGCGCGGCGGCCAGCACCTCGTCGCGGTCGACCGACGGGCGCACCTCGTCGGGGCGCAGCACGTTGGCGAGTGGCAGCGGGTGGGCCGTCGGTTCGACGCCGGAGGTGTCGAGGGCGGCCACGTCGGCGGCGTGGGCGAGCACCGCCGACAGCTGCCCGGTGTAGCGCTCGAGCTCGTCGTCGGTGAGCGACAGCCGGGCCAGGCGCGCCACGTGGGCGACGTCCGCGGCGGTGATGGAGGGTGACGCCATGGCGGGCCATGCTAGGGCCGGCCCTCGCTAGCATCCGCCGGTCCGCGGGCGGCCCCCTGCGCGCGGTCCGAGGCTGGAAGAGAAAGGCGCTGTGATGGCGAAGTACCCGTTCCTCTCCGACGAGTGGGTGGTCGAGGCGCGCCGCATCCGGGCCGAGTACGCCGGCCGGATGGCCACCCCGCCCCTGCAACTGCGGATGAACCAGGTGGTCAAGGGGGTGCCGTTCGGCACCGGCACCCTCGACGCCCACCTCGACACCACCGGCGGCGACCTCGACCTGGAGACGGGTCACCTCGACAAGCCCGACCTGACCGTGACCGTCGACTACGACACGGCGCGGGCCATCTTCGTCGGGGGCGACATGCAAGCGGCGATGCAGGCGTTCCTGTCGGGGCGCATCAAGGTCGACGGCGACATCACCAAGCTGCTGGCCCTGCAGTCGAGCGGCCAGCCGGCCGCACTCGACCCCGCCGCCGTGGAGCTGGCCAGGCGCATCCAGGAGATCACCGAGTGACCCTCGGCCGGCGGCCGGCGCGGCGGTGAGCGGCACGGCGGGGCCGGGCCGGCGCCGGCTGGCGATCGCCGTGCCGACCTACAACGAGGCGGCCAACGTCGGCCCGCTGCTCGACGCCCTCGACGGCGAGCTCGCCGGCCTGGCCGACGTGGACGCCACCGTGCTCGTCATCGACGACGCGTCGCCCGACGGCACCGCAGCCCTGGTCGAGTCGCTCGCCGACCGCTACCGGCACCTGCGGGTCGAGGTGCTGCGCCGCCCCGGCAAGCGCGGCCTGGGCGCCGCCTACGCCGACGGCCTGGCCCGGCTCCTGGCGCGGCCCGAGATCGACCTGGTGCTGACCATGGACGCCGACCTGTCGCACGACCCGCGCCACATCCCGGCCATGCTCGACGCCGCGCGCCACGCCCAGGTCGTGGTCGGGTCGCGCTACGTGCCGGGCGGCTCGACGGCCGACTGGGCGTGGTACCGCAGGCTGGTGAGCCGGCTCGGCAACCTCTACGCCCAGGCCTGGCTGGGCTCGACGATCACCGACTCCACGGGCGGGTTCAACCTCTTCGACGCCGGCCTGCTCCGGCGGGTGGGGGTCGAGACGATGACCGCCGACGGCTACGGCTTCGGGCTCGAGCTGAAGCACACCGCGGCGTCGACCGCCCGCGGGGTCGCCCAGGTGCCGATCACCTTCGTCGACCGCCGGCAGGGCCAGTCGAAGATCCCGCGCAACACCATCTGGCGCAACCTGGTGCTGGTGCCGGCCCTGCGCGGCCGCCTCAGGGCCGCCGGCTCCGGCCCCCGCCCCCGCCCGGCCCCCGGCGGCGCGGAGCGCCGCAGCCCGTCGGCTGCCCAGGGAGGCGACCGGGCCGGCTCCTAGTCTGGTCCGGTGCCCGACCACTTCAGGCTCCCCGACGGCAGCGACGCCCGACTGCGCGAGGCGCGTGCGCTCATCGACGACGAGGCCGTGTCGGTGCTGTCGCTCGACGTGTTCGACACGCTGCTGTGGCGGAAGGTGCCCCGCCCGACCGACGCCTTCCTCGTGCTCGGCCACCGCCTGCACGACAGCAAGGCGCTCCCCGAGTGGGTCACCCCGGAGGCGTTCCGGCGGCTGCGCATCGAGGCCGAGGCCGAGGCCCGCCAGCGCCGGCGGGCCGCCGGTGGCGGCGAAGAGGTGGCGCTGCGCGACATCTACGCCATGTTCGCCCCCGGCCTGCTGCACGCCGATGCCGCCGAGCTCGAGGACGCCGAGGTGCGCGTCGAGCGCGAGCTGACGGTCGTCGACCTCGACGTCCTCGCCCTGGCCGACCTCGCCGCCGGGCGCGGCTGCCGCATCGTGCTGGTGTCGAACACCTACCTGCGGCCCGGCCAGCTGGCCCAGCTGGTGCAGCGGCCGGAGGCGCCGGTGCTCACGACCGCCACGCTGTTCCCCTCCTGCGCGTACGGGGTGCACAAGGCCAACGGGCTCTGGGACGTCGTGCTGCGCGAGCTCGACGTGGCCCCGACCCGGATCCTCCACGTCGGCGACGAGGCCGCCTCCGACGTGGACGTGCCGACGAGCAAGGGCATCCGGGTGGCGCACTTCCGCCGCGACGACGCCGAGACCCTCGCCGTGCTCGGGCGGGAGGGGGCGCTGCCGGCGCCGGCCGACGCCCCCTCGGGCCTCGTCGTGCACCCGATCTTCGGCGACCTGGGCACGACCGCCGTGCGCTCGAAGGTGGTCATGAAGGCGGATCTCACCGAGATGCCGGCCGGCCTGGCTGCGGCCTGGCGGTACGGAGCACAGGTGCTGGGCCCGGTGTTCACCGGCTTCGCCGACTGGGTCGTCGAGTGGGCGGTCGCCGCCGGGCACCAGCGGGTGTGGTGCCTGATGCGCGAGGGCGAGTTCCTCGCCGACCTGGTCAACCGGTCGGCGCAGGCCAGCGGCGCCGCCGTCGAGGCGGTGCCGCTCTGGCTGTCGCGCCACGCGACCGTGCGGGCGTCGCTCTACCGCGCCGACGCCGACGAGCTGCGCACGCTGCTCTCCCGACGACTCCGGCCCTTCGTGCGCGAGTGGTTGGCGACCCTCGGCCTCGGCATCGGCGAGGTGCCCGAGCTGCGGGGCGTCGCCGAACGGCGCCTCGACGACCCGGCGCTCGTCGAGCGGGTGGTCGCGGTGGTGGCCGGCAGCGACCACCTCCGCCACCGGGTGCTCGAGGAGTCGGCGGCCGCCCGGGAGCGGTTGCTCCGGTACCTGCGGTCGTCCGTGGGCGACACCGACGTGCTGCCCATGGTCGACCTCGGCTGGGGGGGCACCATCCAGACGCAGCTCGACACCACCCTGGCCATCGCCGGGGTGCCCCTGCGCACCGTCGGGCTGTACCTGGCCACCAACCAGGGGTGCACGGGCCGGGTGCTGGCCGGCAGGGAGATGCACGGGTACCTGACGGCGTTCGGCGAGCCGTCGTGGGCGTCGCACACCATCGCCCGCAGCCCCGAGGTCATCGAGCAGGTGTCGCTGTCGTCGACCGGGTCGCTGGTCGACTTCACCGACGACGGGCACCCGGTCCGCGACGGGTCGGTGCCCCCGGCCGACCAGGTGATGTCGAAGCTGGCCACCCAACGAGGGGTGCGGGCGTTCCAGCTCGAGTGGGAGCGGTACCGGGCCGCGGCCGGCTCCGACCTGGTGCAGCTCCCCGCCGCGGTGCGGGCGCCGATGCTCTGCAACGTCCTCGTGCAATCGATCCTGCGCCCGACCCGCGTGGAGGTGGCGACCTTCGGGGCGTGGACCCACGAAGACAACTTCGGCGCCGAGGGCGGCCGCGAGCGCATCGTGCCCGAGGAGCTCGGTCGGCTCGCCCCGTACCTCACACCCCCCGACCTGCTGTCGATGCCCAGCACCGACGCGTTCTGGCCGATGGGCATGGCGACGGCCACCGACCCGGTGCTCGCCGCCCAGACCGGCGCCGTGCTGTCGGGCGCCCTGGCGGCGACCACCTTCGACCCCGACCGCCACGAGCTCGTCGCCACCTGCCACGTCGGCACCGACACCACGCCGGTCGGCGCCTTCCACTCGCCCATGCGGGTCAACCGCAACGGTCTGTCCTACGCCCGGTTCAAGGTCGAGGCCCCCGGCATCACGGTGCTGCACCTGGCCCCCGTCGCCGCCCCGGCGGTGGTGCGCATCGACTGGATCGAGATCGCCGGGACATTGGAGGGGGGCGCCTCGGTGGCGCTGCGGCTCGACACCGAACGCGACTTCGCCGGGCTCACCTACAGCGGCTGCAAATGGCTCTACCAGGGTGTGGTGCTGAGCCCCGGCAGCGACCCGCGGGTCATCCTGCCCCTCGGCCGGCTGCTCGGCGGCCCCTGCTACCGCCTCGACGTGCAGCTGGCCTGCGCGGTCACCCTGCTGCCCGGCCCGTCGGCCGGCGTCGACCTCGCCCCCGCCGACTTCGGCACCCACGTGGTGCGCACGGTCGAGAAGGTGCGCGCCGAGCTGGCGGCCGGCGGGATGCCGGCCGTGCGGGCCGGGGCCCGCCGGGTGCTGCGTCGCGTCAGCCGCTGAGCGCCGCCGGCCCCGGCACCGCCGACCCGGGCACCGACGCCCCCGCCGCCCCGTCGACGTGGCGCAGCAGGAGCGCCCAACCGGCCGCCGTGACCACCGAGGCGGCGGCGAGCACCAGGGCGGGGGCGAAGGGCTGCCACTGGCCCGGGCCGCTCGGCACCAGGCCGAGCCCGCCGCCCATGCCCACGGTGTACCTGCGCAGCACGTACAGCTGGGTGCCGGCCAGGCCGACGGCCAGGGCCACCGGCACCGTCCGGGCCAGCCGCTCGACCACCGGGCGGGTCGTGCGCGCCAGCACCGCGGCGACCATCGGCACCGACACGGCGAGCGGTTCGCCGTAGCGGCCGTGCCAGCTGGCGCCGATGCTGGCGTCACGCAGGTCGTGGCTGGTCGCGGCGACCGGCAGCACGACGACCCAGAGCAGCGCCAGGCCGATCACGGTGCGCCGGGCGCGGGGGGGGAAGCCGACCGCCACGGCGGCGAGCAGGGCCATCGCCCCCCCACCCCACACGGCCATGGCCAGCCACGGTGCGGCGGTGTCGGGGGCGCCGAAGGCCCCGACCATCTGGTCGGCCCAGCTGCCGACGGCGCCCACGACCATCCGGAACGCCGTGAGCTCCGAGGTGCCGCTCGGCAGCGGGAACCGTTCGATGAGGTAGCTGCGCGCCAGGAGCACGTAGGCGCCCGACACGACGACGGCGGCGCCCACGGCGCCGAGCGCGACCCGCACCGACCGGTGCCGCCACGCCTGCCTAGCGGGCGCCGGCAGCACCGCCGCGCTCACCGCGACCACCCCGACGGCCCAGCCGGGCGACAGCGGCCGCGTGAAGGCCAGGACCACCTCCGCAGCGACGAACGCCGCCAGCAGCGAGCGGCGGGGCCGGCCGGGGACGACCAGGCAGGCCAGGGCGGCCGCCCACGCCGCGGTCGCCGCCGCGATCTCCAACCCGTTCGGGTTCACCACGGCGTCGAGGTAGATCGCGTCGGGGGTGATGCCGGCCGCCACCGCCAGCACGAGCAGGCGGTTGCCGGTGGCGGCGGCGACGGCCACCGCCAACCCGAGGAGCACCGCGCCGACCAGGGCGGACACCATGCGCATCCCGTAGACGCCGAGGCGGCCGGCGTCGATCAGCGAGGGCCAGCCCACGACGGCGTAGTAGAGGGGCGGGTAGTGCCCGACGTAGGTGGTCGACGGCACGAGCGAAGGCTGCGCCGGCAGGCGCGGCTCGCACGCTCCGCTGACGGTCGGGGTGTAGTCGCACCGGAACGGGGTGGTGCCCAGGGCGGCGATGCTGGCCGGCACCCGCACGAAGGTGGTGGGCGACGACGGGGAGACGGTGCGGCCGGCGACCTGGCCGCGCACGACCGCCGCCGCCTGGATCACCTGGGCCGGCTCGTCGGGCCCCGACGGCACGGGGGTCGACCAGCACCACACCAGGCTCACGGCGAACAGCGCCAGGCTGGCGAGCGCCCAGGTGCGCAGCAGCGGGCTGCCCCGGGTCGCTCCGGCGCCGTCGCCCGCCGACCCGGCGGGCGCAGAGGTGTCCGGCTGTCGAACGGCGTGGCGGCCGCGCCCGCCCGCGCGGGGGCCGGCGGTCAGCGGGCCGCGCCTCGCGGCGACCGGTCGACCGCGCTCAGGTCCCACGACACCCCGGCGACGGCTTCGAGCGCCTCGATGGTGCTGCGCTGGTCCTCGACGACGGCCCGCAGCCGCGTGACCTCGTCGGCGTGGGTGCGGCGCTCCTCGGCCAGGCGATCCTGCGCGTCGATCAGGCGGAGGTAGAGCAGGAGCCGGTTGGCCTCGAGTCGGCGCAGCAGCGGGTGGTCGTCGAACGGCGCCAGGGCGGCGTCGAGCGGCCCGGCCCACGGCGCGTCGGCCGGGTAGATGAAGGCCAGCCCGAAGATGCACGGCAGCCAGCGGCAGCGCCACCCGGGGTTGGCATCGAGGAACCCTTCGATGGCGGTGGCCACCCCGTTCGCGGCGCCGCCCTCGCTCCGGGCGAAGGCGAACGCGCCGCCGCCGCGGAAGCCGCCGCCGACGACGCCGGCGTCCCACGGGGTCACGCCGCCGTACGACCACGGCTGCGCCGCATCGGCGGGGATCGAGTCGGGTGCGTAGTACTGGTCGCGTCGCCCGGCGGGCCACGAGCAGTCCTGGGCGACGACCAACCCCGGACGGCCGGCGGCCTCGAGCGCGGCGGCGATGAGGGCCAGCTCGTTGCTGACGGTGTGGAAGTTGTGGTCGCCGTCGATCAGGTAGGCGTCGGCCGCCGGCAGGTCGGCGAGGGCCTCGATGCTGGTGGTCACCAGGAGGGCCATGGCGTCGTCGGCGTCGGCCATCGCCCGCACGGCGTCCGACGGCGCCGGGTCGATGCTGGTCAGCCGACCGCCCCGCTGGCGGACCCAGCCCAGCAGCTGGCGGTCGAAGAGGCCCTCCTCCGCGCCGATCTCGACGATCGCTGACGCCCCGACGATCTCGAGGGCCGACAAGATCACCTCCCGG
The DNA here is from genome assembly GCA_035718085.1 of Acidimicrobiales bacterium. Taxonomy (GTDB): domain Bacteria; phylum Actinomycetota; class Acidimicrobiia; order Acidimicrobiales; family Palsa-688; genus DASTHS01. The sequence goes on along the minus strand of DASTHS010000247.1, from coordinate 3,639 downwards.
AACTCCGCCAGCGAGTACAGCAGCGGCGAGTCGTTCTCCGACGGGCGCACGACCTCGAACTTCACGGCCGGCGAGCTTAGGTCGCCGCGGGCGGCAGCTCGCCGGTCTCGAGCAGCACGGCGAACGCCGCCTCGTCGAGCACCGGCACGCCGAGCTCGGTGGCCTTCGCCAGCTTGGCGGCGCCGGGCTCGACCCCGACCACGATCGCCGTCGTGCGCTTGGAGACGCTGCCCGGCGCCTTGCCGCCCCGGGCCTTGATCGCCTCCTCGGCCGCCTCGCGGGACCACCCCTCGAGGGTGCCGGTCACGACCACCGACCGCCCGGCGAGCACCTGCGGCACGTCGGGGGCCGCCGGACCGGCGAAGTTGACCCCCGCCGCCCGCAGCCGCTCCACGACGTCGCGGTTGCGCTCGAGCGAGAAGAAGTCGTGCACGCTGGCGGCGATCACCGGGCCGACGCCCTCGACGGCGGCCATGTCGTCGGTGGACGCCTCGAGGATGCGGTCGAGGTGGCCCATCGCCCGCGCCAGCACGCGGCTTCCGGTGACGCCGAGGTGGCGGATCGACAGCCCGACGAGCAGGTTGGCCAGGGGCCGCTGCTTGGACGCCTCGATCGCCGCGGCCAGGTTGGCCACCGAGACGTCACCCCAGCCCTCGATGCCCCGGACGGCGGAGAGGTCGAGCCGGTAGACGTCGGCGGGGTCGCGCAGCAGCCCGGCGCCGACGAACTGCTCGACGGTGCGTTCGCCGAGGTGCTCGATGTCCATGGCCCCCCGCGACGCGAAGTGCGCGATGCGCTGCACCCGCTGGGCCGGGCACTCGGTGTTGACGCAGAAGGTGTCGCTCTCGCCCGCCAGGCGCTGGAGGGGCTCGCCGCAGCTGGGGCAGGTCGACGGGAACACCCAGGGGGCCAGGCCCGGCGGCCGGGAGGAGAGCACCGGGCCGAGCACCTCGGGGATGACGTCGCCGGCCCGGCGCACCACGACGGTGTCACCCGGGCGCACGTCCTTGGCCGCGACCTGGTCCTCGTTGTGCAGGGTGGCCAGCTGCACCGTCGCCCCCCCCACGGCCACCTTCTGCAGCCGGGCGAAGGGCGTCGCCTTCCCGCTCCGGCCGATCGAGAGCATGATGTCGAGCAGGAGGGTGGTGCGCTCCTCGGGCGGGAACTTGTAGGCGATCGCCCACCGTGGCGCCTTGGCGGTGGCGCCCAGCTCCCGGCGCTGGCGCAGGTCGTCGACCTTGGCCACGGCGCCGTCGATCTCGTAGTCGAGGCGGTGGCGGCGCTCCTGCCAGCCCCTGCAGTAGGCGTCGACCTCGTCGATGCTGTCGAGCAGGCGGATCTCCGGGTTGACGGGGAAGCCGGCCTGGGCCATCCAGTCGAGGGTCTCCCAGTGGGTGGCGAAGTCGGGGCCGCCCTCGAGGGCCCCGAGCTGGTAGCCCCAGAACGACAGCTCGCGCTCGGCGGTCACCGCTGGGTCCTTCTGGCGCAGCGACCCGGCGGCTGCGTTCCGGGGGTTGATGAAGGCGCGCTGGCCGGCGGCCTCCTGGCGGGCGTTGAGGGCCTCGAACGCGCTGGTCGGCATGTAGATCTCGCCGCGCACCTCGACCAGGTCGGGGGCGCCGGGCGGCAGGGCGAGGGGGACGGCGCCGACGGTGCGCACGTTGGCGGTGACGTCCTCACCGACCTCGCCGTCCCCGCGCGTCGCCGCCCGTGCCAGCCGGCCGCCTTCGTAGGTGAGGTTCATGGCCAGGCCGTCGATCTTGAGCTCGCAGGTGTAGCGGACGCCACCGGTGATGAAGCGCTGCATGCGCCGGGCCCAGTCGAGCAGCTCCTCGTAGCTGGTGGTCTTGTCCAGCGACATCATCGGCGTGCGGTGGCGCACGGCGCTGAACTGCTCGCCGACGGCCCCGCCGACCTGCTGGGTGGGTGAGGAGGCGATGGCCAGCTCGGGGTGCTCGCGCTCGATGGCGGTGAGCTGGCGCACCAGGTCGTCGAACTCGGCGTCGGAGACCTCGGGGTCGTCGTCGACGAAGTAGCGGCGGTTGTGGTGGTCGATCAGGGCGCGCAGCTCGGCGGCACGTTCGGCGGCGTCGCCGGTCGGGTCGGTGGCGGGCACCGGCCAACGCTAGGCCACCGCGAGGGCGGAGCCTCAGGCCGCGGTGCCCCCGCCGAGCACCACGTCGCCGTCGTAGACGACGACCCGCTGGCCCGGCGCCACCCGGCGCACCGGCGCCGCCAGGTGCAGCACCCCCCCGGCGGCCAGCTCGGCGTCGACCGGGGCGCCGTGGGCGCTGAGCTGCGCCTGCACCCGGCGCCCTTCCTCCGGGGCGTCGCCGCACCAGCGCAGGCCGTCGACGGTGACGGTGCCGACGAGCAGCTCGTCGAGGGTCCCGACGGTGACCACCGCTGCGACCACGTCGACGTCGAGCGCGTAGCGCCGCTGCGAGCGCGTCGCCGGGGCGGCCAGGTTGCCCAGGCCGCGCCGCTGCCCGACGGTGACCAGCTCCACGGCGTCGACGGGCCCGAGGTCGGTGCCGGCCCGGTCGGTGAGCCGCCCGGGCCGCAGGGGGATGCGCGAGCCGAGGAAGGCCTCACGCCCGCCGGCGCGCGAGATGAAGCAGACGTCCTGGCTGTCGGGCTTGGCCGCGGTGCGCAGACCCAAGGCCGCGGCGCGGGCCCGCACCTCGGGCTTGGTGAGGCCGCCGAGCGGCAGCAGCGTGCGGGCCAGCTGCTCCTGGCCGAGGGCGTGCAGCACGTACGACTGGTCTTTGGCGGGGTCGACCCCGCGGCGGAGCACCCAGCCGTCGGCGGCCCGCTCGACGCGGGCGTAGTGGCCGGTGGCGACGGCGTCGAAGCCCAACTGGCGGGCGCGGGCGAGGAAGAGGTCGAACTTCAGGTGCTCGTTGCAGGCGACGCACGGGTTGGGCGTGCGGCCGGTCGCGTGGGCCTCGACGTAGGGGTCGACGACGTGGCGGAGGAAGGCGTCGGTGAAGTTGAACACGTGGTGGGCCACGCCGAGCTGCGCGGCGACCCGGGCGGCGTCGTCGGTGTCGCCGACCGAGCAGCACCCCGAGTCGGACGGCCCGCCCCACAGCTTCATGGTGGCCCCCACCACGTCGTGGCCGGCCTCGACGAGCAGGGCGGCGGCCACCGACGAGTCGACGCCGCCGGACATGCCGACGAGCACCCTCACGCCGCGTCCCGGCGGAGGCGGTCGACGCAGTCGGGCAGCACCTGCAGCACCCGGTCGACGTCGTCGTCGGTCGAGGTCCAGCCCAAGGTGAGGCGCACCGCCCCGGCGGCATCGGCGGGGGGGATCCCCATGGCCACCAGCACGTGGCTCGGCTCGATGGCGCCGCTGGCGCAGGCCGAGCCGGCCGACGCGCACACGCCGGCGGCGTCGAGGAGCACCAACAGCGACTCGGCCTCGACGCCGGGGACGAGCAGGTGGCAGTTTCCCGGCACCTTGGCGGCGCGGTCACCGGTCTCGCGAGCGCCGTCGACCGCCGCCAGCAGCCCGTCGGCCAGACGGTCGCGCAGGGCCCCCACCCTGGCCCCCTCGTCGGCGCGGGCGGCGGCGGTGGCCGCCAACGCCGCGGCCATCCCCACGATGCCGGCGACGTTGTGGGTGCCCGAACG
>DASTHS010000246.1:0-18098 GCA_035718085.1 Acidimicrobiales bacterium | reverse complement strand
CGAGCGCCAGGCGCGCTTCGACGGCGGGGAGCGCCCCGACTTCCTCGCCGAGACGGCGTCGATACGCGACGACGCCAGCTGGCGGGTCGACGAGGCGCCCAAGGCGCTGGCCGACCGCCGGGTCGAGATCACCGGGCCCGTCGAGCGCAAGATGATGATCAACGCCCTCAACTCGGGGGCGAAGGTGTTCATGGCCGACCTGGAGGACGCCAACTCCCCCACCTGGGCCAACGTCGTCACCGGGCAGGTGAACCTGCAGGACGCCGTGCGCCGCACCATCCACCTGACCGCCGAGCAGTCGGGCAGCCGCGAGTACAAGCTGAACGAGGAGACCGCCACCCTGCTGGTGCGCCCCCGGGGCTGGCACCTGCCCGAGCGGCACTTCCTGGTCGACGGCGAGCCCATCTCGGCGTCGCTGTTCGACTTCGGCCTCTACGTGTTCCACAACGGGCGCGAGGCGCTCACCCAGGGGTTCGGCCCGTTCTTCTACCTGCCCAAGCTCGAGGGGCACCTCGAGGCGCGCCTGTGGAACGACGTCATGTTCCACGCGGAGGACACCCTCGGCCTCGACCGGGGGTCGATCCGGGCGACGGTGCTCATCGAGACCATCACCGCGGCGTTCGAGATGGACGAGATCATCTACGAGCTGCGCCCCCACATCACCGGCCTGAACGCCGGCCGCTGGGATTACATCTTCAGCGTCGCCAAGCGCTTCGCCAACGACCCGACCAAGGTGCTGCCCGACCGCAGCCAGGTCACCATGACCAGCCCGTTCATGCGGGCCTACACCGAGCTGCTGGTGCAGACCTGCCACAAGCGGGGCGCCCACGCCATCGGTGGCATGTCGGCGTTCATCCCCAACACCCGCAAGCCCGAGGTCACCGAGGCCGCCCTGGCCAAGCTGCACGACGACAAGCGGCGTGAGGCCGGCGACGGCTTCGACGGCACGTGGGTCGCCCACCCCGGCATGGTCAAGGACGCGATGGCCGAGTTCGACGCGGTGCTCGGCGACCGGCCCAACCAGCTCGACCGCCAGCGCCCCGACGTGGCCGTCACCGCCGCCGACCTGCTCACCGTCGAGGCGCCCGAGGGGTCGATCACCCGCGCCGGCCTCGAGACCAACATCTCGGTGGGCATCCGCTACCTGGCCAGCTGGCTCGGCGGCGTCGGCGCCGCCGGCATCGACGACCTGATGGAGGACGCGGCCACCGCCGAGATCTCCCGGGCGCAGATCTGGCAGTGGATCCACCACGGCCGGACGCTCGCCGACGGCACCCCCGTCACCGCCGAGCTGGTCACCCGCCTGACCGACGAGAAGCTCGGGCAGCTCGTCGGCGAGGGCGGCGACGAGGCGCTGCTCACCGCGGCACGCCAGGTCTTCGACCAGGTCGCCCTCGCCGACGACTTCCCCACCTTCCTCACCCTCCCGGCCTACGAGCGCCTCCCCTAGCGCCGGCCACCCAGACCGCAGCCCCCGACCAACCCACGACCCAAAGGAACCACCGAGACCAATGGCATCCGCCTTCGACACCGCCGTCGCCGAGCTCGAGAAGAGCTGGGCCAACGACGCCCGCTGGAAGGGCATCGAGCGTCCCTACAGCGCAGCCGACGTCATCCGCCTCCGTGGGTCGGTGCAGGTCGAGCACACCGTGGCCCGCCTGGGCGCCGAGCGCCTGTGGCAGCTCCTGCACAGCGAGGACTACGTCAACGCCCTGGGCGCCATGACCGGCGGCCAGGCCATCGAGATGGTCAAGGCCGGCCTCCAGGCCATCTACCTCTCCGGCTGGCAGGTGGCCGCCGACGCCAACCTCAGCGAGCAGGTCTACCCCGACCAGAGCCTCTACGCCGCCAACTCGGTGCCGATGGTCGTGCGCCGCATCAACAACGCCCTGCGCCGGGCCGACCAGATCGAGTGGGCGGAGGGCGGCCACAGCGGCGAGCACCGCCACTGGATGGCCCCCGTCGTCGCGGACGCCGAGGCCGGCTTCGGTGGGGCCCTCAACGCCTACGAGCTGATGAAGATGATGATCGAGGCGGGCGCCGCCGGCGTGCACTTCGAAGACCAGCTGTCGTCGGCCAAGAAGTGCGGCCACATGGGTGGCAAGGTGCTCATCCCCACCCAGCAGCACATCAGCACCCTGCTCGCCGCCCGCCTGGCCGCCGACGTCGCCGGGGTGCCCACCCTGGTGGTGGCCCGCACCGACAGCCTGGGCGCCAACCTGCTCACCAGCGACGTCGACGAGCGCGACCAGCCGTTCTGCACCGGTGAGCGCACCTCCGAGGGCTTCTACCGGGTGACCCCGTCGATCGACGCCGCCATCGCCCGCGCCCTCGCCTACGCCCCCTACAGCGACCTGATCTGGTGCGAGACCTCGCTGCCCGACCTCGACGAGGCCCGCAAGTTCGCCGAGGCGGTCAAGGCCGAGCACCCCGATCAGATGCTCGCCTACAACTGCTCGCCGTCGTTCAACTGGAAGCGCCACCTCGACGACGAGACCATCGCCCGGTTCCAGAAGGAGCTCGGGGCCATGGGCTACCGCTTCCAGTTCATCACCCTGGCCGGGTGGCACGCCCTCAACGAGTCGATGTTCGAGCTGGCCCGCGGCTACGCCCAGCACGGCATGACCGCCTACGTCGAGCTGCAGCAGCGTGAGTTCGCCATGGAGGAGGAGGGCTACACCGCCACCCGTCACCAGCGCGAGGTGGGCGCCGGCTACTTCGACGACGTGCTCACCACCATCACGGCCGGCGCGTCGAGCACCCTGGCCCTCACCGGGTCGACCGAGGAGGAGCAGTTCCACGCCTAGTGGCTCCTAGCAGCTAGGGGAAGTCGCTCGTCCGGGGCCCGGCCACCGCGTGTGGCCGGGCCCCGGCGCGCCCCGGCCGGGGGGCAGTCGCTCGGCGGTGCGCCCTCCCCCGCCGTCCGGGCGTCGGGCGTATGGTCCGGCGGTGCCCCACCTCGGCGACTTCCAGTTCGGCATCTACCTCGCCGGCACCGCGGGAGAGCTGGCGCAGTGCCCGACCAGCGCCCCCGGGTGGGAGGCGGCGACCCTCACCCCCGACGTCCTCCAGGAGACCCGATGAGCGCGTTCCCCGACTTCGACGAGACCACCGCCACCTTCGACGGTGCCACCAAGACCGTCTGGCGGCGCGGCCGCGGCCCGGCGGTGATCGTCATGGCGGAGGTGCCCGGCAACACGCCCAGGGTCGCCGACTTCGCCCGCCGGGTGGCCGACCGGGGCATGACGGCGGTCATGCCGCACCTGTTCGGGACGCCCGGCAAGGCACCGTCGGCCGGCTATGCCCTCCAGACGATGGCCCGGGCGTGCGTCAGCCGGGAGTTCACCATGTTCGCCACCGGGCAGGCGTCGCCGGTGACGGTGTGGCTGCGCCGGCTGGCCGCCGACGAGCACGACCGCTGCGGGGGTCCGGGGGTCGGTGCCGTGGGCATGTGCCTCACCGGCGGGTTCGCGCTGGCCATGATGGTCGACGACACGGTGGTGGCCCCGGTGCTGTCACAGCCCTCGCTGCCGGTGGGCCTGACCACCGGCCACAAGCGCGACCTCGGCATCTCCGAGGCTGACCTGGCCCGGGTGAAAGCCCGGGCGGCGGCCGGCTGCGAGGTGCTCGGGCTGCGCTTCACCGGCGACCGGCTGGCGCCGGCCGAGCGCTTCGCCCGCCTCCGCGAGGAGCTGGGCGACCGGTTCGTGGGCGTCGAGCTCGACAGCTCCCCGGGCAACCCCTACGGGCACAAGCCGAGGGCGCACTCGGTGCTCACCGAAGACCTCGACGACCGGCCGGGCACCCCGACCCGCGAGGCGCTCGACCGGGTGCTCGACTTCTTCGCCCGGCGCCTCGGCGTGGCGTAGGCGTTCGCGCCCGGCGCCGAGGACGAGCCCCGACCTCGTTGTCGGGGACGCCGGCGCCGGGCGCGATCTCGGCCGCCACGGGCGACCTCCCGCCGGGCGGCGGGGACCTTGGTGCCGGCGGGGCTCAGGCGGCGGCGAGGGCCCGGTCGCCGGCCGGGAGGCTCGAGCACAGCACCGTCGACTCGCGGACGGTGCCGTCGATCATGCTGCGGAAGATCTCGACGGTGCCGGTGGCCGAGTGGTGCAGCACCGACCACGGCGAGGTGCGCCCGTCGCGCACGGCGGCGATGGCGCGCTCGGTGGCGGGGGCGGCGATCCAACACGGGCCGCAGCGGCCCGGCACCCTCACCACGAGGTAGTCGGCACCGTGGTCGTCGCACACCGAAGCGGCGACGCCCCGGGAGACGAGGTGTTCGCGGACCCGGAACGCCGGCGGCGCTTCTGTGGTTGCCTGCATCTTCCCTCCCTTGCCCTTCCTGACGTCTTCTTCGGCAACTTCGCCGATCACCTTGACGTCGGGACCCGAGCATCGCCGCGGCGGCGCCGCCGGAGGTGGATGGTCGGCGGAGCTGGGCGGCGGCGCCGGGGGTCAGCCCCGGCCGGTGGCCGTGTCGGCCACGCGGTCGACCACGGCCCGCAGGCGGTCAGCCTTGGGGTGGGCGCCCGGGGTGGCCAGGTGGGGCCGGGTGGGCGCCGACGCCCGGGCCACCTCGAGGGCGTGGCCGAGCTCGACCCGGCGCCGGGCGGGAACCGCCTTGCTGAACGCCGGCCAGACGTGGGTGCGGGCCCACACGTCGCGTGCGGTGATGGCCTCCGCGGCGGCGGCCATCGCGCCGCTCCAGGTCGGGTCACCGGGGCGCACCTCGTCGCAGCGGTGCAGGTGTCGGCGGAGTTCGACCCCGCGGCGGTCGGCCTCGTCGGTGAGGTCGGCGCCGCCCTCGAGCTCGGCTCGCACGACCGGCCACACGACGGCCTCCTCGGCGGAGTCGAGCTGCACCGCGGAGATGACCATGCGGGCGGCGGCGTGGCGCGCCCGCTCGGCCGCCGCCTTGCCGTCGGTGGGCATGGCCACCACGGCGTCGGCCGCGTCGCGCACGTGGGCCCAGCCGTCGCGCAGCAGGCGCAGCACGTCGTCGGGGTCGTCGCTGACCTCGATGATCAGCGGGTCGGCGGCGATGTGCTGGTCGGGTGTGAGTGCGCCGGTCGCGTCGGAGCGGTGGTGACGGCGGCGCCAGGCGACCACGGCGCCGGCACCTGCGACGAGCAGGAGCACCTTGGAGTTCATGGTCGCCACCTACCCATCCGGGCCCCACCTCAGGTGACGGCCGCGACTGCCGATGCCTGCAGGCATGGGTGCGCAGGTCGAGGCCAAGGGTGAGCAGCGCTGCGAGAGGTGCGCCGCCCGGGCGGCGACGGTGATCACCACCGCCGCCGGCCGCCGGCTGTGCCAGGCCTGCGCCGACCGCATGTTCGGCAAGGTGGCGGCGTTGCTCGCCGCCCCTGACCAGCCCGTGGCCGACCTGGTCACCGAGGTGGCGCAGCGCCCCGGGTGGGCCGAGAAGGTGCGCATCGTCCGCCGGCGGCGCAGCGCCCGGGCCTGAAGCTTCCCGGCGCCGGACGCGGGAAGGCCCCGGCGGGGGGAGCCGGGGCCTTCGCTCGTTGGCACTGGGTCCAGGCGGGGGGGATCCCGGCCCGTGCGCTGTGGATCAGCATGGTCGTCCCACCGCCATCTGTCCAACACATGTTACCGATGGGTAGCATCCCTCCAGCAGATGGCAGGCGATCGGCTCACGAGGCGGGCGGCACGACGGTCTGGCGCAGCTCCCGCTTGAGCACCTTCCCGGAGCCGGTCTTGGGCAACGACTCGGCGAAGGTGATCGACCGGGGCACCTTGTAGCCCGCCAGGTGCTCGCGCGCTTGGGCCTGGATCTGCTCGACCGTCACCCCCTGGCGTGCGGGCACCACCACGGCGTGCACCCGCTCGCCCCACTGCTCGTCGGGCACGCCGAACACGGCGACCTCGAACACGTCGGGGTTGGCGTCGATCGCCGCCTCGATCTCGGCCGGGTAGATGTTCATTCCCCCGCTGATGATCATGTCGTTCTTGCGGTCGGCGATGTAGAAGTAGCCGTCCTCGTCGAAGTAGGCGATATCCCCCACGGTGTGGTACTCGCCGCGGCGGTCGGCCTCGTACTTCTCCTCGGCCTTGTAGTAGGTGGAGAACATGGTCTTGGCCCGGACGTAGAGCTCACCGGTGGTGTGCGGCTCGGTGACCTCGGCGCCGTCGGCGGTGAACAGCTTGATCTCGACCCCGGGCGCCGGCTTGCCGCACGAGCCCGGCTTGCGCAGGTGGTCGTCGGGGGCGAGCACGGTGTCGACGCCGAGCTCGGTCGAGCCGTAGACCTCCCAGAGCGAGTCGGTGGGGAAGTCGGCCAGGTAGAGCTTCTTCAGCGCCAAGGTCCAGGGGGCGGCGTTGGCGATCAGTCGCTTCATGGAGCTGCGGTCGTAGCGGGCCTTCACCTCCCCGGGCAGGGTGCAGATCATCCGGACCGGCGTCGGCGCGGTGAAGCTGGTGGTCACCCGGTGGGTCTCGACCAGGCGCAGCCAGTCTTCGGGATCGAAGTGGTGCTGCACGACCACGGTGTTGCCGAGGCTGTGGGCGATGCCGGCGAACCCGCCCGGGCCCGAGTGGTACAGCGGGCCGGTGGTGATGTAGACGTCGTCGGGCTGGTAGCCGATCAGCCCGATCAGCCTGCCGATCTGCGAGGGGTCGGTCGCCGGGCCCCGGAGGGCGCCTTTGGGCCGGCCGGTGGTGCCGGAGGTGTAGATCATCGTGCCGCCGGCGCCGGCCTCGGGGTCGGGGTCGGGTGGGGGGGTCGACGGCAGCGCCGCCAGGCGGCGCTCGACCGCCCCCCGGCCGTTGCCCTCGGTGTCGAAGACCAGCACGTGGTCGAGCTTCGGGCAGTCGGGCCGGATCGCCTCGGCGAGGGGCAGGTACTCGGCGTCGACCCACATGATCTGCGCGTCGCTGTTGTCGACGACGTAGGCCGCCTCTTCGCGGGTGAGGCGGTAGTTGAGGGGCACGCCGACGGCTCCGACCTTGCGGATGGCGTGGGTGGCCACCAGCAGGGAGGCCGAGTTCTGGCCGCACCAGACGACCTTCACCCCCGGTCCGGCGCCCAGCTCGCCGAGCAGGTGGGCCAGCTGGTTGGCCCTGACCTCGAGCTCGGCGAAGGTGACGGTGACCACCGCCTCGCCGGGGCGGTCGTCGATGATGGCGGCCTTGTCGGCCAGCGCGGCGGCCAGGCCGGTGAGCACGTCGGGCACGGGCTACTCCCCCTCGGAGGTCGGTGACACCAGCACGTCGGCGAACCGGTCGCGCAGCGTCTTCTTGGAGAACTTGCCGACGGAGGTGCGGGGCACCTCGTCGATGAAGACGACCCGGTCGGGCAGCCACCACCTCGCCACCTTGGGCGCGAGGAAGTCGAGCACCTCGCCCTCGGTGAGGGACTGGCCCGGCTCGGGCACCACGCAGGCGAGCGGCCGCTCCTGCCAGCGCTCGTGGGCCACCCCGACGACGGCGGCCTCCCGGATCTTCGGGTGGGCCATCAGCTCGTTCTCCAGCTCGACGGAGCTGATCCACTCGCCGCCGGACTTGATCAGGTCTTTGGTCCGGTCGACGAGGCGCACGTACCCGTCGGGGGCGATCGAGGCGACGTCGCCGGTGCGCAGCCACCCGTCGGCGGTGAACGACTCGGCCGAGCGGTCGTCGTCGTAGTAGCTGCGGGCGGCCCACGCCGCGCGCACCTGCACCTCGCCGGTGACCTTGCCGTCCCAGGGCAGGACATCACCGGTGTCGGGCTCGGCGATGCGCACCTCCAGCAGCGGCACGGGGAGCCCCTGGGTGGCCCGCAGGTCGGCCTTGACCTCCTCGTCGGCCTCGGCGTGCTCGCTGCGCACGAACGCCGACGTGGCGATGGGGCTGGTCTCGGTCATGCCCCACGCCTGGGTGATCGTGGTGCCGAAGCGGGTGCGATAGGTCTCGGCCAGGGCGCGGGGCACGGCCGACCCACCGCAGAGCACGGCCCGCAACCGCGAGGTGTCGCGCCCTTCGAGCGCCGGCACGGCGGCGAGCCACACCGTCGGCACGCCGGCGGCGAGGGTCACCCCTTCGTCGACGATCAGGTCGGCCACCGCCGTCGGGCTGAGGTCGCGCCCGGGGAACACGAAGCTCGCACCGGCGAGGGGCCCCGACTGGCACAGCCCCCACGAGTTGGCGTGGAACATCGGCACCACCGGGAGGACGACGTCCGACTCCCGCACGCCGAGGCAGTCGACGGCGAGGGTGGCCATGGCGTGGAGCACCTGCGAGCGGTGCGAGTAGACGACCCCCTTCGGGTTGCCGGTCGTGCCGCTCGTGTAGCACATGGCCGCGGCCCGCCCTTCGTCGGTCACGCGGTCGACGCTGGCGGGGCTGGCGGCGGCGAGGAGCTCCTCGTACCCGACCAGCCGGGGGTCGTCGGGCAGTTCGACGGCCGGGTCGTCGTCGAAGACGACGTAGGCCCGCACGGTGGTCAGCTGGTCCACCAGCGGCCAGAGGGTGGGCACCAGCGACCGGTCGACGAAGACGACCTCGTCCTCGGCGTGGTTGGCGATGTAGGTGATCTGCTCGGCGAACAACCGGGGGTTGAGTGTGTGGAGCACCCGACCGCTGCAGGGGGCGGCGTAGTACACCTCGAGGTGGTTCGCCGTGTTCCAGGCGAAGGTGCCGACGCGCCCGGCCTCGCTCACGCCGAGGTCGTCGAGCGCGCCGGCCAGTCGCCGCACCCGCCCGGCCCAGTCGCCGTAGGTGGTGCGCACCTTCCCGGTGGTCGTCGCGGTGACCAGCTGCTTGGTCGGCCACAGCTGCTCGGCGCGGTGGAAGATCAACGACAGCGTCAGCGGCACATCCTGCATCAGGCCCTGCATGCGTCCCCCATGGTCGTCGGGCGCGTCGGCCGCGCCCGCTGCGCCGATCGTGGCACGCCGACGCCCGCTGCGCGCGCAGCGGGCGCCGGCCAGTGGCCCACCACTGGCCGGCGCCGGGCGGCTAGTAGATGATGACGCCCCGGATGTTCTTGCCGGCGTGCATGTCCTCGTAGCCCTTGGCGATGTCGTCGAGCTTGTAGGTGCTGGTCACCAGCTCGTCGAGCTTGAGCTTGCCGTCGCGGTACATCTGGGCCTGGCGGAGGATGTCGCTGCTCGGGCTGTTCTGACCGAACAGCGAGCCCTGGATGCGCTTCTGGAACAGCGTCAGCTCGCCGAGGGGCACGGGGATGCCGACCTCGGTGATGTCACCCAGGCCGGTCACCACCACGGTGCCGGCCTTGCGGGTGGCGGCGAACGCCTGCCCGACGTGGTCGCCCTTCACGACGCCGATGGTGACGATGACGCTGTCGGCGCCCTGGCCGTTGGTGACGCTCTTGGCGAACTCGTCGGCCTCCTCGATCGAGGAGAACGCGTGCGTGGCGCCGAGCTGCTTGGCCTTCTCGAGCTTGAACTGCACCGGGTCGACGGCGATGACGTTGCTGGCCCCGGCGTGGGCGGCGCCCTGCACGGCGTTGATGCCGATGCCGCCGATGCCCATGATGATCACGGTGTCGCCGGGACGCACCTGGGCGCTGTTGACCGCCGAGCCCCAGCCGGTGCCGACGCCGCAGCCGAGCAGGCACACCTTGTCGAGCGGGAGGTCCTTGTCGACCTTGACCGCCGAGTTGACCGACACGACGGTGCGCTCGCAGAAGGTGGAGATGCCGCACATCTGCGCCACCGGGGCGCCGTCGGTGGTCGTGAGGCGGTAGCTGGTCGGGTCGTCGAAGCGGCTGCCGAGCAGCAGGGTGGCGCCCAGGTCGCAGAGGTTCTGCATGCCCGAGGCGCACCAGCGGCACCGGCCGCAGCCGGGCAGGAACGAGAAGACGACGTGGTCGCCCTCCTCGAAGCCGACGGTGCCCGGGCCGACTCGCTCGACGACCCCGGCGCCCTCGTGGCCGCCGGCGATCGGGTAGACGGCGGCCGGGATGTCGCCGGTGGCCAGGTGGTCGTCGGAGTGGCACAGGCCGGAGGCGACCATCCGCACCTGCAGCTCGCCCTGGCGAGGGTCGTCGAGCTCGAGGTCGATGACCTCGTAGGTGCCGGGTGCCTTGGTGATGACCGCGCCGCGGGTGCGGGTGCTCATGGTGTGGGTGACCCCCCAGGTCGTGATGCAGGTGAACTGTCGCCGCGACCGTAGCGCCGACGGGGCGTCACATCCCGTGGCGGGCGGCGCCCAGGGCGTCGAGGGCGGCCATCGCCTCTCCGTCGAGGCTGACGTCGCCGGCGGCCAGGTTCTCCTCGAGGTGCCTGAGGCTCGACGTGCCGGGGATCAGCAGGATCGACGCCGACCGGGCCAGCAGCCACGCCAGCGCCGCCTGCGAGGCGGTGACGCCCAGCCGGTCGGCCTGGGCGGTGACCGTCCCGTCGCGCAGCAGGCTCCGGGCCCCGGCGAAGGCCGAGCCGAGCGGGAAGAACGGCACGTAGGCGACCCCGGCCGCCTCGCAGGCGGCGACGAGCTCGTCGTCGCCGCGGTTGGCCACCGAGTAGGCGTTCTGCACGCAGGCGATCTCGGTGGTGGCCACCGCCTCCTGGAACTGGGCCAGGGTCACGTTGCTGATCCCGATGGCGCCGATCTTCCCCGCCTCGCGCAGCTCGACCATCACCTGCAGGGACTCGGCGAAGCTCGGCGCGCCGTCCGGCAGGCGGGCGCCCCGGTCGGGCATCCGGAGGTTGACCACCGGGACCTGCTCGAGCCCGAGGCTGGCGAGGTTGTCGTCGACCCCGGCCCGCAGCTCTTCGGGCATGCCGGCATAGGGCCAGCCGCCCCGCTCGTCGCGGCGCGCACCCAACTTGCTCACCAGCACCAGCCCGTCGGGGTACGGGTGCAGCGCGGCGCGGATCAGCTCGTTGGCGACGTCGGGCCCGTAATACTGCGCGGTGTCGATGTGGTCGACCCCGGCGTCGACCGCCCGGCGCAGCACGGCGATGGCCTGGTCGCGGTCCCGCGGTGGCCCCATCACCCGGGGCCCGGGCAACTGCATGGCACCGAAGCCGATGCGGGCCACGGTGCGGCCCGCGAGGGCGCCGTCGCCGCCGGGGCCGCTCACCCGCCCTGCCCGGCGACGTCGATCACGACGCGGCCGCGGATCTGGCCGGCGACGATCTGCTCGGCCAGGGCGGGCACCCGCTCGAGGGGCTCGGTGGTGGTCATGGCGTCGAGCTTGTCGAGCGGCAGCTGCTGTGCCAACCGCTGCCAGGCCCGGGCCCGCACGTCGGCGGGGCACTGCACCGAGTCGACGCCGAGCAGCGCCACGTTGCGCAGGATGAACGGCAGCACCGTGGTCGGCAGGTCGTTCCCACCGGCCAGGCCGCAGGCCGCCACCGCGCCGCGGTAGCGGGTCTGGGAGAGCACGGTGGCGAGGGTCTGGCTGCCGACGGTGTCGATCGCCGCCGCCCACCGTTCCTTGGCCAGCGGCCGGCCGGCCTCCGCCAGCTCAGCGCGCGACACGATGGTGGTGGCCCCCATCGCCCGGAGGTGGTCGGCCAGCTCGGGGCGGCCCGTCGACGCCGCGACCCGGTAGCCGGCGGCGGCGAGCAGGGCGACGGCGACGCTGCCGACCCCCCCTGCCGCCCCGGTGACGAGCACCTCGCCGCCGTCGTCGGGCGAGAGGCCATGGGACTCGAGGGCGTCGACGCAGAGGGCTGCGGTCAGCCCGGCGGTGCCGACCGCCATGGTCTGCGCCAGCGTCATCGACTCGGGGCGGCGCACCAGCCAGGGCGACCGCACGTTCTGGCGGCCGCTGTAGCCACCGGGGTGGGTCTCGGAGAGGCCCCACCCGGTGAGCACGACCTCGTCGCCGACGGCCCACTCGGGCGCCTCGGAGGCGACCACGGTGCCGGCCAGGTCGATGCCGCAGGTCATCGGGAAGCTGCGGGCGATCTTCGCCCGCCCGCTCACGGCCAGCCCGTCTTTGTAGTTGAGCGACGACCAGCGCACCGCGACGGTCACGTCGCCGGCGGGCAGGTCGGCGTCGGTCTGCTCCACCAGGGTGGCAGGGCCGTCTCCGGTGGCGACGATGGCGGGGAAGATGGTCATGGCCCCTGTCTAGCGAGCGGGTAGGGCGAAGGGGTGCGAGCGATCGTCTACTCACGCAACGGCGGGCCCGAGGTGCTCGAGGTGGTGGATCGGCCCGACCCCGCCCCGGGGCCCGGCGAGGTCCTGGTGCGAGTCGCCCGGTCGGGTGTGAACCCGACCGACTGGAAGAGCCGGCAGGGCGCCACCGCCACCCTCGCCTTCGCCGAGCAGGTGCCCAACCAGGACGGGGCGGGCACCGTCGTCGGCGTGGGCGCCGGTGTCGACGCCGGCCGTGTCGGCGAGCGCGTGTGGTTGTGGGAGGCCGCCTGGCAGCGGCCGAGGGGCACCGCCGCCGAGCTCACCGTCGTGCCCGCCGACCACGCCGTGGCGCTGCCCGACTCGGCGTCGTTCGACCTCGGCGCCGCCGTGGGGGTGCCGGCCCTCACCGCCCACCGGGCGCTCACCGTCGCCGAGGGCGCGCCGGCGCGGCTCGCACCTGGCGCGTTGACCGGCTGGTCGGTGTTGGTGGCCGGCGGTGCGGGGGCAGTCGGGCACGCGGCGATCGAGCTGGCGCGCTGGGCCGGCGCGCGGGTGGTGGCCACGGTCAGCTCCGACGAGAAGGCCGCACTGGCCCGGGCAGCCGGCGCCGCCCACGTGGTGCGCTACCGCGACCCCGACGCCGCCGAGCAGGTGCGGGCGGCGGCGCCCGACGGGGTGCAGGTGGTGGTGGAGGTGGCCCCGGCCGCCAACGCGGCGCTCGACGGCGCCGTGCTGGCCCCCGGCGGCACGGTGGCCAGCTACGCCAACGACGCCGACACCGTGGCGGTGCCGATCCGGGCGTCGATGGTGGCCAACGCCCGCTACCAGTTCGTGCTGCTCTACGGCGTGCCGACGGCGGCCAAGGCGGCGGCCGTCGAGGGGGTCGCCGCCGCGCTGGCCGACGGCGCCCTCCGGGTCGGAGAGCAGGCCGGCCTCCCGCTGCACCACTTCCCGCTGGAGGCGACCGCCGACGCCCACCGCGCCGTCGAGGGCGGGGCGGTCGGGAAGGTCCTCATCGACGTGGACGGCTGAGCGCGCCACCATCGTGGGGTGGATCGGGAGGGGGTGCGGGCACGGTGGGCACCGTCCGACTCGGAGCGAACTCCCAGGTTCGCCCGAGGCGGCGCCGAGGTCGGACCACGACGATCGCGGCCATGAGTGCCGCCGTGCTCCCCGACGCCGTGACCTCGACCGCCGACGTCGAGATCGTCGTACCGGTCTTCAACGAGGAGGCGGGTCTCGAGGCGTCGGTCCGCCGCCTGCACGGCTACCTCTGCACCCGCTTCCCGCTGGCCTGGGCGGTGACCATCGCCGACAACGCCAGCACCGACGCCACGTGGGCGATCGCCTGCAGCCTGGCGGCCACCCTGCCCGGCGTGCGGGCCACCCACCTCGACCGCAAGGGTCGCGGCCGGGCGCTGCGGGCGGCGTGGTCGGCCAGCACCGCCCGCGTGGTCGCGTACATGGACGTCGACCTCTCCACCGACCTCGACGCCCTGTTGCCCCTCGTCGCCCCCCTGCTCTCGGGCCACAGCGACGTCTCCATCGGGTCGCGCCTCGCCCCCGGCGCCCACGTCGTGCGGGGCCCGAAGCGGGAGGTCGTCTCCCGGGCCTACAACCTGCTGCTCCACGCCGTGTTGCGCAACGGCTTCTCCGACGCCCAGTGCGGGTTCAAGGCCGTGCGCACCGACGTGGCCAAGGCCCTGCTGCCGATGATCGCCGACGACGGGTGGTTCTTCGACACCGAGCTGCTGGCCGTCGCCGAGCACAACGGCCTGCGCATCCACGAGGTGCCCGTCGACTGGGTCGACGACCCCGACTCCCGCGTCGACCTGGTGGCCACGGCGATGGGCGACCTCCGCGGCGTGTGGCGCGTGCTGCGCCACTTCGGCCGCGGCGGCGGGGTGCTCGCCGACCCGGTGCTCGACGCCCTCTTCGGCGACAGCACCCTCAGACGGGCGCCCGCCCTCTCCGGCCAGGTGGCGCGCGCCGCCGGCGTCGGGCCGCTCTCCACGGCCGCCTCCGCAGTGCCGTTCCTGGGCCTGGCCGGCCGATTCGTGGCCCGGCGCCGCCGGGTGTCCCGACGGGCGTGACCGCCACGGCGCCGCCCGACCGGGCCCGCTCGACCGGCAACGAGCCCCCCACCGCGCGGCGGGGGCCGGCCCTCACGCTGCGCCTGCGGCTGGTGCTGGCCACCACCTTGCTGGTGACCGCCGGCCTCGGCCTGTTCGGGACGGTCACCTACGCCCTGTTCGCGTCGGGCCAGTACGGGCAGCTCGACACCCAGCTGCGCAACTCGGTCAGCGGCGTCGAACGGCTGCTCGAGTACCGGGCGGGCATCGCCGCCACGCCACCCCCCGGTGACGTCGCCTCGGTCGGGGCCTCCCGCCTGCCCCCCCGCGGGCGCAGCGCCTCGGGCCCCTCCCCGGCCCCGGGCCCCGACCACGAGCGCGGTAGCCCCCCGCAGCCGGTGCCGCCCGGCACCTACGCCGAGCTGCGCACGCCCACCGGGTCGACCGCGTCGGTGCAGCTGCTGTCGAGCGGCCCGGCCCCCGAGCTGCCGGCGACGCTGCGGGCGCCCGACGGCGGCGGCATCTCCTACCTGACGGTCGGCTCGACCTCCGGCACCGGCCACTACCGGGTGGGCGTCACCGCCGACGGCGACGTGCCCGGCGCCACCCTGGTGCTGGCCGTGCCCACCACGGCGGTGCGCGCCGCCCTGCGTCGCCTCGTCGAGCTCGAGGTCGTCGGCGGGGCCGCCCTGCTCGTCGCCCTGACCGCGGGGCTGATGCTCCTGCTGCGGCGGGGGCTGCGGCCCCTCGAGCAGGTGGCGGTGACCGCCCGGTCGATCACCGCCGACCAGGCCCACCCCGGGGCGCTGGTGGCCAGCGACTTCGACCGCCGCGTGAGTGAGGACGGCCCCAGCGAGGTGGGCCAGGTCGGCGCCGCGATCAACACGCTGCTCGCGGACGTGCAGGTCGCCCTGGCCGAGCGGGAGGCCACCGAGGCGCGGCTGCGGCAGTTCCTCGCCGACGCCTCCCACGAGCTGCGCACCCCGCTGACGTCGATCCGCGGCTTCGCCGAGCTGTTCCGCCTCAACCCGGACCGTGTCGAGCTGGCGACCATCCTGCGCCGCATCGAGGAGGAGTCGGGCCGCATGGGTGGCCTGGTCGACGACCTGCTGACCCTGGCCCGCCTCGACGCGCCGCGCTCCCCGGTGCGCGGCGCCGTCGACGTCGCGGTGATCGCTGCCGACGCCTGCAGCGACGCCATCGCCGCCGCCCCGGACCGCCACGTCACCCTGGAGGCGCCAACCCCCGTCGTCGTGTCCGCCGACGCGGCCATGGTGCGCCAGGCGGTGGCCAACCTGGTGGCCAACGCCCTCAAGCACACCCCGGCCGGCACGCCGTTGGAGGTGGGGGCACGGGTGGGAGACCGTCGGGCGGTCGTCACCGTCCGCGACCACGGCCCCGGTCTGAGCGCAGAGGGGCTGGCCCACGCGTTCGACCGGTTCTGGCAGGCCGACCGGGCCCGGGTCGGAACAGGCGCCGGGCTGGGTCTGGCCATCGTCGCCGGCATCGCCGCGCAGCACGGTGGCCGGGCCACCGTGCGCAACGCGGATGGCGGGGGCGCCGAGTTCTCGCTGGTGCTGCCGATCAGCCCGGCAGGCGCAGGGGCCACGGCCGCAGGATGACGGGCGGGCGGGGACGGGCAGGCGGGGATGGGCCGCCACCCCGGGCCACGACGAGCCGGGCCGATTACCCCCGCTAATGACCACCAAACCGCTTTTGTTCGTGAGCGGTGCCGGCTGGGTACGGGCCTGGCGTGTCCGCCCTGAGGGTTGCAAGCGTCCCCCGTTACACGGCCCTGGCCCGGCTCCTGCTCAAGCACCGTGGCCTGACCTCGAGCGGTGCGGTCATGCCCGACGGGGTCGAGCCGGGCACCGAGCTCCCCGACGACGTGGCCACCCAGCAGGATGCGGCCGAGCTCGCCGCCGAGCTGGTCCGGATGGGCCCGACGTTCGTGAAGCTCGGCCAGCTGCTGTCGACGAGGGCCGACCTCCTGCCCGCCGTCTACCTCGATGCGCTTGGCCGGCTGCGCGACGATGTGCCCCCCTTCCCCGCCGACGAGGCGATCCGGGTGGTCGAAGCGGAGCTCGGCGTCCGCGTCTCGAAGGCGTTCGCGTCGTTCGACCGCACCCCGGTGGGCTCGGCGTCGTTGGGCCAGGTGCACAAGGCGACGATGCGCGACGGGCGCCTGGTCGCCCTCAAGATCCAGCGGCCCGGCATCCGCCAGAAGGCCCTCGACGACATGGCCGTGATCGAGGAGTTGGCCAACTTCCTCGACAGCCACTCCGACCGCGCCGCCCGCATGGGATTCGGCGACCTGGCCGAGCAGTTCCGACGCTCGCTGCTCGACGAGCTCGACTACAGCCGCGAGGCCGCCAACCTCGAGGTGCTCCGGGCCCAGCTCGACGACTACGACCGGCTGATCGTCCCCCGCCCGATCGGCGACTTCACCACGTCACGGGTGCTCACGATGGAGTTCGTCGAGGGTCGCAGCGTGGCCTCGATCCCCAACGTGGCCCGGGCCGAGATGGAGTGCTCGCCCTTGGGCGAGCAGCTGATCTCCGCCTACCTCGACTCCATGCTCGTGCACGGCTTCTTCCACGCCGACCCCCACCCCGGCAACGTGCTCCTCACCGACGACGGGCGCCTGGCCCTCATCGACCTCGGCATGGTGGCCCGGCTCTCACCACAGGTGCAGGAGCACCTCCTCCGCCTCCTGCTCGGTGTGGCCAACCGCGACGGTGAAGCGGTGGCCGATGCACTCGAATCCATGGGCTCGCGTCTGGCGGACTTCGATCGCGAGGCGCTGGCCGCGCAGGTCACCGACCTGGTGCTCCGTCACGCCGCGGCGTCGGTGGGCAACCTGGCCGCCGGCACGCTCCTGCGTGACCTGGCTGTCGCCTCGGCCGACTCCGGCCTGCGGCCACGGCCCGAGCTGAGCATGCTGGCCCGGGCACTGCTCAACCTGGACGAGGTCGTGCGCATCCTCGCCCCCGACGTGCAGGTCGACGAGGTCATCGAGACCCACGCCGTGCGCATCATGCGCCGACGGATGCTGCAGGCGGCGTCGCCGTCGAAGGTGATGAGCGCGGCGCTCGAGGCGACGGCGTTCGCCGAGGCGCTCCCCGGGAGGCTGAACAAGGTCCTCGAGTCCCTCGCCGAGGGTCGCATGACCCTCAACCTGGAGGGCCTCGACGAGGCGGCGGTGATGCGCGGGGCCCAGAAGCTGGCCAACCGGGTGGCGATGGGCGTGGTCATCGCCTCGTTCGTGGTGGCTGCCGCCCTCTTCTCCGACCATCGTGGCGGTCCGATGGTCGCTGGGTACCCGTTGCTCACGGTCATCTGCCTGGGGGTGGCCCTGGCCGTGGCGGCCTGGCTGGTCGCCGGGATCGCCAGGAGCGACCTCCCGACCCGCCACCGTCCCCGGCGGCTCCGGTGAACGCCAGCGGGCCGTCGGGTGGTCAGGAGGCCGGCGACGTGAGGTCGTAGAGGGAAACCCCACCGACCGTGGTCGCCCGGTAGTGGGCCTCGACCCACGAGGTGATGGCGGTGCCGCTGCTCGCCCCACCGGGGCCGCCCGGCCCGCCGAAGCCCCGGCTGCCGGCGATGAAGTAGTGGATCCTTCCGGCGGCGACGTCTGCCTCGAACGCTGCGAGCGTCGGCGAGGGGTCGGTGCCGTTGAAGCCGCCGATCGGCATCACGGAGTGGCCGGCGGCCAGCTGGTAGCTGGCGGCCTGCTCGGCGCTGACGACCGCCGCCACCCAGGTGTACTTCCCCGCGTCGGCCTGCAGCGCCTCGGTGACCGCCGCGCTGACCGTGGTGCCGCCGAGGATGCCCCCGAGGCCTCCGGTCCCGCCCCGCGCACCACCTCCGCCGAAGCCGGCGCCCGGGGAACCGCCCGCGCCCGGGAAGCCGCCCGCACTCGGGAAACCGCCCGCGCCCGGGAAGCCGCCCGCGCCCGGGAAGCCGCCCGCA
>DASTHS010000245.1:0-11753 GCA_035718085.1 Acidimicrobiales bacterium | reverse complement strand
ACGACCGACTGGGGCACGGCCCGCTCGTAGCGGAAGCCCTCGGCGGCCAGCCGGTCGACCACCGGGGTGCGGGCCAGGGTGCCGCCGTTGCACCCGAGGGTGTCGTAGCGCTGCTGGTCGGTGGTCACGAGCAGGATCTTCCGGGCCACTATCGGGCGCCTCCGGTCTGGTCGGCTTCCATCAGGTCTCGCAGGTGCTCGAGGGCGGCGCCGGCGGCGCCGGCGATCACCAGGGCCATGGTCGCCGGTTCGGCGTCGGCGCCGTAGGCCACCAGGCAGGTGCCGTCACCGAGGTCGAACACGTCGATCGTCGACAGATGCGAGCGCACCATCGGCCCGGTGAGCCGGTACTGGAAGCGCCGCTGCAGGGGGTCGTTGGTGACGATCTGCTCCGGCATGGGCAGGCCGGCGCCGGTCACCACGGTGCGCGTCGTGCCGTCGACGGTCGCGGACGCGATGCCCGGGAACCACTCCGGCAACCGGGTCGGCTCGCCGATCAGCGGCCACACCTCGTCGGCGGGGCGCGCGATGCGCACCTCGCGCCGCACGCTGGCGCGCCCGGCGGTCACCGGCGCGGCGATCGGGTCATGCCCGCAGCGTAGTTGACATGGGCGATGACAAAAGCTACCGTCCTGCGGTGCGGCGGATGTGGCAAGGCGCGGGCTGGTGGGCGGCATCGGTGGTGCGAGGCACGCGGTGATGAGCGTCGGGGTCGAGCCCGCCGAGGGGGTCGACGGGCGGCGGCTGCGCCGCCAGCGCAACCGCGACGCCGTCGTCGAGGCCCTGCTGGCGCTGTTCGCAGAGGGCAACCTGTCGCCGGCGCTGGCCGAGGTGGCCGAGCGGGCCGGCCTGTCGGCGCGGTCGCTGTTCCGCTACTTCGACGACGTCGACGACCTCCACGGCGAGGCCATCGCCCGCCAGCTCCAGCGGGCCCGGCCGCTGATCGACCCCGGGGTCACCGCCGACACGCCGACGCCGGAGAAGATCGAGCGGTTCGTGGCCGCCCGCACGCGCCTGCTCGAGGCGGTGGCGCCCGCCGCCCGGGCGGCACGGGCCTCGGCCCACCGCCACGAGGTGGTGCGCCAGCAGGTCGAGCGGGCCCGCACCCTCCTGCGCCGGCAGGTCGCCACCCTCTTCGCCCCCGAGCTCGACCGGGTGGCCGGCGCCGGCCGCCCCGGGGCCCTCGCCACCGTCGACGTGCTGTGCTCGTTCGAGTCGTGGGAGCTGCTCTGCCACGACCAGGGCCTGTCGCGCCCCAAGGCGCGCGCCGCGCTGGTCGCCGCGTTGCACGCCCTGCTGGCCTGAGCACCGGAAGGGCGCCGGCGTCGGCGGCGCGATCAGGCGGTGCCGGGGGCGGCGGTGGCCCGGCTGCGCAGCAGCGCCAGCAGGCGCGCCTCGAGGGCGCGGTCGGGTTGGGCGCCGGTGGCGAAGACGTCGAGGCTGACCTCGGCCCGGCCCACCAGGAAGCCCTCGGTGTCGTCGACCACGGTGGTGGCGGCCTGGCCGGGCACCGAGACCGAGAGCCCCACCTGGAAGGCGAACGACTGGGCGCCCAGCGGTGGCGCCTGGGGGGTCACGCGCAGGCCGCTGAGGGTGCTGCCGCTGGGCAGCGTGGCCTGCAGGGCCGGCAGGCCGACGGTCTGGAAGCAGGGGCCGAGCTTGTCGCTGGTGATGGCGGCCAGGTCGGCGGCACCGTCGGCGGCCGTCTTCACCATGGTGACGTCGGAGGAGACCTCGCCGGTGTCGTTGTCGAAGTCGGGCGAGCTGACGTCGACCACGTCGATGGCGCTCGGGTCGGGGGCGCCGGCGCACTGGGCCAACTTGGCGGCGATCGGGTCGCTGCCGTCGTTCGAGCTCGGGGTGGGGGTGTAGCCGGGAAGGTCGGCGGCCGCCAGGTTGATCGAGGCGGCGGTGGCCCGGTCGGCGGTCGGGTCGGGGGCGGGCGTCGTGGTCGGCGGGGTCGTGGTGCTCGAGGTCGCCGTGCTCGACGTCGTCGTCGGTGCAGCGGTGGTGGCCGCACCCGACCGGGCGCTCGGGGAGGCACCCCCGCAGGCGGAGGCCGACAGGGCCAGCACCGCGGCGCCGGCAGCGAACTTCAGGTGGTGCATCACGCCTCCCGCCGACGGTCGCCCCTCGGCGGCCGCCAGCGAAAGCTAGCGGCCCCGCCGACCGGGATGGGTAGGAGCGTGGCGATGGTGCCGGACGACGCGCGGCGCGACCGCCTCGAGCGGATGGCGCGCATCGTGCTGCGCCCGATCGGCAGCCCCCTCCCGCTCGGGATGATCGCCCTCGCCGCCGGGTCGATCGTGCTCACCGGTCTGCAGCTGCGGTGGGTGCCGGTCAGCTCCGCGCACCAGGTGGCCCTCGTCGTGCTGGTCTTCACCGTGCCCATGCAGGTGCTCGGCTCGGTGTTCGGCTTCCTCGCGCGCGACGGCGCCGGCGGCACCGGCCTGGCCACCCTGGCCGGCACGTGGGCGGTCACCGGCGTGCTGATGGCGACGGCGCCGCCGGGCAGCCGCAGCCCCGTGCTCGGGCTGCTGTTGTGCGTGGCGGCAGCCGCCGTGCTGGTGCCGGCCACCGCGGCGGCCTTCGGGAAGGTGGCGATCGGTCTGGCGTTCGCCATGGCCGCGGCACGGTTCGCGGTGACCGGCGTCTACCAGCTGCACGGCGGGGTGGCGTGGCGCAGCGCGTCGGGGTGGCTGGGCCTGGCGCTGTGCATCGTCGCCCTCTACTGCGCCTTCGCCGCCGAGGTGGAGGACACCCGCCACCGCACCACCCTGCCCCTGCTGCGCCACGGCGCCGGCCGCGCCGCCATGGACGGCAGCGTGCTCGACGACCTCAACGACGTCGAGCGCGACGCCGGGGTCCGCGGCCAGCTCTGAGCCGCTCCCGCCGGGTGCGGCATCAGGGCGTCCAGCCGTCGAGCAGCCCGGTGAGACCGCTCGGGGTGTGGGGGCCGATGGCGATCTGCTCGAGCACGCCGACGCCCCGGGCGTCGCCGGCGGTGGCCCGCACCACCTGCTGCACGTGGAGGTGCTCGGGGGCCAGCAGGTCGATGGCGGCGGGGTCGAACGACTCGCCGCCGAGCTCGAGCTCGCCCTTCCAGCGGCCCTGCCCCCACTCGGGGTGGCCGTAGCCGAGGCCCTTCATCTGGAAGCGCAGCACCGGCTCGAGGGCGATCGTGGTGGTCGCGCCGGCCAGGTCGGTCAGGTCGATCTCGGCGGAGGCGGCCAGGCGGGTGCCGGGCACGTAGCGCACCCGGTGGGCGGCGCTCGCCATGCGGGTGTCACGGGCGTCGGTGGGGTCGGGGAGCGCCGACTCGCTCGGGAACAGCGGCGCCGTCAGGCCCTCGCGCACGAGGGCCTGGCCCTCGGGGCCGTCGAAGAAGATGGCGTGGCTGACGTGGTCGTCCCACACCAGGGGAGCCCACAGGAAGAAGAAGCTCGGCAGGCTGCGGTCGGGCGCCCCGCCGGTCTCGGGCTCGCCGACGGCGCGCACCCCCCACGACCGGTCCTTGGTGCCCCACCAGCCCTCGTCGTCGACGTCGAAGCCGCCGTCGGGGTGGCCGACGGTGCCCGACCAGCGGCCGAACTGGTCGAAGCGGGTGGCGTCCATCCACCGGCGGCTGCCCCGCCAGAGGGTCTGACGGGCCTCCTCGATGGGCGCCGTGCGGGCGGAGAAGGTCAGGTCGCAGGTCACCCCGGAGGGGTTGTCGTCGAGCACCACCCGCGTGCGGCGCATCGGCTCGACGACCTCCAGGCGGAACGGCCCGCACGTGGTGTCGCTGCGCTCGAGCGGCGCCCGGCGCGACCCGAAGAAGCTGTGCTGGCGGCCGCCGGCCTCCACGGCGCTGAAGGCGCAGTCGAGGATGCCGCGGTGCGGGTAGGTGGCGATCCCGATGCCGAAGTAGCGGGTGCCGTCGGTGCTGTAGCCGTTGAACCAGCTGCGGTCGTAGGCGTTGCGGTCCGACGAGGCCAGGTGGGCCACCGGCTCGGGCGTCTGGTGGATGGGGAAGTCGTCGAACCTGTTGAGCACGCTGGCCTCCTGGCTGTCGCGACGCCGGCTCAGGCCACGTAGGTGAGCACGTAGAAGCCGAAGGCCGCCAGCCCGGCGCCCACGGCCAGGGCGGCGCCGCCGAGCACCCGCAGCGCCACCGGGTGGGGGTCGACGGTGGCGTCACCGCCGGCGAGGGCGTTGACGCGGGCCTTGAACACCGGCGGGTGGTACCAGCGCAGCGCCAGCGACCGGGCGGCGCGCTCGCGGGCGAACCACAGCTGCACCCGGTCGAACACGACGTGGAGCGGGCGGCGGGCCACGACGGCGGCGACGAAGCCGAGCGCCTTCTTGTCGTAGCCGGAGGTCCAGAGGGTGGCGGCCCGGGTCCAGACCGCCCCGTGGGGCACCACCTGGCGCACGTGCGGCTTGGTCAGGGCGATCACGGCTTCGCCCACGGCGAAGGCGGCGGCGCCCACCACCACGGCGGTGGCGATGGCGGTGAGGGTGACCGGCACGTGGCGCCGGGCGCGCAGCTCGGCGAAGCGGGCGCCGGCGCTGGCGTGGCCGCGGGCGAAGTGGTTCCAGACGACCCCCTGGGCGAAGCAGGACGCCAGCACGCCCTCTCCGACGTCGCGGATGTCGTGGCGCAGCGACGGCGGCTGCACGGTGCTGTCCCACCAGTGCTTCACCGCCGGGTCGGTCTGGGTGCAGAGGTAGTAGACGGCGGCGACGACGAGCGCGCCGAGGTGGGCGAGCACGACGGCGTCGACGAGGAGCACGGCGCGGATGCGCACCCAGCGCAGCGGGTGGCGCCTGAGGCGAACCAGCGGCGGCGGCAGGTCGCCTGGTGCTGCCGCCTGGGGGGTGACCGCCGACGCCATGGTCGGCATGGTGCCAGGTGCGCCGCCCTTCAGCGGCCGCCCCCCGGCCGGGGTCGGCGGGGCTCGGCGGTGCCCGGGTCGGCCGGCCAGTGGTGCCTGGGGTAGCGGCCGGCCATCTCCTTGCGCACGTCGCGCCACGAGCCGGCCCAGAAGCCGGGGAGGTCGGCGGTGCGCTGCAGCGGCCGGCCGGCGGGCGACAGCACCTCGACGACGACGGGCCGCCCGCCCGCGTGGGGGTGCACGGTCGTGCCGTAGAGGTCTTGGGCGCGCACCGACACCACCGGCTCGTCGCCGGACCAGTCGACCGGCACCCGGCGGCCGCCGGCGAGGGTGACCGCCGGCGGGGCGACGGAGTCGAGCTGGCGGGCCCGCCCGGCGAGCAGGGCGGTGATGCCCGCGGCCGGGTCGACGCCGGCCAGGTCGGCGGCGCCGGTCGCCCCCGCCAGCGCCGGGGCCAGCCACTCGCCGGCCCGGGCGGCCAGGGCGGCGTCGTCGACGGCGGGCCAGCCGTCGCCGGCGGTGCGGTGCGCCCAGGTGGCCCGCCGCTGCAGGGTGCGGGCGGCGGCGGTCCAGCGGAGGTCGGCGAGGCCGGTGGCCACCGCCCGGGCGACGAGGGCGGCGGTGGTCGCCGGGCCGGGCCGGGGCCGCGTGGTGCTGCGCTCGAGCACCAGCGCCCCCGCCCGCCGCTCGACGACCCGGCGCAGGTCGCCGGCGGCGTCGTCCCACACGAGGGTGTCGACCGCCTCCACGCGGCCGGCGACGGCGCCTTCGACGTCGGCCCGGTCGAGGGCGGCGGCCAGCCGGATGCGCCCGTCGGCCCGCCCGGGGCCGCCGGCGCCCCCCTCCACGTCGGGGGCGACGAGCCAAGAGGCGGCGGCCAGCGGGTCGGTGGCGGCCACGGCGGCGCCGCCCCCGGCGCGCAGCCGGAACCGGCCGCCGCCGCGCGCCTGGGCCAGCCGGTCGGGGTAGCCGGCGGCCAGCAGCGGGCCGGGGTCGACGGCGGCCCCCGGGCTGGCGCCGGGCGGGGTGTGCAGGCCGGCGCGGCGCAGCAGGTCGGCGGCGCGGCGCTCGAGGTCGGCGTCGGCGCCGGCCAGGCGGTCGGCGACGTCGGCGGTGGCTCCGGGCGGCACCGGCTCGGCCAGGAGGGCGGCCAGGCGGGCGGCGGCGCGCCGGGCGGCGGGGGGCGCGGCGAGCACCACCGCGCCCAGGCGGGGGTGCAGCGGCAGGTCGGCGAGGCGCCGGCCGAGGGTGGTGGGCCGGCCGCCGGCGTCGAGGGCGCCGAGCTCGCCGAGGAGCTCGGCGGCGGCGGCCAGCGCCGCGGGTGGGGGCGGGTCGGTCCAGGCCAGGTCACCGGGGGCGGCGCCCCACACCGCCAGCTGCAGGGCCAGGTCGGCCAGGTCGGCGGTGGCGATCTCCGGCTGGGGCCACGCCGGGCGGGCGGGGTGGGTGGCCTCGGCCCACAGGCGGATGGCGCGGCCGGGGGCCAGGCGACCGGCCCGTCCGGCGCGCTGGTCGGCGGCGGCCTGGGAGGCCAGGCCGGTGCGCAGGCGCGGCAGGCCGGTGGCCACGTCGACGACGGGCCGGCGCACCAGCCCGGCGTCGACGACGGCGGTGACGCCGTCGACGGTGACGCTCGACTCGGCCAGGTCGGTGCTCACCACCACGCGGCGCCGGTCGCCGGCGCGCAGGGCCCGGTCCTGGGCGGCGGGCGGCAGGCCGCCGTGCAGGCCGAGCACGTCGACCCCGGCCGGGCGGCCCAGGGCGGCGACGGTGTCGCCGATCTCGCGCCGGCCGGGCACGAACGCCAGCACGTCACCGGCACCACCGTCGAGGGCGGCGCGCACCGCGGCGGCCACGTCGCGCGCTGTGGGCCGACCGTCGGCGGCCGGCGACCACTCCACGGTGACGGGGTGGCTGCGCCCGGCGCTGCGCACGACCGGCGCGCCGCCGAGCAGCGCGGCGAGCGGCCCGGTGTCGAGGGTGGCCGACATCACCAGCACGCGGAGGTCGGGCCGCAGCCCGGCGCGGGCGTCGAGGGTCAGCGCCAGCCCCAGGTCGGCGACGAGGTGGCGCTCGTGCCACTCGTCGAAGACCACCGCCCCCACCCCCGGCAGCGACGGATCGTGCTGCAGGCGCCGGGTGAGGACGCCCTCGGTGACGACCTCGACGACCGTCGAGGGGCCGGTGCGCCGGTGGTCGCGGGTGGTCACGCCGACGACGCCGCCGACCGAGCCGCCCACCAGCGCGGCCATGCGCGCCGCCGCCGCCCGGGCGGCCACCCGGCGGGGCTCGAGCACCACCACGCGACCTTCCACCACCGCTGGCGCGTCGAGCAGGCGCAGGGGCACCACCGTGGTCTTGCCGGCGCCGGGGGCGGCCTGCAGCACGCAGGTGCCGGTGGCCGCCAGCGCGGCGCGCACGTCGGCGACGACCTCCTCGACGGGGAGGCCGGTCGGCCCGATCAGGGCACGACGACGACGCGCCCGTCGACCTCCCCGGCGGCCATCGCCCGGTAGGCCGCCGGCGCGCCGTCGAGGTCGGTGACCGTCGTGGTCGGCCGCAGCAGGCCGCGGGCGCCGAGCTCGAGCACCTCCGCCAGCTCGGTGCGGCTGCCCCAGTAGGTCGACTGCAGCGACGCCTCCCTCGGCACGGTCACGTAGGAGAACGGGTGGCTGCCGCCGGCGATGCCGACCAGGGTCAGGTCGCCCAGGGGGCGCACCATGCCGGCGGCCATGGCCAGCGTGGCGTCCGAGCCGACCAGGTCGAGCACCACCTCGGCGCCCCGGCCCTTGGTGGCGGCGGCCACGGCGGCGGGCGCCTCCCCGGCGAGGTGCACGGCGTCGGCGCCGCAGCGGGACGCGAGCCCGAGCGCCGCCTCCCGGGTGTCGACGGCGACCACCCGCGCCGAGGTGGTCGCCTTGAGGATCTGCACGGCCAGGTGGCCGAGGCCGCCGACGCCGATCACGACCGCGGTCGCCGTCGGCCCCAGCTTGGGCAGCGACCGGCGCACGGCGTGGTACGGCGTCAGGCCGGCGTCGGTGAGCGGGGCGGCGTCGACGGGGGCGAGCCCGTCGGGGAGCTCCACCAGGTGGCGGGCGGACGGCACGAGCAGCAGCTCGGCCATGCCGCCGTCGAGGCCCAACCCGCCGCCCCCGCTCGGCACCGGCGCGCCGGCCGGGTCCTCGCACATGTTGTCGGCGCCGGTGGCGCAGCGCTGGCAGTGGCCGCAGCCCCAGGCGCCGTGCACGGCCACCGGCTGGCCGACCTCGACGCCCTCCACCCCCTCGCCGAGGGCGTGCACCCAGCCGGCGTTCTCGTGGCCGAGGGTGAACGGCGGCGTCCACGGCAGCAGCCCGGCCGGCAGGTCGTGGAGCAGGTGCAGGTCGCTGTGGCAGGCGCCGGCGCCGCCCACCTTGACCACCACCTGACCGGGCCCCGGCTCGGGCTCGGGCACCTCCACCACCTCGGGGTCGCGCTGCCAGTCGACCAGACGCACCGCACGCATGGGCCGAGCCTTGCACGCGAGGCTCGGGGCCGCATGCTCCCCGACGACGCCGCCGAGCGCCTGGCCGCCGCCGGCTTCCCCGACCCCGACGAGGAGGTGGCCGAGCTCGCCGGCTGCCCCGACCCGGCCGCCGCCCTCGCCCGCCGGCTCACCGGCGAGCCGCTGGCGTGGATCACCGGCCGGGCCGACCTCGACGGCGAGCGCGTCATGATGGCGCCGGGCCTCTACGTGCCGCGCTGGGAGACCGGCTTGCTGGTGCGCCGGGCCGTCGCCGTGCTCGACACCCGCCCGCCCGGACCCGGCGCCGGGATGGCCGTCGACCTGTGCACCGGGTGCGGGGCGGTCGCCGCGGTGATCGCCCGGCGCCGGCCGGCGGTCACCGTGGTGGCCACCGACGTCGACCCGCTGGCCGTGGCCACCGCCCGGGCCAACGGCGTCGCCTGCGTGGCCCACGACCTCACTGACGCCCACCTGCCGGCCCCGCTCGCCGCGGTCGCCGGCACCGTCGACGTGGTCACCGCGGTGGTGCCCTACGTGCCCACCGAGTCGCTGCGCCTGCTGCCCCGCGACGTGCGCGCCTTCGAGCCGCGCCGGGCGCTCGACGGCGGCCCCGGCGGCCTGACGCTGCTCGGCGCTGCGGTCACGGTGGCCGGGCGGCTGCTGCGCGCCGGCGGGGTGCTGCTCGTCGAGGTGGGTGCCGGCCACGACGCCGCGCTGGCCCCGGTGCTGGCCGCCGCCGGGTTCGCCGCCGCGGTCGCCCACCGCGACGACGACGGTGACCTGCGGCTGCTCGAGGCCGCCCTGCTCCACGCGTAGGTGCCGGCGGTGGCCAGCGCGCAGAGGGCGGCGGCGGCGATGCCGTCGGCCTCGAAGTGGTTGCCGGTGACCACCACCACCCACGCCGTCAGCACCGGGTAGGCGAGGGCGACCCACCGCCAACGGGACTGCGACGCCCACACCACCCCGCCGCCGACGATGAGCGCCCAGCCGACGTGCAGCGACGGCATGGCCGACAGCTGGTCGATGCCCGGCGCACCCCCGGCGTAGGTGCTCGGCCCGATCACGGCGGCGGTGTCGACCACCCCGAGCGACGGCAGGAGGCGCGGCGGCGCGACGGGCAGCAGCGCGATCAGCAGGCTGGCGGCGGTGACGCCGACGACCACGGCGCGCAGGGCCGGGTAGCGGTCGCGGTGGCGCCAGAAGCACCACACCAGCAGCACGCCGAGGGCGGGCACGTGCACCTCGGCGTACCACTCGTTGGCCAGGTGCAGCAGGGTGCGATGCCCGAGGAACGCGGCCTGGACGGCCCGTTCGCTCGGCAGGTGCAGCCACCGCTCGGCCCGCCAGATGGCCAGGCCGCGGCCGGCGGCGGCCGACGCCCGGCCGATCGACCAGGCGCCGGCGTACTGCCACATGGCGTAGAGCACCAGCAGCAAGGTCACCTCGCCCGCCCACGGGCGCAGCGGCCGCAGCCGGTGGCGGGTGGCCGCCGTGGCTGCGCCGGTGCCGGCGGCCATGGCGGCGGCGTCGGGCCAGGGCAGCCAGTCGAGCATCAGGGCCGGTAGGGGCGGACCGAGGTGACGGCGTCGACCGGGAGGGGGCCGACGAGGTGGGGGAAGGTGTCGTCACCGACGGGCTCCCAGACGACCTCGGCCCCGGTGGCGGCGGCGTCGACGTCGAGGAGCACCAGGTCGCCGACGCCGTCGTAGAAGCGGGCGGCGACGCCGTCGACCTGGTCGGGGCGGCTCAGGTGGATGAAGCCGACCCGGTCGAGGGTGGCGCCGATGGTCGACACCCGGTAGGTGCGGTCGGGGGAGGCGCAGGCGGCCTGCCAGTCGGCCCGGCGGGCCAGGTGCACCAGCGCCGGGGCCGGGTCAGCCACCGGTCAGCCACGCCGGCGCCCGCTCGAGCAGGTAGCGGCTGACGGCGAGCGCCCGCTCGAGGGTGTCGCAGACCAGCTCGTCGCCGGCGATGATGCCGGCCAGGCTGATCTGCTGGCGGGCGACGATGGTGATGCGCCGCTCGGCGGCGTCGGTCGCCGACGCGTAGCTGTCGATCGCGGACGACTCGAGGGGCATCTCGACCCCGCCGATGCCGGCCAGGTCGATGGCCAGGCGCAGCAGGTCGGGCCCCTGCGGCAGCGGCGGGAGGGCCCAGGTGAACACCAGCGGGAAGTGCCACTCGTCGGGCGGGTCGCTGCCCTCGGGCAGCTCGACGACGGCGTCCTCGAAGCTCAGCAGCACCCGCGGGTCGACCTCGAGGGCCAGGTGCAGGTCGAGGGGGCCGTTGCACCCCTCCTCCGGGTGGAGGTCGACCTCCCAGACCTGGCGCAGCGAGTACGTCTCGACGAAGTGCCGCTCGTCGTGGACGTGGAACCCGTGGTCGACGGCGTGGTCTTTGATCTCGGCGATGTAGCCGGGGACGTCGATGACCGCCACAGGGGGGCGAGCCTACCGGTGGCTGCCGTCGGGCAGCCACCGGTACCGGGTCCAGCCCGGCACCGGCGCGGCGCCCAGACCGTCGTAGAAGGCGATCGCCGGGGTGTTCCAGTCGAGCACCGACCACTCGACGCGCCCGTCGGTGCGGGCCCGCAGCTCGTCGAGCAGCGCCCGGGCCAGGCCACCCCGACGGTGGGCGGGGCGCACGAAGAGGTCTTCCAGCCAGATGCCGGACCGGCCCTCCCACGTGGAGAACGTGCGGTACCAGATGGCCATGCCGGCGACCTCGCCGGGCGAGCCGTCGGGGGTGGCGACCAGCGCCGAGGCCACGGCGCCGGGCGAGAAGAGGTGGCGGCGCAGGTCGTCGGGGGAGCACACCGCCTCCTCCACGGCACGCTCGAACTCGGCGAGCTCGCGCACCATGGCCACGAGCTCGTCGACGTCGTCGGGGGTGGCGTTCCGCACGGGCACCCCCGGACGCTACCGTCGGGCCGCGTGGCCTCCGCCGATACCGACGCGGTGCTCGCCGCCCTCCACGAGGTGTGCGACGCCGTCGCCGCCGCCCTGACCCGCCTCGACGACTGGGGCCTGGCCGGCACCACCGACGGGCAGTACCGCCACGACCTCGTGGCCGACCGGGCCGCCCTGGAGGTGCTCGACGCCGCCGGCCTCGGGGTCGTCTCCGAGGAGTCGGCCGAGACCGACGCCGACCGGGCGGTCGTGGTGGTCGTCGACCCCGTCGACGGGTCGACCAACGCCAGCAAGGGGCTGCCGTGGTGGGCCACGAGCGTGTGCGCCCTCGACGCCGCCGGGCCCCTGGCGGCAGTGGTGGCCAACCAGGCCATCGGCACCCGCTTCGCCGCGGTGCGGGGCCGGGGGGCGACCTGCGACGGGGCCCCCATCGCCCCCTCCGGCGTCGAGCGGGCCGGCGACG
>DASTHS010000244.1:0-9330 GCA_035718085.1 Acidimicrobiales bacterium | reverse complement strand
GCGTTCGTCTCGCCGTCGGTGACGTAGGGCCCGAACCGACCCTCCTTGAGCGTGATCTCGCCGCCGCTGACGGGGTCGGCACCGAAGGTGCGCAAGGGGGCGGCTGCCGCCTTGGCGCCCCGTCGGGTCTTGGGCTGGGCGAAGATGGCCAGCGCCTCGTCGAGCGTCGTGGAGAACAGCGCATCCTCCGACTCGATGGTACGGCTGTCGGCGCCCTTCTTCAGGTAGGGCCCGTAACGGCCGTTCTGGGCGGTGATCTCCTCCCCCGTCGCCGGGTCGGCGCCCACGACACGCGGGAGGGACAGCACCCGGAGGGCGTCGGCCATCGTCACCGTCGAGGGGTCCATCGACGACAGCAACGACGCCGTCTGCGGCTTCCCGGCGGCGGTGTCGGCGTCGCCGACCTGCACGTAGGGCCCGTAGCGGCCGGCCTTGACCACCACCGGCAGACCCGACTCGGGGTGGGGGCCGAGCTCACGGTCGGACGACCCCGCCTCGAGCAGCTCGGCCGCCCGGTCGGGGGTCAGCTCGTCGGGGGCGAGGTCGTCGGGCACCGAGGCCCGTTCGTCGCCGCGCTGCACGTAGGGCCCGTAGCGGCCGACCCGCACCACGACGGTGGCGTCGGGGTCGATGGGGATCGAGTTGATCTCTCGGGCGTCGATCTCACCGAGCTGCTCGGAGACCATCCGCTTGAGGCCGGCCGGCGACCGGTCACCGCCGGCACCGGACGGGCCGAAGTAGAACTGCGCCAGCCACGGCACCATCTGCCCTGCGCCCCGGGCGATGTCGTCGAGGTCCTCCTCCATCGCCGCGGTGAAGTTGTAGTCGACGAGCTCGGCGAAGTGCCGTTCGAGCAGGCCGACCACCGCGAAGGAGGTCCACGACGGCACCAGCGCCGTGCCCTTCTTCCACACGTAGCCGCGCGCCTGGATGGTGTCCATGATCGACGCGTAGGTGGAAGGGCGGCCCACGCCCATCTCTTCGAGCGCCTTCACCAGCGACGCCTCGGTGTAGCGGGCTGGCGGGGAGGTCGTGTGTGCCTCCGCCTCGATCGACTCGACCCCGAGCTCGTCGCCGACGGCGAGCACCGGCAGCGGGGTCTCGCGGTCGCCGAGCTCTGCGTCGGGGTCGTCGGACCCTTCGACGTAGGCGCGGAGGAAGCCGGGGAAGGTGATGGTGCGCCCGCTGGTGGCGAACTCGACGTCGGCCGGCGTGTCGGTGCCGTCGGCGGCGAGGGCGGCGCCGAGGCGGACCTGCACCGACTGGCCAGCCGCGTCGGCCATCTGCGACGCGACGGTGCGCATCCAGATCAGCTCGTAGATGCGCCGGGCGTCGCCCTGCAGGCCGGTCTGCTCGGGGGTGCGGAACGTCTCGCCGGCCGGGCGGATGGCCTCGTGCGCCTCCTGGGCGTTCTTGACCTTCTTGTCGTAGCGCCGGGGGGCGGGCGGCAGGTAGCTCTGGCCGTAGAGCGACCCGACCTGGGCGCGTGCTGCGGTGATGGCCTGGTCGGAGAGCGTCGTCGAGTCGGTGCGCATGTAGGTGATGAAGCCCGACTCGTAGAGCTCCTGGGCCACCCGCATCGTCCGGGCCGACGAGAAGCGGAGCTTCCGGCCTGCCTCCTGTTGCAGCGTCGAGGTCATGAACGGCGCCGCCGGTGATCTCCGCCAGGGCCGCTCGTCGACCGACCGCACCCGGAAGGTGACCCCGGCGGCCCGGCAACGGGCTGCGAGCGTGCGGGCCGCCCCTTCGTCGAGGCGCACCGCCTCGGCGGCCGCCCGCTCGCTCAGGGCGCCGTCCTCCCCGAAGTCACGCCCGGTGACCAGCCGGGCGCCGTCGACCGCCGCCAGCCCGGCGCCGAAGGCGTCGCCCTGCTTGGTGAACCGCCCGGCCAGATCCCAGAACGAGGCGGCCACGAAGCGCATGCGGGCCCGCTCGCGCTCGACGAGCAGGCGGGTGGCGACCGACTGCACCCGGCCGGCCGACAGCGACGGCATGATCTTCTTCCAGAGGACGGGGCTGACCTCGTAGCCGTAGAGGCGGTCGAGGATGCGGCGGGTCTCCTGGGCGTCGACGAGGCGCCGATCGAGGTCGCGGCTCTCGGCGACCGCCCGCTCGATGGCCTGCGGGGTGATCTCGTGGAACACCATCCGCCTGACCGGCACGCGGGGGTTGAGCACCTCGAGGAGGTGCCAGGCGATCGACTCGCCCTCCCGGTCCTCGTCGGTGGCCAGGTAGAGCTCGCTGGCGTCCTTGAGCAGCGCCTTGAGCTTGCGCACCTGGTCGCGCTTCTCGGGCGACACCACGTAGAGCGGCTTGAAGTCGTTGTCGACGTCGACACCGAGGCGCGCCCACGGCTCGCCCTTGAGCGCGGGCGGCACGTCGGCGGCGTTGCGGGGCAGGTCACGGATGTGGCCGATGGAGCTCTCGACGACGTAGTCGCCGCCGAGGAAGCCCGCGATGGTGCGGGCCTTGGCCGGTGACTCGACGATCACGAGGGGCTTGGGCATGGGCGGGTGGCGGGCCTCGGTCTGGGCGGTGGGGGTGACGGCGACCCGGGGGCCGCCGCGGGCACGGTACCCGGCGGGTGCGCTCAACGATTGGCGCCCCGGCCCGCGGTGTCAACCCCCGACGGCCCGACCGGGGCGGCCGTCGGCGGCGAGGGCCCGACGCACCATCTCGTCGAAGCCCATCGGCTCGACGGGCACCAGCCGCCGGATCCGGTCGTCTCGCACCACCACCTCGACCGACAACCCGTCGGCCAGCGGGCGGGCCACCGAGGGGGGCTGGTCGGTGACCAGGCCGATCCAGCGCGACGACAACCGCGGGGAGAGCACGGGCACCTTGAGGATCAGCCGGCGCCTGCCGGTGAGGGCGGCGTAGCGCCGGAGCATGCGTTCGTAGGTCAGCACCTCGGCGCCCCCGACGTCGTACGCACCGGCGGGCAGCGTCGGCGCCGCGGACAGGTAGGCGACCACGTCGTCGAGGGCGATGGGCTGGCAGGCGGTGGTGACCCAGCGGGGGCACACCATGGCCGGCAACCGGTCGACCAGCTGGCGCAGGATCTCGAAGCTGGCGCTCCCCGCCCCGACCACCATGGCCGCCCGCAGCTCGACGGTGTCGGCGCCGTCCCGGAGGATGCGGCCGACCTCGTGGCGGCTGGCCAGGTGGGCCGAACGCCTGGCCGACTCCGCCTCGTCGCCCATGCCCCCGAGGTAGACGACCCGCACGCCCGCATCGGCGGCAGCCCGGGCCACGGTGGTGGCCGCCTCGCGGTCGCGGCGGGCGAAGTCGCCCGACTCCATCGAGTGCACCAAGTAGTAGGCGGTGTCGACCCCGGCGAGGGCGGCGGCGACGCTGCCGGCGTCGGCGACGTCGAGGGCCACCGGCTGGCCCGGGCCGCGGTAGGCGTCGGGCCGCCGGGTGCCGGCCGCGACGGTGTGGCCGGCACCTTCGAGGGCGGCGGTCAGCGACCGACCGACGAAGCCGGTGGCACCGGTGACGAGCGCACGCATGCATCCAGGGGTACACCGGTGCGGTGACTACCAAGGTGGCCCTCGGCGTGGCCCTGGCCTTCGTGGCCTGGGGGGCCATGTTCGGCGTCGACCGCCGCGGGTTCTGGACCCGCGCCGCCGTGGCCGCCGCCAGCATCGCCGCCTATGCGGTCGGTGTCGACACGGGCGCCATCGGCCACCTGCTGGCCCGGCGCCACTGGGCCGCCGACCTCGGTGTCGGCCTGGCCTCCGGGTTGGTGT
This sequence comes from Acidimicrobiales bacterium, assembly GCA_035718085.1. Lineage (GTDB taxonomy): Bacteria > Actinomycetota > Acidimicrobiia > Acidimicrobiales > Palsa-688 > DASTHS01. The sequence goes on along the minus strand of DASTHS010000244.1, from coordinate 5,578 downwards.
TCTACGCTGTGTTCTGGGTGGGTGAGCAGCTGCTGGTGATCGTGCTGCCCGCCCTGGCCGCCGAGGTCGGCGACCTGTACTCGGTGAAGGGGCGGGGCAGCACCGCCCAGCTGCTGGTGGTGCTGGCCGTCGCCGCCCCCGGCGAGGAGCTGTTCTTCCGTGGACTGCTCTGGCACCGGGCCGGCGTCGTGGCCGCCCTGGTCATCTACGCCGCCGTGCACCTGCCGGAACGCAAGGTCATCCTCCCGGTGGCCGCCCTGGTGGGAGGCGCCTGGTGGGGGGCGCTGTTCGTGTGGACCGGTGGGCTGGTCGCCCCCATCGCCAGCCACCTCCTCTGGATCGTGCTGATCGTCGCCGTGCAACCGGCGACCCCGACGGGGTGGGCGCTGCGCCTGTCGGCGCGCCTGCACCCGGACGTCCCCGTCGCCCCCTGAGGCGATGTCGGAGCCGGGCTCGGAGGCCCGCCGACCCCGAACCCGGCCCGCCACCCGTGCCGGCCGGGAGGCCGGCGGCTGGAAGCTGCCCGACGTCCCGGACGTTACGACCGGCCCCGGGGCCCCGACATCGGTCAGTTGACGTATCCACCAAGACGGCCCGTCACACGGAGGGGGGCGCCAGGCGGTGGGTGGCCACGTAGACCGCCAGCTCGGTGCGCGACCTCAGCCCCAGCTTGCGCAGGGCGTGCGACACGTGGGTGCTCACGGTGCGCGTGGCGATGTAGAGCCGGGCCCCGACCTCGGGGTTCGACAGCCCGTCGGCGACGAGCACCGCCACCCGCTGCTCGGCGGGCGTCAGGCCGGCCCAGCCGGCGGCTCCGGGCGGTCGCCCTGCCCGGGCCGGTTCGAGCCCGACGCCGCGCAGGGCGGCGCGCACCCGACTGCGCTCGCCGGCGGCCCCGAGGGCGTCGAGGGCCCGCAGCGCCTCGTCGGCGAGCGACGTGGCCGTCGCCGGGTCGTCGGCGGCGAGCACGTAGGCGGCGTCGGCCGCACAGCGGGCCGCCTCGTGGCGTCGCCCTGACGCCCGGAGCCGTTCGAGGGCGCCGAGCAGCAGGGCCCCGTCGCGGGCGAGCGCCCCCGCCGCCCACCCTGCCGCGCCGGCGAGCCCGTCGACGCCCGGGTTGGCCGCCGCCCGCTGCTCGAGGTCGGCGGCCACCGCCGACTGGTCGATGCCCGTGGCGGCGACCTCAGCGGGCAGCAACAGGCCGATGCGCACCAGGGCCGGCCCGATGCGCCGTCGCTCCCGGGCCGCCCCCGACGACATGCTGGCCTCCCAGGCCCTGGCCAGGTGCCCGGCGGCCGCGGCCCGGTCGCCCGCAGACTTCGCCAGCTCGGCGCGCACCCAGTCGAGGCGCGCCGGGTTGGTGACGGGCGCGCCGGCGGTCACCGCCTGCTCGGCGTCGCGGAGCAGTCGGGCGCCGGCGGCCATCTCGCCGCGCACGGCGTGCAACTCGGCGGCCAGGAGCATGAGGTCGACGGTCCACCCCAGGGCGCCGGCCGGGTCGGTCGCGGCCGCGAGATCGCTGAGCGCCGCTTCCCAGGCACCGGTCGCGGCCTGCACGAGGGCGGCGTAGGCGCACGCCGAACGGACGTCGAAGTCGCGCCCGAGGCCGAGCGCCAGGCGACGGCCCTCGCCGATGAGGGCCAGGCCGTCGGCGTGGCGGTCGAGGTCACCCAGCAGCGCACCGGCGACCAGCAGGGCCTGCGCGTCGGCGTCGTCGGGTGGGAGCCGGCGGGCGGCGTCGACCAGGGCGTCGGCCAGACCCCCGGCCCGTACCGGGGCGCCGTCGTGCTGGGCGACATGGCAGCGCACCCGCAGGGCGGTCACCTCGGCGGCGAGATCACCGCCGGCGCCGACCGCGTCGAGGACGGCGGCGGCGTCCGCGTCGGCGTCGGCCCACCGACCGAGCACCATCTCGGCGTGGGCCGCGGCCGCCGCGAACCACGGGCGGCGCCCGGCCGGCACGGCCGCGGTGGCGCGGTGGGCCTCGTCGAGCGCGTCGCGCATGCGCCCCCGGGCCTGCAGCACCCGCACGAGCACCTGGTGCAGGCGCCAACGGTCGGCTCCCGTGCCGCCGGCTGCGATCGTCTGGCGGCACAGCGCCTCGGCCTCCTCGAGCCGCCCCGCTCGTCGGAGGGCGTCGGCGAGCAGCGCCGCCAGGGCTTCGCGTTCGTCGTCGGGGGCCATGCCGAGGGCGGCCTGCAGCAGCTCGACGGCGGCGCCCGGCGCGTCGCTGCGCACCTGGCCCGCAGTCCAGCGCAGCCAGTCGGCGACCCGCCCCGCCCCCCAGGCCGGGTGCGGCACCCCGCCCGTCGGGGCCGCGGACGGCGCCAGGCGCTGGAGCACCTGGGCCCGGGCCTCGGGGACCCGACAGGCGAGCACCGGCCCGGTCGCGTCGAGCAGCCCCGCCGCCACCGCAGCCGCCACGGCGGCGAGCACCTCGCCGGCCGGGCGGCCCGACGCCGACGCCAGCTCCTCGATCGTCACCGTCGCCGGCTCCGAACCCCCGGTGCCGCCGCGGCCCCCCATGCCCCCGCCCGTGCCTTCGCCGCCGTCGAGGTGGCCAGCCCGGTCGGACCAGTTGCTTTCGATGGGCCGAAACCCTAGCTTCACGTCCCGCAACCATGGAGCGGGCACTCACCAAGTCGGAGCGGCACACGCTGAAAGCCATCTGGAGGCTCACCGCGCCACCGAACGGCGACGGCGGGGCCCGCACCGGCGACCTGGCCACGGCGCTCGGCATGGCGCCGGCGACGGTGACCACCACGGTCAAGCGGCTGGCCGACACCGGCCTGGCGCTGCACACGCCCTACCGGGGCGTCGAGCTCACCGACGAGGGCCGCCACGTGGCCATGGCGGTGATCCGGCGGCACCGCATCGTGGAGCGGTTCCTCGCCGACATGCTCGGCTACTCGTGGTCCGAAGCCGACCGCCTGGCCCCCACGTTCGAACACGACCTGCCCCAGGAGGTGGAGGAGCGCCTCTACGCCGCCCTCGACCGGCCCGCCACCTGCCCGCACGGCTTCCCGATCCCCGGGGCGGCGGGCGACGACGACGGCCTGCCCGAGATGGCGCCCCTCTACGACCTGGCGCCCGGCGACCGGGCGGTCGTCGCCCTGCCGGGCTCGACCGACCCAGGGGTGGCGGCGTTCCTCGACGGGCTCGGGGTGCGCCCGGGCGTCGAGGTGCAGGTCCGCGAGAAGCATCCCTTCGACGGGCCCCTGGTGGTGTCGGTCGACGGCGAGGACCGCACCCTGGGCGACAAGGTCGCCCGACAGATCCTCGTGCGGGCTCCCCGCACCAGGCCCACCAACAAGAAAGAGGGGAATCACCGACGATGAGGTTGATGCAAGAGGGGGGCTACCAGGCCTTCCAGCTGCACAGCGCCGAATGGGGGTGGCTGATCTTCTGCGCCGCCTGCGGCGTGCTGGCGATCATCACCGGCGTGGTGCTGATGCGCCAGATGCTGGCGGCGGACCAGGGCACGACCAGCATGATCGAGATCGCCAAGGCGGTGCAGGAGGGGGCCCAGGCGTACCTCGTCCGACAGTTCCGGGTGATCGGCGTGATCGTCATCCCCCTGGCGGTGCTGGTGTGGGTGACGGCCACCAGGATCACCTACACCGACGCCAGCCACGTGAAGCACACCGCGCTCTCCTACGTGGCGTCGGGCGGTTTCCGCGCCCTCGCCTTCCTCGTGGGCGCCGGGTGCTCCGGCCTGGCCGGCTACATCGGGATGAGCACCGCCGTGCGCGGCAACGTGCGCACCGCGGCGGCCGCCCGTGACGGCTCCCTCGCCGGGGCGCTCAAGGTCGCGTTCCGCACGGGTGCCATCACCGGCCTGTTCGTGGTGGGTCTCGGCCTGCTCGGCGCCACCGTCATCGTGATGCTGGCCCAGAACACGGCGACGGCGATCCTGGTCGGCTTCGGGTTCGGCGGCTCGCTGCTCGCGCTGTTCATGCGAGTCGGCGGCGGCATCTTCACCAAGGCAGCCGACGTCGGCGCCGACCTGGTGGGCAAGGTGGAGGCCGGCATCCCCGAGGACGACCCCCGCAACCCGGCCACCATCGCCGACAACGTGGGCGACAACGTGGGCGACTGCGCCGGGATGGGGGCCGACCTCTTCGAGAGCTACATCGTGATCCTGGTGGCCACGTTGATCCTGGCCAACACGGCCTTCCCGGGACGGGGCCAGGTCGGCCTGACCTTCAGCCTGATCGTGCCGGCCATCGGCATCCTGGCGTCGATCATCGGCATCTTCGTGGTGCGCGCCGGGTCTCGCGACAAGTCGGCCATGGCGCCGATCAACCGCGGCCTGCTGGTGTCGGCCGTGCTGACCATCGTCGGCACCCTCATCGTGTCGGCCACCTACGTGCACAACTACCGGGTCTTCTTCGCCGTGCTCACCGGTGTGGTGCTCGGCCAGGTGGCCAGCCGCATCACCGAGTACTACACGTCGACCGAGACGGCCCCGGTGCGCGACATCGCCGAGTCCACCCGCACCGGCCCGGCCACCGCCGTGCTCGCCGGCATCAGCAGCGGCCTGGAGTCGGCCACCCCGGCGATCATCGCCATCGTCATCGCCATCGTGGTGGCCATCGCCCTCGGCCAGGGCGACATCCAATACGAGCTGTACCTGGTGTCGTTGGTCGGCCTCGGGCTGCTGTCGACCTCGGGCATCGTGGTCTCGGAGGACACCTTCGGGCCGATCTCCGACAACGCCGCGGGCATCGCGGAGATGAGCGGGGAGTTCCACGGTGAGCCGGAGCGCATCATGGTGAGCCTCGACGCCGTCGGGAACACCACCAAGGCGATCACCAAGGGCTTCGCCATCGGTTCGGCGGTGATCGCCGCGGTGGCGCTGTTCGCCTCCTACATCCAGACCATCGCCCAGAACGCCCACCTGACGCCGGTGAACGGGCACATCCCCAGCGGCAACGAGCTGTTCACGGTGGCGTCGCAGAGCATCATCAACGTGGCCAACCCCAAGACGTTCCTCGGGTTGCTCATCGGCGGGTCGATCGCCTTCCTCTTCAGCGCCCTGGCCATCCGTGCCGTGGGGCGCTCGGCGGGCACCGGGGTCGAGGAGGTGCGCCGCCAGTTCCGCGAGCACCCCGGCATCATGGACCGCACCGAGCGCCCCGAGTACGGGCGGGTGATCGACATCTGCACGGCGGCGGCGCAACGGGAGCTGGCCACCCCGGCGCTGCTGGCGATCCTCTCGCCGGTGGTGGTCGGCTTCGGCATCGGCGACCTCGCCCTCGGCGCCTTCCTGGCCGGCACCATCCTCACCGGTCAGCTGATGGCCAACTTCCTCAACAACGCCGGTGGGGCGTGGGACAACGCCAAGAAGTACATCGAGGACGGCCACGAGGGGGGCAAGGGGTCGGAGGGCCACAAGGCGGCCGTGATCGGTGACACGGTGGGCGACCCGTTCAAAGACACGGCCGGCCCGGCCCTCAACCCGCTGATCAAGGTGATGAACCTGGTCAGCCTGCTGATCCTGCCGGCGGTCATCAGCCAGCAGGACCACACCGCCGTGCGCACGGTGATCGCCGTGGCCGCGGGGGCGGTCATCCTG
>DASTHS010000243.1:0-2407 GCA_035718085.1 Acidimicrobiales bacterium | reverse complement strand
CCCGGCGACGCCGGGCTCGATCTGCGGGCACGCACCGCTGTGACCGTGGCGCCGGCCGGCGGCCGGGCCCTGGTGCCGACCGGCATCGCCGTGGCGATCCCCGACGGGTGGGCCGGCTTCGTGCAGCCCCGCAGCGGCCTGGCCCTGCGCCACGGGGTGACGGTGGTCAACAGCCCGGGGCTGATCGACGCCGGCTACCGCGACGAGCTGGCCGTGCTGCTGCTCAACACCGACCCGGTCACGCCGTTCCGGGTGCGCCGGGGCGACCGCATCGCCCAGCTGGTCGTGCAGCAGGTCGCCCGGGTGGTGCTGACCCCGGTCGACGAGCTGACCGCGACGGTGCGCGGCACCGGCGGCTTCGGGCACACGGGGGTCTAGGTGCCCGAGCTGCCCGAGGTGGAGGCCCTCGCCCGTTTCCTCGGCGAGCGCACCGTCGGCCACCGCCTCGCACGCGTCGAGCTCGGGGCCCTCGCCGCCCTCAAGACCTTCGCGCCGCCGCTGGATGCCCTCGCCGGTCGCACCGTCGGCGGGGTCACCCGTCGGGGCAAGCACCTCTGCGTGGCCACCGACGGGCCGTGGCTGGTCGCGCACCTGGCCCGGGGCGGGTGGGTGCAGTGGCGTGACCGCCTGCCCGAAGGCCGGACCAAACCCGGCCGGGGCCCGCTGGCCCTGCGCGTCGGACTCGACGACGGCGCCGGCTTCGACCTCACCGAGCAGGGCACCGAGAAGCGGCTCGCCCTGTGGGTGGTCGGGGATCCAGCCGACGTGGAGCACGTGGCCACCCTCGGGCCCGACCCGCTCGCCGCGGACTTCGACGCCGACGCGCTCGGCGCCGCGCTCGCCGGCGGCGGACAGCTGAAGGGCGCGCTCACCGACCAGCGCCGCATCGCCGGCGTCGGCAACGCCTACAGCGACGAGGCCCTGCACCGGGCCCGTCTGTCGCCGTTCAGGGCCGCCGACAAGCTCACCGCGGAGGAGGTGGGTCGCCTCCACGATGCGCTCGTCGGGGTGCTCTCCGACGCCCTCGAGCGCAGCCTGGGCCTGCCTGCCAAGGGCTTGAAAGGGGAGAAGCGCTCCGGGATGGCCGTGCACGGCCGCACCGGGGAGGCGTGCCCGGTGTGCGGCGACGTGGTGCGCGAGGTCGCCTTCGCCACCAAGTCCCTGCAGTATTGCGCCACGTGCCAGACCGGCGGCAAGCCCCTCGCCGACCGGCGGCTGTCGCGCCTGCTCAAGTGACCGCCCCGGCCGAGGAGACGACCCACCGGGGCATCCGCTGGCAGCGCTCCGGCTCGGCGGTCCGCTGGCTCGACGAGGCCGCCGGCGTGTGGGTGCGCTACCGGCCCGGGCGCGACGCCCCGCCCCGCCCACCGGGGTGGGAGCCCCGCCGTGGGCTGCTGCCCGGCGGGGTCACCATCGACCGGCCCGGGTGGCGCACCCCGTATCGCATCGTGCCGTTGGTCGTGCTCGTCGCCATCCTGGTGGTCGGCGCCGCCCAGGCGCTGAGCGGCTCGGGCGGCCAGGCCGCCGCCGAGGCCAGCGCGTCCCGTGCCCTGGTTGGGAAGTGCCTCACCGAGGCGGGCTTCGCCGGGGGGCGCCCCGTGTACGCACCCAAGGGTGTCGCCTGCAGCGCGCCGGGCGCCGTGGTCAAGGTGACGTCGGTGCAGCCCGGCACCCCCGGGGCGCCCACGTGCCCCTCGGGCACCCTGGCGGTCGTGCTGGCCTACCCGGGCGTCCGCTACCCCCACCAGCTCTGCACGGTGCCCAACGGCGGCTGAGCCTGCGTGGACTGCCGCCGGTGGCAGCTGCTAGCTTGGCCGACCGCTGCGGACGTGGCTCAGTTGGTAGAGCATCACCTTGCCAAGGTGAGGGTCGCGGGTTCGAATCCCGTCGTCCGCTCTCGTAGCGCACGCACGCGGGGTGTCGACGACGGTCGGCACCCCGTGGCGCGCCCGGCGCTGGGTGCGGCCGGCGGGGGTTCAGAGGTAGCTCCCCGCGTCGAGGGTCCAGAACGCAGCGGCGCCGGGCCCGATGCGTCGCCCGGTGATGTGGGCGGGGATGACCCGCACCAGGTGCGACCGACCGTCGGCCACCCACGGGGCGATGTCGAGGGCTTCGGCCCGGTCGCGGTTGGGGTCGGCGCGGTGGTTGGTCACGTCCTCGGCCATGCCCTGCACCAGCACGCTCCAGCCGGTCCGGGTCACGGGGTCGACGTGGTCGACGTGGAAGGCGACGTTGGCGTGGTCGGCGGCCTGCAGCTTGGTGCCGGCGTTGCTCCGGAACACGATCACCTGCCCGTCGAGGCGGTAGTTCACGGTGAAGACCTGCGGGTAGTGGCCGACCTGCACCGCCAGGTGCCCGATCGACGAGGAGGCCAGCAGCGCCAGGCACTCCTGGTGCGTCAGCGGCT
>DASTHS010000242.1:0-37460 GCA_035718085.1 Acidimicrobiales bacterium | reverse complement strand
GTCGTCACCGGTGCGCTTGCGGGGGTCGTACGCGCAGCCTCGGCAGTGGTCGCTCATGCGGTTGATGTAGGCGCCGCCGGCGGCGTAGGGCTTGGTGGCCATGCGGCCGCCGTCGGCGTGCAGCGCCATGCCCACCACGTTCGGGATCATCACCCACTCGGCCCCGTCGACGAAGCTGTGCCACATCCAGTCGACGACCTCGAGCGGCTCGACCCCGGCGAGCAGGCACAGGTTGGCGAGCACCATGAGCCGCTGGATGTGGTGCACCCACGCCCGCTCCTCGATGCCCTGCAGCGCCACGTCGAGGCAGCGCATGCGGGTGCTCGCCGAACCGACGAACGCCGGGGGCAGCGGCCGGTGGGCGTCGAGGGCGTTGGCGTGCCGGTAGTCGGGCATCCACAGCCAGTAGAGGCCCCAGACGTATTCCCGCCAGCCGATCACCTGGCGGATGAACCCCTCGGCGGAGGCGATCGGCACCCGCCCGTCGCGGTAGGCGTCCTCGGCCGCAGCCACCACCTCCCCGGGGTGCAACAGACCCAGGTTCATCGACGACGACAGCAGCGAGTGGGCCAGGCGGGGCTCTGCGGTGAGCATGGCGTCCTCGTGGGGGCCGAAGCGGGGCAGACCGTCGCGGATGAACTCGTCGAGGCGGCGCAGCGCTCCGGCCCGGCTGGTCGGCCACCACCCGGTCGGCGCCGCCCCGAAGGTGCTGGCGGGCAGGCCGGCGATCACCTCGGCGTCCAGGTCGTCGAGCTCGTCGACGACCGGGTCGGGCCAGGGCCGCGTCGGTGGGCGGCGGCCGGCGGTTGTCGTGGTCGAAGTTCCAGCGGCCGCCCGCAGGCCGGTCGGGCCCGTCCATCAAGATGCCGAGCCGGCTGCGCTGCCAGCGGTAGAAGTCCTCCATCCGCAGCCGGCGGCCGCCCCTCGACGCCGCCCAGGCGGCGAACTCGTCGGGATGGCAGAGGAACTGGTTCGACCGCACCAGCTCGACGCCGGCCGCCTCCAGGGTGGCCCGGGCGCCGATGGACATGGGCTCCATGGCGGTGACCCGCTCGGGGGCGTGGTCGCCACGGTGGGCGGCGAGGCCGGCGGGCAGGCTGGCGGCGTCGCGCAGGTCGACGGCGAAGCCGGCGCCCTCGAGCTCGGCGGCGAAGCGGCGCATCCCGGCCAGCACGGCGTGCAGGCGCTGGCGATGCCAGCGGCCGCGGGCCAGGCGCGCCCTGCTGGTCACCATGAGCACCCGGGTGGCCGCCGGGTCCGCGTCGAGCAGGCTGGCGATCCCCCGGTTCAGCTGGTCGCCGAGCACCCAGACGGTGTGCGGCCGGCGGGCGGCCACCCGTCCGGCCGTTGGCTCAGCCGTCGTCGCGCAGCACGACGCGCAACAGCTCGCTGGTCTCGTCACCACCGTCGGCGGGACCGCCGAAGAGCGTCATGCGCACGGTCGTGCCGTCGCCGGTGGGCACGAACTGCACCTCGTCGACCAGCGTGCGGATGAGGGGGATGCCGAGGCCACGCTCGAAGTTCAGCCGGTCCGGGTCGGTGACCGGCGGGTGCACCGGGAGGGCGTCGGGGTCGAACCCGGCGCCCTTGTCGACGATCTCGACCTCGAGGCGCTCCGTGCCCTCGTGCACCCGCACGACGACCGGCTGCTCCGACCCGGCCGCGGCGTGGGCCTCGATCGCGTTCGTGCAGGCCTCGGACACGGCGAGCTTGAGGTCGTCGACCCGTTCGTCGGCGAGCGCCCGTCGGGCCGACGCGAGCGACGACACGACCAGGCGGACGATGCCGATGTACTCCGGGCTGGCCGGGATCTGCAGCTCGAAGACGTTCTCCATTACGGCGGCGGACGCCGCGCTACGCGGCGCTGGTGGCTGCGTCGACCGACTCGTAGATGGAGAACACCTTGGTGAGCCCGGTGATCTCGAACACCTTGAGGATGCGGCTGTGGGTGCAGACCAGCGACAGGTCACCGTCGTGGCTGCGCAGCCGCTTCAGGCCGCCCACCAGGACGCCCAGCCCGGTCGAGTCGAGGAACTCGACCGCCTCGAGGTCGACGACGATCTGGTGCTTTCCCTGGCTGACCAGCTCAACCAGCTTCTCCCGCAACCGCGGCGCCGTGTAGACGTCGACCTCGCCCTTGACGGCGAGCACGGTGTAGGGCGCCGGGCCCTCGCTGACCTCCAGACCGAGCTCCATCGGCTGCACATCCCTCTCTCGTCGTACCGGATCGAGACCCTACCCAGATCGACACCTGCTACCGCAAGCGCAGCCCCCGAGCGGCCGGCTCAGAGCGACGGGATGCGTCGGGCGATGTTGACGGCGTGGTCGCCCAGGCGCTCGAAGAAGCGGGCGACCAGGGTGGCCTCCATGGCCACCGGGAGCGGCTGATCGCCACGGGCCACCTCGGCGGAGAGGGCGGCGTGCAGCTCGTCGAGCTCGTCGTCGCGCCCCTCGAGCACCTCGGCGACCGACGCGTCACGCCGGGCCCACCCGTCGGCGACGAGCTGCCACATCTCGACGCCGCCGGTGCCCATGCGCTGCACGAGGCCGCGGGCGCGGGGGCTGAGTGCGGCGCCGATGCCGGCCGACCCTCGGCGGGCGATGTGCTCGACGAGGTCGTGGCTGCGCTCGAGCTCGGGGGCGACCCGCAGCACCGACACGAGGGCCCGGAGCTGGCTGGGCGTCAGGCCGCCGTCGGTGATGGCGGTGGTGACCAGGGACTCGACGGTCCGGTAGACCTCGTCGGCGGCGCCGTCGCGCTCGACGAGCACCCGCACCACCTCACGGTCACCCGACAGCAGCGCCTCGGTGGCCGCCGCCAGCCCCTCGGTGACCATGGCGAAGAGCTGCTCGACGTGCTCGGCGATCTCGTCGTGGCCCGTGCCCGCCCAGGCGGATGGCGGCGGCCAGGCCTCGTCGCGCCCCACCGGGCCCACCCCCGCCGCCATGCCCGCTCCCCTACCCCGGCGGCCGGGTCGCGCCCTCGGCGGCCGACGACCGCCGACGGGCCGCCGCCGCTTCGACCTGGCGGCGGGCCAGCAGGCTGTTGAGGTACACCAGGTGGGCGGCCACGGCGACGAGCAGGGCAGCGAGGGCGGCCAGTGCGGCGCGTCCGACCCCGGGGTGGCCGCCGGCGCCGTCCTCGGGCTGGGAGAGGGCAACCGCCCCCGGGGATGTGCCGGCCTGGTAGGGCAGCGACACTCCGTAGCCCGGGTCGGTGGTCGTGGTGACCGCGGCGCGCGGCGAGGCGGGAGCCACACGGCGGGGCGCCGCGACGGGCCTGGCGGGTGCCGGGGGCACGAAGCCGGGCACCTTCGGCAGCCCGACGGCGGTGGCCCCGGAGCTGGTGGCCTTCGCGGTGGCCGGCGGGGAGACGAGCAGCGGCTGCGAAGGATCGGCCGGGAGGCGCAGGGCGGTCACCGCCCACGTGTGCGGGCCGGCGGGAGCCGGGTCGTCGAGCACGAGCGCCTGGGGGCAGGCGGCGGCACCGACCGCAGCGCCGTTGTCGTGGCACGCCCACACCGTGGCGCCGTCACGGGCCACTTCGTAGCCGGCCAGGTCGTCCTCGCCGCCCGCCGCCCAGCGCAACTCGTTCGGCGAGCCGTCGGCCACGGTGAGGTTCGCCGGCCGGGCCGGCGCCACGGCGACCGCCAGCGACCCCCCGGCCACCCCGGCGTCGTCGCAGGTCGGGGTCTGGGGGCCGGAGGGCGACGTGGCGGCGGTGGAGGGCCCCCCGGCACCGGACCCTCCGCTGGTCGTGTCGCCGGCGGGCTGGTTCCCGGCACCCGACCCTCCGCTGGTCGCACCGCCCCCGGCCGACGCAGCGGTGGCGCCCTGGAGCCCGAAGGGCAGGAAGGGGGCGGTCGTCGGGGACGTGGAGCTCGTGGTCGGGGGCACCGTGGTGGTGGCCGCCGTCGTCGGCGTGGTGGTCGCCACATCGGTGCCGGGCGTCGTCGACGAGCTGGTGGGGGCGCCGGCCGTGGGGTCGTTCCGGCAGGCGGCGACGGCGTAGGTGCCGTTGAGCACCTGGGCGCCGGCGGCGTGGAGCGCGGCCGGCCACGGCCAGGTGCAGGTGGCCGTCGAGCCGTCGTCGGCCCGACGGCACTGGCCCGACGTCGTGGCCAGGCCGGCGGCCGGTGCGCTCGGCGACGGGGCCCCGGCCGGGCGGCCGGCCTGCTGCCAGGTGACCACCACCCCGCCGACGACGGCGCTGCCCGGCCAGGTCACCGACAGCGCCGTCGGGTCGGCGCCGCACGCCCCCGGCGTGGGGCCGGGGCCGCAGGGGTCGGCGGTGACCACCAGCGCCGGGGCCGGCGAGGCCACCGTCGGCGCCGCGCCCGCGCTGGCGCCTCCGACGGTGCCGGCGGCAGCGGCGAGCGCAGCCAGGCACCCGGCGGCACCGGCGCCGCCCAGCCGGACCGCCACGGTGCGCCAGACCCCAGTGCGCCCGGCCCCGGCGCGCCGGACCCCGGCGCGCCCGGCCTCGGTGCGGGTCGAGGTCAGGCGAGGGCCTCCGATGAGACCATTGCCGCCTTGATGACGATGCGCTCGGCGGCCGATCCCTTCGGGTGGCAGGAGGTCAGCGTGAGGGTGGCGACCCCTGGCGTGTTGGCGACGACGGCCCAGTCGTCGTTGGGCACGACGAACGGCGCCCGGGTCACCCGGTAGACGCACGACCCGACGGGGGTGGCCAGGGTGATCACGTCGCCGGGGGCCAGCAGGTCGACGTTGGCGAACGGCTTGCCGTAGGTGGTCCGATGCCCGGCGATGGCCACGTCACCGTAGGTGCAGGGCAGCGGCGTGGTCGTGTAGTGGCCCGCCCCGGCCCGCAGCGCGCTGGCACCGGTGCCCTGCACGACCACCACGTCGACGCCGATCTTCGGGATCGTGAGGCGGGTCAGGCTGTCGCCTTCGCGCACGGTGCCCGTGACGTACGCGGAGCGCAGCCGCGAGCTCTGCAGCTGGCTGCGCAGGTGCGACTGCAGTGAGTTGTGCACCAGGTCGGTGACGACGGGAGCGCCGAGCAGCACGGCGGCGACGGCCATGAGGGCGGCGGCGGCGACGCTCAGGCCGCGCCGGGCCCCCTTGGTCGCCAACCTCGCCAACAGCCGTTCCACGTGGCCGACCTCCTCGCGCTCCGATGCGGCCCAGGGTGGTTCGCCGGGCGACGGTCAAGATCCTGCCCGGGCCGCCGACCGGGCGGAGGTCGGCCCCGGCGCGATCAGGCGTTGAGCTTGCGGTAGGCGAGGGCAGCGAGGCTGCCGAGCAGAGCCAGGACGAGGAGCTTGCGCACGGCGGCACGCTAGCGCCGGTAGCCTCTGGTCCTCCCTCGGGGAGGTGTCCGGGCACCTGGTGGGCCCCACCGCCTTCAAAGCGGCTGGGACGGGCGATCCCCGTCCGGCGGGTTCGATTCCCGTCCACCTCCGCCAAGGGCGCCTCGGGGTGCTTCGCTGTGGTGGTGCCCACCGTGCGAGCCCACATCGACCTCGACGTCACCCCGGAGCAGGCGTGGGAGGCGGCGGTCGACTGGCCGGGGCAGTCGGCGTGGGTGATCGGGTCGTCGGTGCGGGCGACCTCGGGGGGTGGTCGCGGCGTCGGCGCCACGATCGAGGCGGTCACCGGGATCGGCCCGCTGGCGCTGCACGACCCGATGCAGATCGTCGAGTGGGACCCGCCCCACCGGGTCGTGCTGCACCACGTCGGCACCCTGGTCCGCGGCGACGCCGTCTACGAGGTGGAGCGCCTGCCGGGCAACCGCAGCCGTCTGGTCTGGGCGGAGACCCTCCAGGCCTCCGGACCGGTGCTCCGGGTGGCCTACGCGGTGGGGACGCCGCTGTTCGGCGTCATGGTGCGCTGGTCACTGCGCCGCTTCGCCCGGGTCGCCGCCAAGCGCCCGGTGCTCGACGCCTGACACCGCCGCCGCCGCGTCGTCGACGGCCTCGCCGGTCACCAGCAGGTTCGTGAGCAGCGCAGCGCTGCGCTGCCAGTCGGCGGCGACGTCGGCCTGCGCCTGGGCGAGGGTCCGGGCCAGGGGCCCGTCGGCGACCGGGCTGACGAAACCGGCGATCGCCGCATAGCCCGCAGCCAGGCGGCCCAGCAGCACGCGGGTCGTGACCGCCAGGCGCGCCGGCGCGCCTTCGACCGCGGCGAGGGCGTCGTCGACAGCCGCCCACCCAGGGGGCGGCACGACCAGCGACGACCGCTCGACCGAGGCCAGCACCGGCAGCCGCTGCCACCACTGGTCGGCCCGCCAGGCCGCGTGGGCGCCGACGACGTCGAGGCACACCGCGGCGGCAGCCACCGGCGTGGTTGTCGCCCACGCGCTGCACGCCCGCCAGGTGGCCAGCTCGCACCACCGGAAGCCCCCGACGGCGGCAGCCGACTCGTCGAACGACAGCGTCACCGGGCTCAACCGCCGGCGGTCAACCCGGACCAGACCAGGTCGAAGAGGCGCTCGTAGACGGCGTCGGGGTCACCGAAGGGGAACTCGGGCTTGGTGATGAGCATGGAGACCACGCCGTGGACGGTCATCCACAAGGCGGCGGCCAGCTCGAGCACGGGCCGGTCGGCGATGGCGCCACCGGCGACGGCGGCCTCGAGGTCGCCGACGACCGGTACCAACCCGGCGGTGTCGGCCAGGCGCTCGTCGCGGAGGCGCTCGGGCGTGGCGTCAGGGCGCGCCATCATCAGCAGGCGGTAGTGCTCGGGGTGGGCCAGCCCGTAGTGCAGGTAGGCGCGGCCCCGCCGGAACAGCCGCTGGCGGGGGTCGTCGACGCCCTCGGCAGCCTGGGCCATCGCCTGCTCGAGCTGCACGAAGTGCCGGTCGGCGACGGCGTAGAGGAGGTCGGCCCGGTCGGCGAAGTGCAGGTAGATCGACGGCGGGGTGACCCCGACCCGCCCGGCGACGGCCCGGATCGACACCGCCGCCTGGTCGCTGGTCGCGATGAGGATCGCCTCCGCCGCCTCCAGGATCTCTTCGCGCAGGCGCTCACCGTCGCCCCGGCGGGCCCGCGACCGCTTGGCAGGAGCCTCGGACCCTGTCGTCGTCGCCACCAATCAGAGGCTACCGCCCGCCCCCCGACCTCCGGCCGGACCGCTCAGCGGTATGCGTTGGTGATCGGCACCCGCCGATCCCGCCCGAAGGCCTTGGGCGTGACGCGCACCCCCGGAGGGGTCTGGCGCCGCTTGTACTCGTTGAGGTCGACGAGGCGCACGATGCGCCGCACCGTCGCCTCGTCGTGGCCGGCGGCGACGAGCTCGGCGGCGGTCAGGTCGGCTTCGACGTAGCCCTCGAGGATCGGGTCGAGCACCTCGTAGGGCGGCAGGCTCTGGTCGTCGCGTTGGCCGGGCCGCAGCTCGGCCGACGGTGGCTTGGTCAGCACCGAGGGCGGGATGACCTCGGCCACGGTGTTGCGCCACTGGCAGAGGCGGTAGACGCCGGTCTTGGCGACGTCCTTGATCACCGCGAACCCGCCCGCCGTGTCGCCGTAGAGCGTCGAGTAGCCGACCGCCGCCTCCGACTTGTTGCCGGTGGTGAGCACCAGCCACCCGAACTTGTTCGACAGGGCCATCAGCAGCACGCCGCGGAGGCGGCTCTGCAGGTTCTCCTCGGTCAGGTCTTCTCCCCTTCCGGCGAAGGAGGGGGCGAGCATCCCGAGGAAGGCAGCGTGTGCCGGCTCGATCTCGATGGTGCGCAGGTCGATCCCGAGCCGGGCCGCCAGGTCGTCGGCGTCGCTGCGCGAGTGGTCGCTCGAGTAGCGGCTCGGCATGGCCACACCGTGCACGCAGGCCGCCCCGAGGGCGTCGACGGCCACGGCGGCGACCAACGACGAGTCGACCCCGCCGGAGAGGCCGATGACCACGTCGGAGAACCCGTTCTTGCGCACGTAGTCGCGGGTGCCGAGCACGAGGGCGCCGTAGACCTCCGGCTCGGGGTCGAGCACCGCGGCGACGGGCGGTGCCGGCAGGCGCGGGGCGTCGGCGGCCTGGCGGGCGGTGCCCGTCACCGGGTTGCAGGGCAGCGGGGCGGTCACCGTGCGGCCGCGGGGGTCGAGCAGCCGCTTGCGGTAGACCGGCCGCACCTCGAGGTCGACGACCGCCACCTGCTCGACGAACTGGGCCAGGGCGGTGACGAGGTGGCCGTCGGCGTCGAAGACCATCGACCCCCCGTCGAACACCAGCTCGTCCTGGCCGCCCACCTGGTTGACGTAGACGAGGTGCACGCTGGCGTCAGCGGCCCGGGTGGCCAGCATCTGGCGCCGTTCGAGCACCCGGGCCCGGTAGAAGGGCGAACCGTTGAGGTTGACCACCAGCTCGGCTCCGGCCCGCCCGGCGGCTTGGATCGGCCCGTCGGGGCTCCACGCGTCCTCGCAGATCGACACCCCGACGCGCACGCCGCCGATGCTGTGCAGCTGCTGTGGGCCCTGGCCCGGCGCGAAGTAGCGACGCTCGTCGAAGACGGCGTAGTTCGGCAGCTCCTGCTTGTGGTACACGCCGCGCACCGCGCCGTCGGCGCACACGGCCGCGGCGTTGAAGAGGTCGACGTCCTCGTCGACGAACCCGACGACCGCCGCGCAGCGGCCGGTGGCCGCGGCGACCCGCGCCAACGCCGCCTGGTTGTCGGCCACGAACCCGGGTTTGAGGAGCAGGTCTTCGGGCGGGTACCCGGTGATCGCCAGCTCGCCGAAGACGGCGAGGTCGCAGCCGGCGGCGTCGGCCTGCCGGTAGGCGGCGACGATCGCGTCGGCGTTGGCCTCGAGGGCGCCGACGGTGGGGTCGAGCTGGCACAACGCCACGCGCAGCCGGGTCATGGGGCCACGCTAGGCAGACGTGGGTGGCCCGGGCGGTGGCCGGCGCCCCCCGGTGCCGGCCACCGGCGGGTCAGAGCGCCGGGACGGGCATCGGCGGCACCTGGGTGCCGCATGCCCGGCAGCGGGTGGCGTCTTTGGGGATGAGGGTGAGGCACTCGGGGCAGGGGCGCTCGGTGCTCTCGGGGTCGGGAGCGGCGCTGCGGCGGCGCTCCATGAGCGTGCGGATCGGCCGGACGACGGCGAAGAACACCACGGCGGCGATGATCACGAACGAGATCAGGTCGTTCAACAAGATGCCGTACTTGAACACGCCGCCGCCGATGGTGAACGACAGGGCGCTGAAGTCCTTCGGCTGCTTGCCCGGGATGGCGACCACGGCGAGGATCAGGTTGACGACGTCGGTGATGATCGGCTTGAAGGCCGTGGCGATGATCACCGCCACGGCCAGGTCGATGACGTTGCCCTGGACGACGAAATCCTTGAACTCCGACAGCGCGGACTTCTTCTCTGCCATGTCACTCTCCGATGTAGGGGTGGCGTTGCGACCGGCTTGATAGCCGGTATGCGCCGTTTGGTCAACAGTGCAAGGCTCGACGGGTGGGCGACGGTCACGAGCGCGACCTGCCGGTGCCCCTGGCCGACGGCACGGTCGGTTTCGCCGACCGGTGGTCGGGCGGCCCCGGCCGGCGACCCGTGGTGCTGGTCCGCAGCCCCTACGGGCGCCGCTTCCCCTGGTCGCTGCTCTACGCCGTCCCCTTCACCCGGGCCGGCCTGCACGTCGTCATCGCGTCGGTGCGGGGCACCTCCGGGCGCGGCGATGCGCCCGCGCAGCCGTTCACCTGCGAGGCGGCCGACGGCGCGGCCACCGTCGCATGGCTGCGCCGCCAGCCCTGGTTCGACGGGCGGCTGGCCACGATCGGCCTGTCGTACCTGGGCTACGCGGCGTGGGCCCTCGCCGCCGACCCGCCTCCCGAGCTGCGGGCCGTCGTCGCCCAGGTGGCCCCCCACGACCTGGGGCCGACGGTGTGGCCTGGCGGCGCGTTCTCCCTCGCCGACTCGTTGGGGTGGGCGCAGCTCGTCGCCGGGCCCGGGCGCCAGGTCGGCATCGCCGCCGCCCTCGGTGCCCGCGGGCGACGGCGCCGCCTGGAAGGAGCCCTGCGGCCGGGGGCGGGCGGCGGGCCGGCAGGCGGGCGGCCCCTGCGGGACGCGGCCACCGCCCTGACCGGACGGCCGGTGCCGTGGTGGCCCGGGTGGGTGGCGAACCCCCCGCCGTCGCCGCACTGGACCGCCTACGACCAGGGGCGGGCGCTCGACGCCGTGCGGGTGCCGGTGCTGGTGCAGGCCGGCTGGCACGACCTGTTCCGGCGGGCCGGCATCGAGCAGCACGGCGCCCTGACAGCCCGGGGCGTGCCCGTCGCCCTGACCGTGGGGGACTTCACCCACCGGGGCGTGGTGACGAGGTGGTGGCCGCTGATCCGAGAAGCCACCGCGTTCGTCGGCGAAGCGCTGGAGGGGGCCGTGCCAGCCGGCGTCGGCACGGTGCGCACGGCCGTCGTCGGCGGCCGCCGGCGCCGGGTGTGGCCGTCGTGGCCGCCCCCCGGGTCGACCGGACGCCCCCTCGTCCTCGGGCCGGCCGGAACCTTGACGGCGCCCGCGTCGGGCGGCCCTCGGTGGTCGCCGCCACCGGTCGGCGACCACCGCCGGGCGTTCCACCTCCCGGCGACTTCCCCACCCGCGCCTGCCGCCGCGGCGTTGGCGACCTTCCGGTTCGATCCTGCCCACCCGACGCCGTCGGTCGGCGGCCCCGTGCTCGGCCCCGATGCCGGGCCCGCCAGGCAGGAGGCGCTCGAAGCCCGGGCCGATGTGGCGGTCTTCACCGGCCCGCCGCTGCCATGCGCCCTCGAGGTCGCCGGCACCGTGCGGGCGACGGTCGAGGTGGACGCCGACGGTCCTCATCACGTGGTGGTGCGCTGCTGCGACGTCGACCGGCGGGGCCGGTCACGCCACGTCTGCGACGGCGTCGTCGTCGCCCCCGCCGGTCGCGCCGTCGTGGAGGTCGACCTGGGGCCGATCGCGGCGCGCTGGCGCGCCGGCCACCGGGTGCGGGTGCAGGTGGCCGGCGGCGCCCACCCCCGCTTCGCCGCGCACCCCGGCACCGACGAGCCGCTCGCCGACGCCACCACCGGCCGCCCGGTCGTGGTGCGGGTACTCGGTGGCCGGCTCACCCTCCCGGCGCTGGACGGTGCGGGGATCGGTGCCGGGAGCGGTGGCGACACTGGCGACGGCGGCGAGCGCACCTAGCATCGCCGCATCCCCACGTCGACCCCAACGCCCTCGACCCCGGCGACCACCCCCGCCGCCGGACGGCTGCGGGCCCGCATCGACCGCATGCGCACCACCGGGCGCGAGCGGCGCGCCCGCGCCGGGCGCACGAACATCAAGTCGATCCGGTTCCTGCGGGCCCTGGCCGTGCTCGAGGCGACGGCCTTCCTGCTGCTCATCGTGTGCGCGTTCACCAAGCCGCACCTGGCCGGCGTCGACTGCCTCTTCGTCATGGGCAACGTGCACGGGGCGATCTTCACCGCCTACCTGATCGCCATCTTCGTGTTCCGCTCCAAGGTCGGCTGGGGACCCCTGGCGCTGCTCATGGTGCTGGTGGCCGGCCTGGTGCCCGGCGGCGGGATCATGGTCGAGCGGTGGGCGCTGCACCCGCCGAAGCGCTGACGCTCCGGGGGCTCGGTCGTCGCCCCCGCCCCGGGTGCGGCCGTCGACCTAGGGTGCGCGGCCATGGCTGCTGACGCCCCTGGCGACCCGACCACCCTCTTCTCCGTGACCGGCAAGCGCGTGCTGGTCACCGGCGGTTCCCGGGGGATCGGGTACATGATCGCCCGCGGGTTCCTCGCCGCCGGCGCGTCGGTCACCATCACCGCCCGCAAGGCAGCCCAGGTCGAGGAGGCGGCGGCGGCGCTCGGCGAGATCGGCCCCTGCGACGCCCTGCCCGTCGACGTGGCCACCGCCGAGGGCGTCGCCGCCCTGGCCGAGTTCGTGGCCAGCACCGGCGACCGCCTCGACGTGCTGGTGAACAACGCCGGCGCCACCTGGGGCGAGCCGCTCGACACCTTCCCGCTGTCTGCGTTCGACAAGCTGCTCGACGTCAACGTCAAGGCGGTGTTCGCCCTCACCCAGGCGCTGCTGCCGTTGCTGCGGGCGGCCGCCACCCCCGACGAGCCCGCCCGGGTGATCAACATCGGCTCGGTCGACGGCATCCGCACGCCGGCGCTGGAGAGCTTCGCCTACTCGTCGTCGAAGGCGGCCGTGCACATGCTCACCCGCCACCTGGCGACCCGCCTGGCGCGCGAGGCGATCACCGTCAACGCCATCGCCCCGGGGCCGTTCGACTCGAAGATGATGGCGTTCGTGCTCGACGACCCGCAGGGCCGCCAGGGGGTGGCCAGCTCGGTGCCGCTCGGGCGGGTGGGCCGCCCCGACGACGTGGCGGGCACGGCGATCTTCCTCGCCTCGCGCGCCGGCTCGTACCTGACCGGCGCGGTGGTGCCCGTCGACGGGGGCATCACCGCCCGCTGACCCGGCCGCGGGGGAAGTCGCCGGGCGGGCGCTAGCCCAGCGCCTCCTTGGCGCTGGACCAGCCGAGCTGGAACAGGTCGCTGGCCACGCCCGTCGCGCAGATCGTGCCGGCGAAGCGGGTGACGTCGGGGGCGAGGTACATGCCGGTGGTGGCGGCGGTCGCCACCCACTGGCCGAGGCAGAACGGGCAGGTGACGAGCTCGCCGACGGCGTGGCGCCACCCCGTGCCGCCGCGCACCTCCTCGTTGACCTCGCCCTCGCCGGCCGCCTCCTTGTACTCGGTGAACGGGGCGCGCACGGCGCCGGTGACGCTGTCTTTGGTGATCAGCCGACTGATGCGGAAGGTGGTGACCGCCAGGAGCGCCAGGTCGGTCAGGCCGACCCGGCGGGCCAGCCGCCCCCGGCGGGCGATGGTCGCCGTGGCCGCCGCGGTCAGGGTGCCGTAGGTGGCGAGCAGCCCCAGGTAGCCGGTGAGGGGCCGGTCGGCGCCGTGGCGGTACTCGTCGTGCTGGCGGCGCAGCACGTCGATCGGGGTGACGTGGGCGTGGTGGCCATCGGTGCTCATCGGGGGGCTCCTTGCGAGAGGGGGTTGGGGAGGTCTTCCCGCTGCGGCGCGGGCCAGACGCCGGGCGGCAGGGGGCGTGCCCGGCGCCGGGGCACCCGCCCGGGCACCAGCGCGGTCACAGGCCGCGCCACGGGCCGCTCACGGCCTCGAGGTCGGGGCGGGGCACGAACACGTTGCCGGGGGTCGGGGCGGTGGGCTCGTCGGCCAGGCCGAAGCGGCCGAGCAGCGGCCCGACGAGGGCGTCGTAGAGCGCGGGCAGCAGGCGGAACCCGGCGACGACCAGGGGGTTGAGCAGCCCGGCGTGGCTGAGGCGGCGGGGCCGGCGCACCCGGGCGACGACCTCGGCGGCCACCCGGTCGGCGCTGTACACCGGCGGTGGCGGGGTGCCGGCGGCGCCGGCGTAGGTGCCGCCCTGGACGTAGATCGGGGTGGACACCCCGCCGGGGGCCACCGCGGAGATGCGGATGCCCGGGACGTCGCGGACCTCCTGCTGGAGGGTGCGCACCAGGCCGAGCTGCCCCCACTTGGCGGCCACGTAGGAGCCCATGGTGGGAGCGGTCACCGAGGCCAGCAGCGAGCTGACCACCACCAGGTGGCCGCGGCCCCGGGCGCGGTAGTGGGCCAGCAGGGGCCGCGCCAGGTTGGCGGTGCCGTTGATCGACGTGGCGACCACGTGCTCGAACACCTGGCGCGGCACGTCCTCGATGCGGCCGTAGGCCATGACCGCGGCGGCGTGCACGGTGACGTCGATCGCCCCGAAGCGCTCGACGGTGGCAGCGACGGCGCGCTCGACGGCGTCGGCATCGTTGACGTCGGTGGGCAGGCAGGCGACCTCGGCGGCCCCGGCCAGGCGGCACTCCGTGGCGGCGGCATCGAGGGCCTCGACGCTGCGGCTGGCCAGGGCGATGCGGGCGCCACCGCGAGCGAAGCGCAGCGCCGTCGCCCTGCCGATCCCGCTCGAACCGCCGACCACCAGCACGCGGCAGTCGTCGCGAGGTGCAGGGCGCTGGGCCACGGGCGGTCCTTCCGGGGGTGGGGTGGCGGCCGGCGGCCACCACGCGGACGGTCAGGACCTTCCCGTGCTAAGGCCTGTCAATCAGACGCGGCGCAGCAGGTAGATGTCCATGACCCACCCCCGGCGGGCGCGGGCCGCCTGCCGGGCGGCGGTGATGTCGTCGGCGACGTCGGCGAGGGGTCCGGCCACGAGCACCTGGTCGGGGCTGGCGAGGTGGGCGCCCCAGTGCACGTGCACGCCGGCCGGGTCGACGCTGCGGAAGGCGTCACCGCCGTCGAGCATCACCACCACGTCGTCGGCTGCGGGCGGCCAGCCGTCGCTGCGCAGGCGCCGGCCGGTGGTCACGACCAGCGGGCGGCCCACCCGGGTCAGCGAGATGCGGTGGGCGGCGGCCAGGGCGGCCACGCTCGACACGCCCGGAACGACGTCGACGTCGAGGGCCAGGCCGGCGGCGGCGACGCCCTCGAGCACGCGCAGGGTCGAGTCGTAGAAGGCCGGGTCACCCCAGGCGAGCAGCCCGGCGGTGGCGCCATCGGGCACGGCCCGCTGCAGCAGGCCGGCGTAGGTGGCCGCCCGGGCGTCGGTCCAGGCGTCGACGGCGCCCTCGTAGGCAGACGACCGCCGGTCGCGGGGCGGGTCGGGGGCGTCGACGATGGGCGGCGGGCCGCCGGGCCGGTCGCCGGCGGCGGCGGCGACGAGCGCGCGCCGCACGGCCCCGAGGTCGCCGGGGCCGGCCTTCTCGAGGGTGAGCACCACGTCGAGGCTGCGGATGGCGGCCACGGCCTCGCCGGTGAGCTGCGCCGGCTCGCCGAGCCCGACGCCGATGACCCGTACCCGCCTCATGCCCACATCCCCCGCCGCCCCGGGTGCCCGTCGACCACCGGCGGCCCCACGGCGACCGCCGCAGTGGCGTGCGCCGACGACCGCCGGGGCACGGTCAGGGCGGCGCCGGGACCGGCGGCCAGCAGGGCAGCGGCCTCGGCGACGCTGGCGGTGCCGATCACCTGGCGCGCCCGGTCGCTCGCGGTGGTCACGCCCCTGACGTCGGCGAGGGCAGCGGCCGGCCAGCCGCGCACGGGCCGGCCGAGGGCGGCGACGCGGGCGTCGGCGGCGAGGCGGTCGGTGGTCGCCACCACCCAGCCGGTGCCGGGGGCGACGCCCGCCTCGCCCAGCACCCGGGCGACCAGCGCGGCGAGCTCGGCCGCCGACGCCGACCCGGCCAGCCCGACCCCGACGGCGACCCCGCCCGCCGGAGCGCCCGCCGCGACGTCGGCCGCCGGGTCAGTCGTCACCGGGCCCCCAGCACACGAAGACCGGGTTCTCGGCGCGCAGGCGCAGACCGACGTCCCCGGTCGGCACGCCGCGACTGGCCGCCAGCTGCACGAGGTTCCCGAGCCGGCGGCCGGCGTGCAGGGCGGAGTCGATCACGGCGAAGGTGGCGACCGCCCGGCCCCCCGGCGCCAGCCGGTCGCACGCGGCGTCGAGCACCACCGGGCCGCCGCCACCGACGAAGACCCGGTCAGGGTCGGGCAGGCCGGTGAGCGCGTCGGGGGCGGCCCCCTCGACCACGTCGACGGCCACGCCGAAGGCGGCGGCGTTGGCCCGCACCCGCCCCGCCGCCTCCGGGTCGCGCTCGACGGCGACCACCCGCAGGCCCGGCGCCAGCCGGGCGCACTCGACGGCCACCGAGCCGCTGCCCGCGCCGACGTCCCAGAGCACACCGGTCGCCGGCAGGGCCAGCCGGGCCAGCACCACGGCCCGCACCTCGGCCTTGGTGATCATGCCGGCCCGGTGGGCGAAGCGCCGCTCGTCGAGCGCCCACCCCTCGACCGGCGCCGCTCCCGGCGTCGGCCACGCCGCGCTGGGCGCCGACGGCGACCCGGCGAGCACGACCAGCACCGACAGGGGCCCCGCCCCCCCGGCGGCCACCGCCCGCAGGTCGGCGACCTCCACCGACTCGCTCGGGCCGGCGCCGAGGGCGGTGGCCACGGCGGCGGAGGTGGCCGGGTCGACGCCGGCGGCGATCAACGCGGCGGCCACGGCGGCCGGCGGGGCGTCGGGCGCGGTGAGCACCGCCACCGCGCCGGCGCCGGCCCGCAGCGCGGCGGTGACGGCGGCGACGGCACCGGCGAGGGGGCGGCCGTGGGCGGACACCACGGCGGCGTCGTCCCAGCTGCGACCCAGACGGGCGAACGCCAGCGCCACCGACGACGGGGCCGGGTGCACGGCGAGGCGGCCGTCGCCGGGACGGGCGCCGAGGCCGGCGGCCAGCGCCCGGACGACGCCGAAGAAGCCCGGGTCGCCCGACGCCAGCACGCACACCCGCCGTCCGGCGGCGGCGTCGGCGACCACGCCGGCGACGACCTCGTCGAGCGCCCCGGCGAGCGGCCGGGTCACCGCAGCCGGGTCGAGCGACGCGGCGACGGCGTCGAGGTGGCGGGGCGCCCCGACCACGACCTGCGCACCGGTCAGGGCGGCGCCGGCCCGAGCACCGAACCACTCGCCCCCGTGCAACCCGACCACCGTGACCGGCGACGCGACGCCCGACCCGGCCCCGGTCACGGCTGCGGCGGGCCGCCGGCCGGGTCGCGGCCCTGCCGGAAGCTGGTGGTGAACCCCGCCGAGTAGACGTGGCTGCAGACCGGCGGGTCGACCGCGGCCAGGGCGTCGCCGACGAGCACCATCACGCCGGTCGTGGCGCCGAGGCCGGCGATGGCCGCGGGCAGGTCGGCCACCGTCGCCTCGACCAGCCGCTCGTCGGGCCACGACACCCGGTGGCCGACGACCACGGGGGTGTCGGGGCGCAACGCCGAGCCGGGGCAGAGCAGCGCGTCGCGCAGCGCCTCGGGGCGCGCCGCCGACAGGTAGACGCAGAGGGTGGCGCCCGTGCGGGCCAGGGCCTCCACCGACTCGCCGGCCGGCACCGACGCCGCCGTGCGGGCGGCGAGGCGGGTGTGCACCACGCTCTGGGCGACCCCCGGCACGGTGAGCTCGCGGCCGGCCGACGCCGCGGTCGCCGAGCCCGAGCCGACGCCGGGCACCACCTCGAAGGCGCGGCCGGCCGCCCGGCACCAGGCCACCTGCTCGGCGATGGCGCTGTAGAGCGTCGGGTCCCCCGAGTGCAGCCGTACGACGGCGGCGTCTGCGGGGGAGGCTGCGAACACGGCCAGCACCTCGTCGAGCGACATGCGTGCCGAGTCGTGCACCGCCGCCCCCGGGCGGCAGTGGTCGAGCACGGCGGCCGGCACCAGCGACGACGCCCACACGACCACGTCGGCGGCGCGGAGGCGCTCGACGGCGCGGAGGGTGAGCAGGTCGGCGGCGCCGGGCCCGGCGCCCACGAAGGAGATCACCCGGGCCGCCGGGCGGGCACGATGGTGGTGGCCAGGTAGCTCGCCGGCCGGCTGGCGGCGCGGGCGAGGGGCACCGCCCGCTCGCCGGGCTGGCCGAGCAGCTCGCCGACCACCGCGTCGGCCGCCCGCTCGCCGAGGGCGGCGGCGACCGCCGGCAGGCCGGCACCGCCGCGGTAGCCGACGACGGTGGTGCGGGCGTCGCCGGCGGGGTCGCAGACGACGGCGGGGTCGTCGCCGACGGCGACGAGCACGACCCGCTCGTCGTCTTCGGCGACCACCGTGCCGGTGCGGGCGGCGAGGTCCTGCCAGGCCATGATCCCCGGCACGACGGCGGTGGCGGCGGCCGCCGGGCGGAGGGTCGCCACCGCCCGGCGCAGCCCCGGCCACGGCGACCACAGGTGGGGGTCGCCGAGCACGGCGAAGGCCACCAGCTCCCCGTCGTCGAGGCAGTGCACCACCCGGGCGGCGGCGGCGTCGAGCGCGCTGCGCCGGGCCCGCCGGTCGCCGCCGATGTCGAGCACCACCCGCTCCACGTCGAGGTCGGGGTCGACGGCGCGCACCACCGCCTCCGCCCGGCCGACCGCCGCCGGGTCGGCCGACGCGGTCAGCACCCGGTCGGCGGCCCGCAGCACCTCGCGGGCGGCGACGGTGACCAGGGCCGGGTCACCGGGGCCGACCCCCACCCCGACCAGGCACGGGGCGCTCGGCAGCGGCCGCCGGGCCCGGCCGGCGGCCTCGGGCGGCGCCGGACGGCAGCGGCGCACCTCCCGCTCGACGGCGTCACGGATCAGTTCCGCCTCCGAGCGGCCGGTGGCCGACGCAGCCGCGGCCAGCGCACCTTTCAGGGCGTCGGGCAGGTAGACCGACGACTTCCTCATGCGGCGACCACACCGGCGTGCGCGGCGGCACCGGCGAACGCCGTGGCCAGGTGGGGGGCGGCCCCCAGGTGCAGGTGGAGGTAGGAGGCCAGCAGCCGGGGCGACGCCCACCCGCCGCGTGCGGTGCCGTGCCGGCCGGTGAGCACCAGGGCGTCGCCCTCTGGTGCGCAGGTGCTGTAGTGCCACTCGTGGCCGCGGAGGGCCAGGCCGGGGGGGCCGAGCACCGAGGTGGTGGTGGTCGTGGCCGCCCGGTACCCGAGCACGCCCCGGTCGCCGAGGGTCGCCTCTGCGGGCACGAGGCCGGCCATGGCCCGGCCGTCGAGCGACCGGGCCAGCCACAGCAGGCCGCCGCACTCGGCCCACACCGCCCCGCCCCGTGCCGCGAACGAGCGCACCGACGCCAGCATCGGTCCGTTGGCCGCCAGGGCGGCGCCGTGCTGCTCGGGGAAGCCGCCGCCGGCGACCAGCCCACCGACCCCGGCGGGGAGGGCGGCGTCCACCAGGGGGTCGAACGCCACCAGCTCGGCGCCGGCCGCCTCGAGGGCCTCGAGGTTGTCGGTGTAGGTGAAGCTGAACGCCGGCCCGGCGGCGACCGCCACCCGGGCCCGGGGGCCGGTCGACGGCCGCGGCGGCGCGTCGACGGCCCGGGCGGGCGCCGAGCGGGCCAGGGCCACCACCGCGGCCAGGTCGACCGCCGCGTCGACGGCGTCGGCGAGCGGGTCCAGGGTGCCGGCGACGGTGGCGGCGGCCTCGGCGACCGGCACGAGGCCGAGGTGGCGGGCCCGCCACGGGGTCACCGCGCCGCGCCGGAGCACCCCGAGCACCGGGACGCCGAGGGGGGCCAGCGCGGCGCGGACCATCGCCTCGTGCGAGTCGCTGGCCACGCCGTTGCAGACGACCCCGGCGACGCGGACGGCGGGGTCGAAGGTGGCGAAGCCGTGCACCACCGCCGCCACCGACTGGGCGGTCGATGCGCAGTCGACGACCAGCAGCACCGGGGCGTCGAGCGCCTTGGCCACGTCCGCCGTCGATGACGCCGTGCCGTCGGCGGCCCCGTCGAAGAGGCCCATGACCCCTTCGACGACCAACAGGTCGGCCCCCGCCGCCGCCCGGCCGGCCAGGGCGGGCACGACGCCGATGCCGCACATCCACGGGTCGAGGTTGCGCGGCGGCCGGCCGGTGGCCAGCGCGTGGTAGCTCGGGTCGATGAAGTCGGGCCCCACCTTGGCGGGGGCGACCCGCAGCCCGCGCCGGCGCAGCGCCGCCATCAGCCCGGTGGCCACCGTGGTCGTGCCGGCGCCGGAACGGGTGCCGGCGACGACGAGGCGCGGGCCGAGGGCCGCCATGGTCAGTACTCGAGGCCCTTGCGGGCCCGGATCCCCTGGTCGTAGGCGTGCTTGACCTTGACCATCTCGGTCACGGTGTCGGCGAGCTCGACCACCTCGGGCGGGGCGTAGCGCCCGGTGACCACCACGTTGGTGCGCACCGGCCGGTCGCGCAGCACGGCGACCACCGACTCGACCGGCACCCACCCGAACTTCACCACGTAGGTGGCCTCGTCGAGGATGACCAGGTCGTAGTCGCCGCCGCCGATCATCGACGCCGCCACCTCCCAGGCGTGGCGGCCCTTGGCGGCCGTCTCGTCGAGGTCGGTCGACTCCCAGGTGAACCCGTCGCCCAGCGTGTGCCAGTCGACGCCCAGGTGGGTGGCCAGCTTGCGCTCGCCGGCCTGCCACTTCTCGCTCTTGATGAACTGCACGACGCCGGTGTGCCACCCCCGGGCCCACGCCCGCCCCATCACCCCGAACGCCGCCGAGCTCTTGCCCTTGCCGGTCCCGGTGTTGACGATCAGGCGCGACGGCTGGGGCACGGGGCCGGACCCTAGCCCCCGCCGTCCGGGCGTAGGGCAGGTGCCCTACCTGCGGGGGTGAGCGACTACGGTCGCCCGCCGGTGCACCCCTCCTCCCCGGCCGACCGCTGCCCGAGCGTCGCCAACGTCGTCGCCCGGGTCGACGGCGGCCTGGCACGGGTGAAGGTGCCGGCCGGGCGCCTGGCGGTGACGGCGTTGCGGGCCGTCGCCGGGGCGGCCACCGCCCGTGCCGGTGGGGTGATCGAGATCACCGGCAGGGCCAACCTGCAGCTGCGCGGCGTGCACGACCCCGCCGGCCTGGCCGCCGACGTGGCGGCCGCCGACCTGACCGCCGGCGAGCTCGGCGACCTGCGCAGGGGCGTGGTGGCGCCGCCGCTGGCCGGCCTCGACCCTACGGCGCTCGACGACCCGACCCCGCTGATCGCCCCGCTGCTGGCCGCCCTCGGCGCCGCCCCCGAGCTCGACCGCCTCTCCCCGAAGTGGGGCGTCACCCTCGACGCCGGCGGTGCCTGGCCGCTCGCCGGCCGGCGCGACGACGTGGTGGTCGAGGCCCGCGGCGGCGGCCGGTGGGCCGTGCGCACCGCCGCCGCCGACCGGGTGGTGGGCGCCGCCGAGGTGCCCGCCGCCGTGGTCGGCGCCGCCGTGGCCGGCGTCGACCGGCCCCGCACCACCGTCACCGTGCGGGGGGCCGGTCGGGCCACCGGCCCCCTCGGCGCCGGACCCGGCCGGGGCACGCTCCGGCGATGGTGGGGCGCCACCCCGTGGCTGGGCCGGCTCACCGCCGCGACCGCCGCCGCACTGGCCGACGCCGCCGAGGCGGCCGGCGCCGCCGAGGTGCGCCTGACCCCGTGGCGGGGCGTCGTCGTCGCCACCAGCGCGCCGCTCGCCGTCGACGGGCTGGTCGACGACCCCGCCGACCCGGCCGCCGGCGCGGTCGCCTGCGTCGGCGCCGCCGGCTGCACCAGCGGGCTGGCCGACGCCCCCGCCGACGCGGCCGCCGTCGTCGCCGCCCTCCGCCGCCGGGGCGGGCCGCCGGTGCCGTTCCACGTGAGCGGCTGCCCGAAGGGCTGCGCCGGTGGCACCGCCGTGGCCCGCACCTTCGTCGCGGTGGCGCCGGGCCGCTACGACGTGCTCGACGGCACCGGCACGGTGGTCGCCCGGGCCGTGCCCCCGGCGGGGCTGGAGGCCGCCCTCCCGTGATCGACCACGTGCGCGACGGCGCCGAGATCTACCGGCGCAGCTTCGCCATCATCCGCGCCGAGGCCGACCTGGGCCGCGTGCCCGCCGACCTGGAGAAGGTGGCGGTGCGCGTCGCCCACGCGTGCGGCATGGTCGACGTCGTCGACGACCTGGCCTGGTCGCCCGGCGCCGGGAGCGCCGGCCGGGCGGCCCTGGCCGACGGCGGGGCGGTGCTCACCGACGCCCACATGGTCGCCGACGGGATCACCCGCACCCGGCTGCCGGCCGCCAACGAGGTGGTGTGCACCCTGCGCGACCCCGACGTGGCGGCGCGAGCCGCCGCCGTGGGCACGACCCGCTCCGCCGCCGCCGTCGACGCGTGGCGGCCGTGGCTGGCGGGCGCCGTGGTCGCGGTGGGGAACGCGCCGACGGCGCTGTTCCGCCTGCTCGAGCTCCTCGCCGACCCGGCCACCCCGCGTCCGGCGGTGGTCATCGGCATGCCAGTCGGCTTCGTCGGCGCCGCCGAGTCCAAGGCCGCCCTGGCCGACTCGGGCAGCGACCTCGGCGTCGAGTGGCTGGTCGTGCACGGCCGCCGCGGCGGCAGCGCCATGGCCGCCGCCGCCGTCAACGCCCTGGCGAGCGAGGCCGAGTGACGGGCCGGCTCCTCGGCCTCGGCGTCGGCCCCGGCGACCCCGAGCTCATCACCCTCAAGGCCCACCGGCTGCTGCAGGCCGCCGACACCGTCGCCTGGTTCGCGGCCATCGGGCGGGAGAGCAACGCCCGCCGGGCCGCCGCCCCCCACCTGGTCGCAGGGGTGCCGGAGCTGGCGCTGCGCTACCCGGTCACCACCGAGGAGCTGCCCGCGGGCGTGAGCTACGAAGGCCTCCTCGCCGACTTCTACGACGAGTCGGCCAAGGCCGTCGCCGAGCACCTCGACGGGGGCAGCGACGTCGCCGTGCTCTGCGAGGGCGACCCGCTCTTCTACGGGTCGTACATGTACCTGCACAACCGCCTGGCCGACCGCTACGACTCGGTGGTCGTGCCCGGCGTGCCGTCGATGCTGGCGTCGGCCGCCGTGCTCAAGGCGCCGCTGGTGTGCTTGAACGAGGCGCTCACGGTGCTCTCAGGGGTGCTGCCCGCCGACGAGCTGACGGCCCGCCTGCGCCGCTCCGAGGCGGCGGTGGTGATGAAGCTGGGCCGCAACCTGGGCAAGGTGCGTGCCAGCGTCGAGGCGGCCGGGCTGCTCGATCGGGCCTGGTACGTGGAGCGGGCCACCATGCAGACCGAGCGCGTCGCCCCCCTCGCCGAGGCCGACGCCGCCCGGGCGCCGTACTTCTCGATGGTCGTCATCCCCAGCGCCACCGCGCCGCTGCGATGACCCCGGCCGCGCCCCGGCCGGCCGGCCGGGTGTGGGTGGTCGGCCTCGGGCCGGGCGCCGACCGGTGGCGCACCCCCGAGGCCAGCGACGTGCTGGCCCGCGCCACCGACCTGGTCGGCTACGGCACCTACCTCGACATGGCCGCCGGACTGGCGCCCGGGGCCACCCGCCACGCCAGCGACAACCGCGAGGAGGCCGCCCGAGCCGCCCACGCCCTCGACCTGGCCGCCGCCGACCCGGCGGCGGAGGTGGCCGTCGTGTCGTCGGGGGACCCCGGGGTGTTCGCCATGGCCGCGGCGGTGCTCGAACAGCTCGACCGGCCCGACGCCGACCCGGCGTGGGCGGCCGTCGAGGTCACCGTCTGCCCCGGCGTCACCGCCGCCCAGGCCGCGGCCGCCGCCGCCGGCGCCCCCCTCGGCCACGACTTCGCCGTCATCTCCCTCAGCGACAACCTCAAGCCCTGGGAGCTCGTCGAGCGCCGCCTCGACGCCTGTGCCGCCGCCGACCTGGTGGTCGCCCTCTACAACCCCGTGTCGCGCCACCGGCCCTGGCAGCTCGGCCGGGCCCTGGAGGTGCTGGCCGGCCACCGCGCCGGCGCCACCCCCGTCGTGCTCGGCCGCGACGTCGGCCGCCCCGGCGGCACCACCCGGGTGACGACCCTCGCCGAGCTGACCCCCGACCAGGTCGACATGCGCACGGTCGTGGTCGTCGGCTCGTCGACGACCCGGCCGGTGCGCAGCCGTGCCGGCAGCGTGTACACGCCCCGGAGCCACCCGGGACGGTGACCGACGAGGTCGGCGCCGCCGCCGCCGGGGCGCGCCGGCAGGCGGGGAGGTCGCCGGGGGCGACCGGACCGCCGCGGCGTCGGGGGCCCGGGCACGTCGGGCGGCGGAGGAGGCGGCGGCGCGGGATCGAGCCAGCCGGGCTGCGGCGGCGGCGGCTGCCGGGGGGGCCGCCGACCGGGCGGACCGGGAGGCGGCCGATGCGGCCAACCGTGCCCGCGTCGCCGCCGAGCACGCCGACGTCGCCCGCGCCGAGGTGGCCGCCCTGGAGGCAGGTTGGCCGACGCCCGGGCCCGTGCCGCCCACCTCGACGCCGCCGCCGGCGCCGCCCGCCAGGCCGCCGACACGGCCGGCGCCGATGCCGCCGCGGCCCGCCGGCGGGCCGACGACGCCGCCCGGGAGGCCGACCGCCTGGGCGGGTAGGTGCGCGCCGTGGCCCGAGCCGTCTTCACCGGCAGCATCAGCTTCGGACTGGTCAACGTCCCCGTCGGGCTCTACAGCGCCACCCACGACGAGACGGTGCACTTCAACCAGTTCGAGCAAGGCACCAGCGACCGGATCCGCTATAAGCGAGTCAATGAGCGCACCGGCGAGGAGGTCGACCGGTCCGACATCGTCGAGGGCTACCCCGAGGGTGGCGGCGAGTACGTGATCGTCACGCCCGACGAGCTCGACGAGGTGGCACCCGGCCGGTCGCGCACCATCGACATCAGCGACTTCGTCGACATCCGCGACATCGACCCGGTCACGTTCAAGACGACCTACTACCTGGCCCCCGACGGCGAGGCCGCGGCCAAGCCCTACGCCCTGCTGCTGCGGGCCATGGCCGACGCTGGCCGGGTGGGCATCGCCACGTTCGTGATGCGCGCCAAGCAACACCTCGCCGCCATCCGCCCGCTGGGCGACGTGCTGGCCCTCGAGGTGCTGTGGTGGGCCGACGAGGTGCGCGACCCCCACGCCGAGCTCGACCTCCCCGAGGCCCAGCCCTTCGGTGACCGCGAGCTGCGCATGGCCGGGTCGCTGGTCGAGTCGATGACCGTGCCGTGGGACCACACCGCCTACGCCGACACCTACCGCCAGCGGGTGCTCGACCTGATCGAAGCCAAGCGCCAGGGCCGTACGGTGCAGACCGAGCCCGAGCCGGAGCGGGGCAACGTCACCGACCTGATGGCCGCCCTCGAGCGGTCGTTGCAGGCGGCCGAGCAGCGGAGGGCCGGGCAGCGGAGGGCGGCCCGCCCGGACGCGCCGGGCGGGGACGAGTCGCCCGACGACCACCTGGCCTCGCTCACCAAGGCGGAACTGGCCGCCCGAGCGTCGGAGCTCGACGTCCCCGGGCGCTCCAAGATGCGGCGCGACGAGCTGGAGCAGGCGGTGCGCCGGGCGGAGGCCGCGGGCCGCCGCAAGGCGTCGTGACCGGCCGGGTCGCCCGGGAGGCGGTCCAGGGTCGGCGATCCCCCGCCCCGGGCGTTGCCACGTCAGCGGGCGGCCGCCTGCGCCCCGGGGCCGCTGGAGCGGCCGACGAGGCCGGCCAGCCACGCCAGCGCCCCTGCGACGTCGCGGGCCAGCGGCCCGGGCGGCGAGGGGGGCCGGTCGACGACGAGCACGTCGAGCCCGAGCGCCCGGGCGGCGGCCAGCTTGCCGTCGGGGCCGCCGCTGTCCTTGGTCACCAGCAGGTCGACGGCATGGTCGGCCAGCAGCGCACGCTCGGCGGCCCGGTCGAAGGGCCCCCGGCCGAGCACCACCTCGACCGGACCCGGCGGCACCTCGGCGGGCGGCTCGATCGAGCGCACCACCCATGAACGGCCGGGGCGCCCGGCGGCGGCGAAGGCGGCCAGCTCGGTGCGGCCCACCGTGAGCGCCACCTTCGCCCACGGTCCGGCGGCCACGGCACCCGCCGCGGCGGCCAGGTCGGGCACCCGGCGCCACCG
The DNA here is from genome assembly GCA_035718085.1 of Acidimicrobiales bacterium. Lineage (GTDB taxonomy): Bacteria > Actinomycetota > Acidimicrobiia > Acidimicrobiales > Palsa-688 > DASTHS01. Next base: position 12,117 of record DASTHS010000242.1, on the reverse strand, counting down.
GTCGCCCGGCCCCTCCGCCCACCCGGGCCGCTCGACCCGCAGCCGGGGCACGCCGACGGCGGCGGCCGCCTCGGCGGCGTGCCAGCGCATGCGGGCGGCGAAGGGGTGGGTGGCGTCGACCAGCACGTCGTAGCCCCCGGCCCCCAGCGCCGCCGCCAGCCCCGCCGGGCCCCCGAACCCCCCGACGCGCAGTTCGCCCGGCGGTCGGCGGGGGCTCGACGTCCGCCCGGCCAGCGACGTGGTCACCGCCCACGCCGGGTCGCCCGCCAGTGCCCGGGCGATGGCCGACGCCTCGGCCGTGCCCCCGAGCAGCAGCAGTCGCCGGGCAGCCACGCCGCCGACACTACGGCTGCCACCCGGGCCGGCCTCCGGCAAGGGGCACGACGGGCCGGGCCGATAGCGTCGACGGGTGCGCGGCGCCCTGATGGTGTGCGGGACGACCTCGAACGCCGGCAAGTCGACGATCGTCGCCGGCCTGTGCCGGCTCTACGCCCGCCGGGGTCTTCGGGTGGCGCCGTTCAAGGCCCAGAACATGGCCAACAACTCGGCGGTCACCCGTAGCGGCCACGAGATCGGGAGGGCGCAGGCGTGGCAGGCCGACGCGGCGGGCACGGTGGCCGAGGCGGCCATGAACCCGATCCTGCTCAAGCCGACGGGCCCGGGCACCAGCCAGGTCGTGGTGCTGGGGCGGCCCGTCGCCACCATGACCGCACGCGAGTACCACGCTGCCAAGCCCCAGCTGTTCGCCACCGTGCTCGACGCCCTCGCCGACCTGCGGAGCCGCTTCGACGTCGTGGTGCTGGAGGGGGCGGGCAGCCCTGCAGAGATCAACCTCCTCGACCACGACATCGTCAACCTGCGGGTGGCGGCGGCCGCCGGTGTGCCGGCGGTGGTCGTGGGCGACATCGACCTGGGCGGGGTCTTCGCGGCCCTCTACGGCACCGTTGCCCTGCTGCCCGACGAGCTGCGCCGGTGCGTGCAGGGCTTCGTCGTCAACCGCTTCCGGGGCGACCCGTCGCTGTTGGCCGGCGCAGGCGCCGACCTCGAGGCCCGCTGCGGGGTGCCGACCCTCGGGGTGGTGCCGATGCTGCCCGGTGACGGCCTCGACGGGGAAGACTCGCTCACCTTCGATCGGGGCGTCGCCGGGGTCGACGCCGCGCTGCTCGACGTGGCCGTCGTGCGCCTGCCGCACCTGGCCAACTCCACCGACCTCGACCCGTTGCGGGTGCAGCCCGACGTCGCCCTGCGCTGGGTGTCCGACCGCCGCGAGGTGGGGCACCCCGACCTGCTGGTGGTGCCGGGCTCGAAGGCCACGGTGGCCGACCTGGCGTGGCTGCGCAGCCGGGGCCTCGACCGGTCGGTCGCCGAGTGCCCGACGACGGTGCTCGGCATCTGCGCCGGCTACCAGATGCTCGGGTCGCGCATCGACGACCCGTCGGGGGTGGAGTCGACCTCGCCGTCGACGCCGGGGCTCGGGCTCCTGCCCGCAGTGACCCGGTTCGAGGGCGAGAAGGTCACCCGCCGACAGGCCGGCTCCTTCCGTGGCGCCCCGGTGCGCGGCTACCAGATCCACCACGGCCGGGTCGACGCCGCGGCGCCCGCGCTGCTCGAGCTCGACGGGCGGCCGGAGGGCGCGATCGGCGCCACCGCTGCCGGCGGGGCGGTGTGGGGCACCACCCTGCACGGTCTGCTCGACGACGACGCCGGCCGGGCCGCCCTGCTCGGCGACGTCGCCGCGCGAGCCGGCCGGCCCGCCCCGGTGGCGGCGAGCTTCGAGGCGGCCCGCCAGGCCCGCGTCGACGCCATCGCCGACGCCCTCGAGTCGGCCCTCGACGTCGAGGCCCTCGACGCCCTGGTGGCGACCGGGGCCCGCCGGTGACCGACCTGGCTGCCGTGCTGGCCGAGGTCGAGGGCCGCGTCGGGTACCTGCGGGCGCTGACCGCCGTGCCGGCCGACGAGCCGGGGTGGGTCCGCTGCGACGGGCTGACCCCTGCGGTGGTCGAGTCGGCGCTGGTCGGATCGAAGGCCGGCGACGACGCGGTGGTGGCGGCGTCGCTGTTCGCCCAGAGCTACGCCTTCAGGGTCGCCGGCGTGAGCCTGGCTGCGTGGGCGGTCGGGCTGCCGTGGCCGTCGCCGGCCGGCTCCCACACCGCCGTGCGCCTCGGGTCGGGGCGGGCGTCGCAGCTCGCCCTCCTCGACGGGGGGCTCGGCGACCCGGCTGACCGCATGGTGCTGGCGGCTGCCCTGCGGGCCCACCTCGAGCCGGTGCTCGGCGTGGTGGAGGGCGCCGTGCGCCTCGGTCCGCGGCTGCTGGAGGGCAACGTCGCTGCGTCGGTCGCCGCCGCCTTCCGGGCCGTCGAGGGCGCGGCCCGCGGCCGCCACGATCTCGCCGAGGCGGCGGGCATCCGGGCACGGGGTGAGGCGTTCCTGGCCGACTGGGGAGGCGGCCGCTTCGGCACCGGTCCGGAGTGGCCGTGGGAGCGGGGCAGCTGCTGCCTGTGGTTCCGGAGCTCCGGGCGCACCTGCGAGGACTGCTCGCTCCCCCGTCGCGGCGGGTAGCCGGCCATCCCGGGCGCCGGCGCCGGGGGCCACGCAGTAGGGTCGCCGCTGGAACCCAGGGAACGCCGGTGCGAATCCGGGGCTGTCCCGCAACTGTCACCGAGGAGCGGACCCCACCGCATGGTCACGGCCCCGCAGGGGTTGGAAGGCCGGGGCGAGCGTCGATCCGGGAGCCAGGACACCTGGCCCACCCAACCGACGAGACGCGGGAGACGTCCGACGTGACCATCCGAGTGATCTGCTCCACCGACACCGAGGTGCTCGCCCTGCGGGCCGCCGTCGAGGCCCTGCCCGACGGCTTCGACCGGGTGACCGCCGCCACCACCTGGGCCGACGACCCGATCGGCGACCTCGACGGCGTGCGCGCCGTGCTCGTGCGCCTGCTCGGCGGCCGGAGGGCGTGGCGCGAGGGGTTCGACCGCCTGCGCGCCGCCTGCCTGGAGCGGGGCATCGCCCTGCTCGCCTTCTCCGGGGAGGCGGTCCCCGACGCCGAGCTGACGGCCCTGTCGACGGTGCCGTCGTCGACGGTCACCGAGGCCTTCGCCTACCTGGTGCACGGCGGCCCGGCCAACCTCGAGCACCTGTTGCGCTTCGTGGCCGACACCGTGCTGGTGGAGGGGTGGGGCTTCGAGCCGCCCCGCCCGGTGGCCGACTTCGGCGTGTGGCGCGCCCCCGACCCCCACGGCCCCGGGCCGGTGGTCGGCGTCGTCTTCTACCGGGCCCACCTGGTGGCCGGCAACACCACCTTCGTGGAGGACCTCTGCGAGGCCCTCGAGCGGCGGGGGGCACGGCCGCTGGCCCTGTGGTGCTACTCGCTGCGCGGCGACAACGCCGCCCCCGTGGTGGCCGCCCTGCGCGAGCACGGCGCCGCCTGCCTGGTGACCACCGTGCTCGCCGCCGGCGGCGCCGCTGGCGGCGCCGGCACCCCGGAGAAGGCCGGCGGCCTCGACGGCGAGGGATGGGACGTCGCCGCCCTCGCCGAGCTCGACATCCCCGTGCTGCAGGCCCCCTCCGCCGGGCGCAGCAGCGACGACTGGATGGCCTCCGACGCCGGCCTCGGCCCGTATGACGTGGCCAGCGGGGTGGCCATCCCCGAGCTCGACGGGCGCATCATCGCCCCGACCTTCGCGTTCAACGAGGTGGTCGACGACGGCGACGAGCTCGGCACCCGGGTGCGGGCCTACCGCAGCGTGCCCGACCGGGTCGACCGTGTGGCCGGGCTGGCCGTCCGCCACGCCGCCCTGCGCACCCGGCCCAACGCCGACAAGCGCGTCGCCATCGTGCTCAGCGCCTACCCGACCAAGCGGTCGCGCCTCGGCAACGCCGTCGGGCTCGACACCCCGGTCAGCGCCCTGCGGATGCTCGAGGCCATGCGGGCGGCCGGGTACAGCATCGACGCGCAGCGGGTGCCGGCCGACGGCGACGAGCTGATGGCCCGCCTGGCCGACGGCCTGACCTACGACGCCGAGCAGCTCTCCCCCCGCGAGCTGGCCCTCGCCCTCGGCGGCATGCCCGTCGACGCCTACCGCGCGTGGTTCGCCACCCTGCCCGCCGAGGCCCGAGCAGAGGTCGAGCAGCGGTGGGGGCCCCCGCCGGGCGGCCAGCGGGTACACGACGGTGCCCTGGTGGTGAGCGGCATCGACCTCGGCAACGTGGTGATCGCCATCCAGCCGCCACGGGGCTACGGCGACGACCCGGTGGCGGTGTACCACTCGCCGAACCTGGCGCCGACGCACCACTACCTGGCGGTCTACCGGTGGCTCGACGAGGTGTGGGGGGCCGACGCCATCGTGCACCTCGGCAAGCACGGCACCCTCGAGTGGCTGCCCGGCAAGGCCGTCGGCCTGTCGGCCGGGTGCTGGCCCGACGCCGCGCTGGGCGACGTGCCGTTCCTCTACCCCTTCGTGGTCAACGACCCCGGGGAGGGCACCCAGGCCAAGCGCCGGTCGCACGCGGTGGTCATCGACCACCTGGTGCCGCCGATGACCCGGGCCGACACCTATGACGACCTGGCCCGCCTGGAGCAGGCCTTCGACGAGTACGCCACGTTGCAGACGATGGACCCGAGCAAGCTGCCGGCGCTGCGCGAGCGCATCTGGGGGCTGCTCGAGGCAACGGCCATCAACGACGACCTCGACCTCCACGACGCCGCCCACGACCCCAACGCCTTCGACGAGGTCGTGCTCGAGGTCGATGGCTACCTCTGCAGCCTGAAGGACGCCCAGATCCGCGGCGGCCTGCACACCCTGGGGCAGGTGCCTGCCGGCGACGCCCTCGTCGACCTCGTCACGGTGATCACCCGGCTGCCCCACGGCCGGGTGCCGTCGCTGCGCGCCGCCGCCGCCGCCCACCTCGGCCTCGACGCTGGCGACGAGCGCAGCCTCGACGCCATCGACGCCTGCGCCCGGGCCTGGGTGCAGGCGGCCGCCGATCGCGGGTGGGACGCCACCGGCGCGGTGCCCACGGGCGACGCCGCCACCGCCATGCGCTGGGTGTGCGGCTGGCTGGTGCCCCAGCTGCGCCGCACCGGCGACGAGCTCGGCAACCTGATCCACGGCCTCGACGGCGGCTACGTGCCCGCCGGCCCGTCGGGGGCGCTGACCCGGGGCGGCGCCCACGTGCTGCCGACCGGGCGGAACTTCTACTCCGTCGACCCCAAGGCCCTGCCCACCGAACTGGCGTGGGACGTCGGCCGGCGCCTCGCCGACGCGCTGCTCGACCGCCACGTCGCCGAGGAGGGCACCCACCCCCGCACGGTCGGCATCGTGCTGTGGGGCACCGCCGCCATGCGCACCCAGGGCGACGACGTCGCCGAGGCCCTGTGGCTGCTCGGTGTGCGCCCGGTCTGGGAACCGCAGAGCCGGCGGGTCAGCGGCCTCGAGGTCGTGCCGCTCGAGGAGCTGGGCCGCCCCCGCGTCGACGTGACGCTGCGCATCAGCGGGTTCTTCCGTGACGCCTTCCCCGGCCTGGTCGAGCTGCTCGACGACGCCGTGGGGCTGGTGGCCGCCCGCACCGACGAGCCCGCCGACATGAACCCGGTCGCCGCCACCGGCGCCGACGACCCCCGGATCTACGGGCCGTCGCCGGGCAGCTACGGGGCCGGGGTGCTGCAGCTGCTCGAGCAGCGCAACTGGCGCTCCGACGACGACCTGGCCGCGGTGTACATCGCCTGGTCGGGCTTCGCCTACGGCCGCGGCCGCCACGGCGAGGCGGCCGAGGCGGCCATGAAGCGTCGTTTCGCCGCCATCGACGTGGCGGTGAAGAACCAGGACAACCGCGAGCACGACGTGTTCGACTCCGACGACTACCTGCAGGAGCACGGCGGCATGGTCGCGGTGATCCGCAGCCTCACCGGGCGCGACCCACGGGCGTGGTTCGGCGACAGCCACGACCCCGCCCACCCGGTGGTGCGCTCGCTGGCCGAGGAGGCCGCCCGGGTGGTGCGGACGCGGGTGCTCAACCCCAAGTGGCTCGAGGCCATGCGCCGCCACGGCTACAAGGGGGCGTTCGAGATGGCGGCGACGGTCGACTACCTCTTCGGCTACGACGTCACCGCCCACGCGGCCAGCCCGTGGATGTACGAGCAGGTCACCGAGGCCTACGTGGCGTCGGCCGAGTCGCGGGCGTTCTTCGAGCGCTCCAACCCGTGGGCGCTGCGCTCGATCGCCGAGCGGCTGCTCGAGGCCGAGGCGCGGGGCCGCTGGAAGCCGTCGGTGGAGCAGGCCGCCGCCCTGCGCGACGCCCTCCTCGAGGCGGAGGGGTGGGAGGAATCGCGATGAGCCTGCCCTTCGCGTCGGTGGTCGGCCAGCCCGACGCCAAGCTGGCGCTGCTGCTCGCCGCCGTCGAGCCCCGCCTGGGCGGGGTGCTGCTCCGGGGTGACAAGGGATCGGCCAAGACGACCCTGGCCCGGGGGTTGGCCGCGCTGCTGGCGCCGGGCGCCCCGTTCGTCGAGCTGCCCCTCGGGGCGTCAGAAGACCGAGTCGTCGGCTCGGTCGACCTCGCCGCGCTCGTCGACGCCGCCGGCCCGTCGGTGGCCCTGCGGCCGGGGCTGCTGGCCGCGGCCGACGGCGGGGTGCTCTACGTCGACGAGGTGAACCTGCTGGCCGACCACCTGGTCGACACGCTCCTCGACGTGGCGGTCAGCGGGGTGAACCGGGTCGAGCGCGACGGCGTGTCGGCCACCCACCCGGCCCGGTTCGTGCTGGTGGGGTCGATGAACCCCGAGGAGGGTGAGCTGCGACCGCAGCTGCTCGACCGCTTCGGTCTGGCCGTCGACGTGCGGGCCACCGACGACCCGGCGGAGCGGGCGGAGATCGTGGCCCGGCAGCTGGCCTTCGAGCGCGGCGCGGCGCCGGAGGGTGGGGGAGGTGACGGGGCGCTGGCGGCCCGGCTGGCCGCCGCCCGCCCCGCGTCGGTGGGCCCGGAGGTCGTGGCCGCCGCCGCCCGCCTGGCGGTGGCCGTCGGCGCCCAGGGCCTGCGGGCCGACCTGTCGCTGTGCCGGGCGGCGTCGGCCCTCGCCGGCTGGGAGGGCCGAGCCGACGCTGACCCCGACGACCTGCGCCGGGTGGCGCCCCTGGTCCTCGGCCACCGACGCCGGCGCAACCCCTTCGAAGACCCCGGCCTGGCCGACGAGGAGCTGCAGCAGGCACTCGAGCGCGCCCTGGGCGACGACGCCCGCCCCGACGACGGCCCCGACCGGCCCGCTGCGCCGACGGGAGCCGGGCCGGCGGTGGCCGACCCCGAGCCCCCCGGCGCCGACGGGCCGCCGGGGGGGCGCGACCCCGCCCGCCCGGGGCCCGCCGACCCCGGCAGCCCCGCACGCCCAGCGGCGGGCCCGTCGACCCCGCCGGGGGTCGAAGCGCCCGGCGCGGCCGCGCCGTCGCGGGAGGGGGCGCTGGCCATCGCCACCGGCGACGTGCCGATCGCCGTCGTGCCCGAGCGGGGCCGAGCCCCGGCGGTGACCTCGCCGAGGGGCCGGGTGGTCGGCGACGTGCCGATGGCCGCGGCCGGCCAGCGCCTGGCCCCGGCGGCCACCGCCGTGGCTGCTGCGGCGCGGGCGGGCGGCACCGGCATCACCGCCGACGACCTGCGCGCCTCGGTCAGCGTGGCGCCCCGCACCCGCCTGGTGGTGGTCGCCGTCGACGCGTCGGGGTCGATGGTCGGCGCCCGGCGCGTGGAGCTGGCCCGACGGGCGGTGCTGGGCCTGCTGCGTGACGCCTACCGCACCCGCGACCGGGTCGCCCTGGTCACGTTCGCCGGCGACCGGGCCGAGGTGGTGCTGCGCCCCACCGGCTCGGTCGAGGTGGCCAGGGCCCGACTGGCCGAGGTGGCCACGGGGGGCACCACGCCCCTGGCCGCCGGGATCGAGGCGGTCACCGCCCTGGTGCGCGCCGCCACGCGCGACGCGGCGGTCGAGCCGGTGGTCGCCCTCATCACCGACGGGCGGGCCACCGCCGGCGGCCCCGACCCGCTGGCTGCGGCGATGGCGGCGGCGGCCGGCCTGGCGGCCACGGGCGCCCGCTGCACGGTGCTCGACGCTGAAGACGGCCCGGTGCGCCTCGGCCTGGCCCGCCGACTGGCCACCGCCCTGGGGGCCCACCACGTCGAGCTGGCCGGCCTCGAGGGCGGCGGCGCGGCCGTCGAGGGGCTGCTGCGGGCGGGGGCGGCGGGGTGAGCCTGGCGCTGGTGCTCGGGGGCACCCGCTCGGGCAAGTCGGCGGTCGCCGAGCGCCTGGCCGTCGAGGCGGCGGTCGACGGGCTGGGGGTGACCTACGTGGCGACCGGCGCCGCCACCGACTCGGCGATGGAGGCGCGCATCGCCGCCCACCGGCTGCGCCGCCCCGCCGGGTGGGCCACCGTGGAGGCGGGCCCCGGCGCCGACCTGCCGGCGGTGCTCGGGCTGGTGCCGGGGGTGGTGCTGCTCGACAGCCTGGGCACCTGGGTCGCCGGCCACCACGACCTCGACCCCGACGGCGACGCCCTGTGCGACGCCCTCGCCGGCCGCGACGCCCCGTCGGTGGTGGTGAGCGAGGAGGTGGGCCTGGCGATCCACCCGGCGAGCGAGGTGGGCCGCCGCTTCGTCGACGTCATCGGCACCCTCAACCAGCAGGTCGCGGCGATCGCCAACCGGGTCGTGCTCGTCGTCGCCGGCCGCTGCCTGGAGCTGTGACCGGGTGCGCGCCGCCCTCGGGTTCCTCACGCCGTTCGGGCCCGCCACCCCGCCGACGGCGACGACGCTGCGCTGGTTCCCCGTGGCCGGCGCGGTGATCGGCGCCGCCGTCGGGGCGGTGTGGTGGGGGGCGGGGCGCACCTTCCCCGGCGTGGCGCTGCCGGCTGCTCTGGCCGTCACCGCCGACCTCGTCGCCACCGGGATGCTGCACGTCGACGGGCTGGCCGACAGCGCCGACGGGCTGCTGCCCCACCTGCCGCCGGCGCGGCGCCTGGAGGTGATGGCCCAGCCCGACGTCGGCGCGTTCGGGGTCGCCACGGTGGCGGCCACCTTGCTGCTGCGGGTGGCGGCGCTGGCCACCCTCCGCCCGTCGGTGGCGCTGCTGGCCGGCACCTGGTGCGCGTCTCGCGCCGCGATGGTCGCCGGCACCGCCGCCCTCCCCTACGCCCGGGGCCGGGGCCTGGCGACGGCGTTCCTCGGCGACCGGGCCCGGTCGGCCGCGTTGGTCGCCGCCGCCGGCGGGGTCGGCGGCGCCGCCCTGGCCGCCGTCGGCGCCGGCGTGGCCGGTGCGGCCGGCGTGGTGGCGCTGGCGGTGGCCGCCGCCGGGGTGCTCGCGGTCGCCCGGGCCCGCATCGGCGGCTACACCGGTGACGTGCTCGGCGCCGCAGCCGTCGTCGGCGAGACCGTCGCCCTCGTCGTCGCGTCGGCGGGCCGGTGAGCGCCACCGCCGCCGGCCTCGGGGTGCTGACCGACCGGCTGGTCGCCGACCCGCCCGACCGCTGGCACCCCGTCGCCTGGTTCGGCACCGCCATGGGCGCAGCCGAGCGGCGGTGGTGGCGCGACAGCCGCGCCGCCGGCTGCGCCTACGCCGTGGCAGGCATCGGGCTGGCCGCCGTGACCGGGGCCGCCCTCGGACGGGTGGTGCGGCCCCGGTGGGCGGCCACCCTGGCGGCCACCGTCGTCACCGTGGGCGGTGCCAGCCTCGACCGGGCGGCGGCCGGGGTTGGTGACGCGCTCGACCACGGCGACCTGCCGGCGGCCCGCGCCATGCTGCCGGCGTTGGTGGGCCGCGACCCGACCGGGCTCGACGAGGGCGAGCTGGCCCGGGCGGTGGTGGAGTCGGTGGCCGAGAACACCGTCGACGCGGTGGTGGCGCCGCTCCTGTGGGCGGCGGTGGGGGGCCCGGCGGGCGCGTTCGGCTACCGGGCGGTCAACACCCTCGACGCCATGGTCGGGCACCGCTCGGCCCGCCACCGCAACTTCGGGTGGGCGGCCGCCCGCCTCGACGACGGGGCCAACCTGGCGCCCGCCCGCCTCACCGCGCTCGCCGTCGCCGCGCTGCGCCCCCGGCGGGCGGCGGCGGTGTGGCGGGCGGTGCGCGCCGACGCCCCCGCCCACCCGTCGCCGAACGCAGGGGTCGCCGAGGCGGCCTTCGCCGCCGCCCTCGGCCTGCGCCTGGGCGGCGTCAACCGCTACGACGGGCGGGTCGAGGTCCGCGCCGGGCTGGGCGACGGCCGGCCCGCCGCCCCGGCCGACATCGCCGCCGCCCGGGCCCTGGCCCGCCAGGTCGGGGCCGTGGCCGCCGCCCTCGGGGTGCCCGTCGGCGCGGTGCTCGACCTGTCGGCCAGCCTGAACCCCTTCGCCCCCGACCCGGCGCCCGCGGTGGCTGCCCACCTCGACGCCCTCGGCCGCTACCCCGACCCCCAGCCGGCCGTCGACGCCCTGGCCGGGGCCAGGGGCGTCGACCCCGCCCACCTGGTGCTCACCAACGGGGGCGCCGAGGCCATCGCCCTGCTCGCCTCCCGCACCGGCGGTCGGGTCGTCGAACCCGACTTCTCGCTCTACCCGCGCGGCGGCGGGCCGGTGTGGCGGTCGAACCCGAACAACCCGACCGGCGTGTTGGCCGCCCCCGACGAGCGCGCCGACGTCTGGGACGAGGCGTTCTGGCCGATGGCCACCGGGACCTGGACCCGGGGCGACCACGAGCACGGCGCCACCGTGGTCGGCTCGCTCACCAAGCTGCTGGCCTGCCCCGGCCTGCGGGTCGGCTACCTGCTCAGCGCGGACGCCGACGTGGTGGCCGCGGTGCGGGCCGACCAGCCGGCCTGGGCGGTCAACGGTCTGGCCGCCGACGCCCTGCCCGATCTGCTCGCCGGCGCCGACCTGCCGGCCTGGCGCGAGGCCATCGACGTGGCGCGCGCCGACCTGGCCGCCGACCTCACCCGCCGCGGCCTGCGGGTGCGCGCCGGGCGGGGCCCGTGGGTGCTCGTCGACGACGCCGGCGACCTGCGGGCCCGGCTGATCACCCAGCGGGTGGTGGTCCGCGACTGCACCAGCTTCGCCATGCCCGGCACCGTGCGCATCGCCGTGCCCCGACCCGACCAGCGGGACCGGCTGCGCACGGCCCTCGACGCCGCCCTCGGGGACGGCATCGGCGCCGCCCGGGGCACCGGCGGCTCGGAGGGCGACGGCCCGGCCCGATAGCCTCGCAGCGTGCGCCCGGTGTTGCGAGCGGCAGCCAGCGCCGGTGCCACCGCCGTCGACGCCGCCTGGCGGCGGCGGGGCGTGATGGCCCTCTGCGGGCTCCTCGGCGCCGGAGCCGGGCTGCTCGTTGCCGGCCAGCTGACCCACACCTACCAGGGCACCGCCTCGGTGATGGTCGGGCCGCCGCCAGGGGCGGCGACGCCCACCGGGTCGCAGCTGACGGTCCCCCCCGCGGAGGTGGTCGACGCCGCAGCGATCGTCACGTCGCCGGCGGTGCGGGCCGACGCCGCCAAGCTGGCCGGGGTCCGTGTGATAGCCCCAGCCGTCGCCCGGGTCGGGACGGGCTCCGACGTCGTCACCGTCGCCGTCGACGCCACGACGGCCCGCACCGCGGCCAGCTGGGCCCTGGCCTACGCCGACGCCTACGTGGCCGACCAGCAGGTCGCCACCGTCGACGCCCTCGAGGCCACCGCAGCCGACGTCGCCGCCAAGGTGGCTGACGTCGGCACCCAGATCGCGGCGCTCGACGCCCAGATCGCTGCTGCCGGCGGCCCGACCACCACGTCGGTGCCCTCGACGGCCTCCGCCGGCACCCGGCCGCTCCCCGGGGTGGCCTACAACCTGCCCCCCTCGGCGTCGTCGGGCGTCGCCGCGGCCACCCCGCGCACGGTCGCCGCGCCGCCGCCCTCGACCGGCAACGCCACCGTCGACGCGCTGGTGGCCCGGCGCACGCTGCTGCGCGACCAGCAGGCGGTGCTCCAGCAGCAGGCCACGACCCTGCGCCTCGACGCCGAGGCGTTCAGCGGGGGCGGCCAGGTCACCGGCGGCGGCACCCCCCCGTCGAGCCCGGTGTCGCCCGACTCCACCGTGTGGGCCGTGGTGGGCGCCCTCGTCGCCCTCGTCGGT
>DASTHS010000241.1:0-2822 GCA_035718085.1 Acidimicrobiales bacterium | reverse complement strand
ACTGGGCCGAGGAGCCGGAGGTCGACGGGGTCTTCCGCGGCGCCTCGGCGCACGAGATCACCGGCATGGTCGCCGTCGACCGCTTCCCCGGCCGGCTGTTCGTCGCCGTCGGCGCCGTCGACGAGGGCGGTGGGTGGGTGCCGGCGTCGTGGCTGTCGCCCGACGGCCACAGCTGGAGCACCCCGTCGCTGGCCTTCCCCGATCCCGGCCCGACGGCGCCGGGCAGCGGCGTGGCCGCCGGCGCCTCGCTCGACCCCGGGGGCGTCACCGCCACCGCCGTGGCGGCGACCACCGACGGGTTCGTGGCCGTCGGCGGTGCCGGCCGGGGCGCAGCCGGCCTGGTGTGGACCTCCTCCGACGGGCGGTCGTGGGTGCCCGCCGCCCTGCCCGGCCCGGCGGCCACCGCCCCCTGGCAACCGGCGGTGGTGGCCGCGGCGGGGTCCACCACGGTCGTGGCCGACCGCCAGCCCGGCGACGCCCACCTGCTCGTCGACGACCCCGGCGGGTGGCGTGAGCCCACTGCCGACGCCGCCACCTGGGGCAGCCCGGCCCCGGTCGCCACGCCGGTCGGCCTCGGCACCGACGCCGCCGGCGCCACCCTGGTGGTCGACGTGCGCACCCCCGGCCAGACCCTCGGCCCGGTGACCCACAGCACCGTCGTGTTGACCAGCCCCGATGCCACCGCCTGGCAGGTGGTGGCCGCACCGGCGTTCGGGGCGGCGACGGTCGCCGCCACGTCTCCTGCGCTGCGCACCGCCGTCGGCTCCGAGCCCGGCGCCGGCGGCACGCCGGTCGCCGCCGTGTTCACCAGCCCCGACGGCCAGCAGTGGCAGCCGTCTCCGGCGGCGCCCGGTGCGTTCGGCGGCACCGGGGTCGCCGAACGGGCCACCGCCGCCCTGGAGCTGGCGGCCGGCGGCCCGCTGGTCGTCGGCACCGGGGCGGCGCCCGGCTCCACCAGCGGCGGCGCGCCCCTGGCCTGGACGGCGACGCACGGGAGCTTCGGCGCACCCGTCGACCTCGAAGGAGCCGACTCGCTGGCGGTGGCCACCCCCACCGGCGCCTGCCAGGCGGCGTCGGGGATCGTCGCCGCCGTCGGCGTCGCCTCGCGCGACGACGCCGTGGCCCCCCGGGCGTGGGTGACGACCGGAGCGGGCGCCACGAGCAGCTGGAGGCCGACCACGGTGGCGGCGCCGACCGGCGGCGCCGCGGCCGTCGAGGGCTGCAGCCTGATCGGGGGTCACCTGGTCGCGTGGGGGACCCTGGCGACCGCCACCGGGGGCACGCAGCCCGCGCTCTGGGACTCCAGCGACGCGGCGTCGTGGGCGTCCCGGCGGGTCGATGCCTTCGACCAGGCCGGGCGGGAGGGCGGAGCCCCCGGCCTGGTCGCCCTGGCCGCCTCGGGCGACGACTGGCTGGCCGCCGGTGGCGCCGCCCCCGCACCGGCGACCGGGGCCGGGGGGGCGACGGGGCTGTGGCGCTCCGCCGACGGGGGTCGCACCTTCACCCGGGTGGCGACGTCGGCCGCCCCCTTCACCGCCACTGGCCGCGAGTCGCTCGACGTCGTCGGCTGGCTGGGCTCGACCGGCATCGTCGCCGGTGACGTCGACGGCCGCCTCGCCGTCTGGACCGTCACCGGCGACTGACCGGCCGCACTGGCCGCGCCGGCCGCGCCGGTCACGGGCCGGGCCGGTCACGGGCTGCGCCGGTCAGCGGCGCCGGCCGCCGAGGTCACCCCCCGGTGGAGGGCAGGGCCACGTCAGCTGCGCCGGCCAACGCTTCGAGCACCTCGTCGCCGTAGAGGTCGAGCTTGGTCGGGCCGACGCCCGACACGCCCCGCAGCTGCTCGAGGCTGGTCGGGCCGGCGGCGGCGATGGCCCGCAGGGTGGCGTCGTGGAAGACGATGAACGGCGCCACCCCGTCGCGCTTGGCCCGGTCGGTGCGCCACGACCGCAGGGCGGCCTCGGCGGGCGCCAGCAGGGTGGCGTCGCCGGCCGCAACCCGGACCTTCTCGCCCCACTTGGCGTGCACCTTGGCGCCAGCGCCCACGTCGACGGCCACGCCGTCGGCGCCCACGGCCACCACCGTGCCGGCGTAGCCGCCGGCGAGGGTCACCTGCAGCCCCGGCACCCCGGCGACATACGGGCCCATCGCCGCCTTGGGCGCCGCCTTCGCCCCCGCGCCGGCCGTGCCCGCGCCGGCGCGCCCGGCCGGCGCCGCTGCTGCGCCCAGCCGGCCGGCCACACCGCCGGGCCCGGGGGCGCCGGCGCGGTCGTGGCCGGCCGGCCGGTCGTGGGGCGCCGATCCGTCGAGCTCGGCGACGAACGGCGACGGGCGGCTGCGGTCGGCCAGCACGACGGTGGCCTGGCGGGACCGGGTGATGGCGACGTGGAGGATGCGGCGCTCCTCTTCCTCGTCGTCGGCCAGCCGGTGCGGGAGCAGGCCGTCGGCCACGCCGGCGACGGCGACGTAGGGCCACTCGAGCCCCTTCACCCGATGCACGGTGGAGCAGGTGACGGCCGGCGGCGGGTCGGCGCGGCGCAGGGCGTCGAGCACCCACCGCTCGAGGTCGGCGGGGTCGGGGTGCAGGGCCGCCACCTCGACGAGGGCGTCGAGGTCGTCGAGGTGGCTCGACCCTTCGGCGCCGGTGCTGTCGAGCATGGTCATGGCCGTGCCGAGGCCGGTGACGTCACGGACGTGGCGCAGGAGGGCCACGGCGTCGGCGCCGGTGGCGGCCAGGCGGCGCAGCGACGCCAGCTCGTCGGCCAGGCGTCCCACCTTGGCCGCCACCTTCTCGTCGACGCGCGGGAGGGCCGCCAGGTCCT
>DASTHS010000240.1:0-11609 GCA_035718085.1 Acidimicrobiales bacterium | reverse complement strand
TGCTGACCTTCAGCGCACCCGGCTACGGCGACCAGACCCTCGCCCAGCCCCTCGGGCCCGGACAAGACCTGGCGAACCTCGCCGTGGCGATGGCCGGCGGGGCCGGCACGGTGAGCGGCACGGTCACCGACGCCACCGCCGCGCACGCCCCGCTGGGGAACGTCACGGTCACCGTCGACGGCGGGACGGCGCCGGTCACCACCCAGAGCCTCACGGCCGCCGCCAGCCCCAACTTCACGCTCAGCGGCCTGCCGCCCGGGTCGTACACCCTCACCTTCTCCCTCGCCGGCTACCAGTCGCAGACCATCGCCGTGCAACTGACCGGCACCGGGGCCGTGTCGGGGCTCTCGGTGGCGCTGGCACCGGCGACCGGCGCCATCGCCGGCACCGTCAGCGGGTCGCCGCCCTCGGCGACGGTCACCGGCTGCGACCCGAACGGGAAGGGCGCCGCCGTCCCCCTCGGGGGGGTCGCCGTGACCGCGACCAACGGCACGACGACCGTGTCGACGACCACGACCACCAGCCCGGCGGGCCAGTACGCCATCGGCGGCCTGACCGTGGGCAGCTGGACGGTCACCTACGCCGCCCCGGGGTGCTCCCAGTCGACCGCCCTCGTGCAGGTGGCCGCCGGCTCCACCTCCACCAGCGACGTCAGCCTCCGGCCGCCGGGGGCGAGCTGACCATGAGGATCGACGTCAGCCCCCGGCGCGTGTCGGCCGTCGCCGGCCGCCCGGCGGTGTTCACCATCCGGGTGACCAACACCCGCGACATCATCAGCGGCTACCGCATCCGCGCCCTGGGTGTCGATCCCCGCTGGTCGCAGCTGGACCAGCAAGCCCTGTCGCTGTTCCCCGACGACAGCGGCGTCGCCGTGCTCACCGTGACCCTGCCGGCCGGCCTGCCGGCCGGACCGCGGCTGCTCACCATCGAGGTCGCCGAGACGACCGGTGCGGCCGAGACGTCGCGCACCGACGTCGAGCTGATCGTGCCCGCCGAGCCGGGCGTGGGCCTGGCTGTCGATCCGGCGACGATCACGGGCGGCCGCTGTGCCAGCGTCGCCGTCTCGGTGACCAACACCGGCAACGCGCCCCTCGACGTTGCGCTGGTGGGCCGCGACGACGCAGGGGAGGTGGAGTTCCTCTTCGACCCGGCGACGCCGTGGCTGGCGCCGGGCGAGCAGCGCATCGGCACGGCCCGCCTCCGGGCCCACCGACCCTGGTTCGGCAACCCGAAGATCCGGCCGTTCACCGTCGAGGCCGGGCCGCCGAGCGCCCCCGTGGTGGCCATGGGGTCGTGGCTGCAGAAGCCCCGCCTCTCGCGCGGCGCGGTGGCCCTGGTCGGTCTGCTGGCCGTGGCGACGGTGTTCGCCATCGTCATCGCCTCGAGCCTCTCGCAGGTCGTGCACACCTCCACCGCCGACCGCGACCTGGCCTTGCAGGTGGCCCAGGCCGCGCAGAGCGGCTCGAGCGCGGTGGGGACCTCGTCGATGAGTGGCACGGTGTCGCAGCTCACCTCCGGCACGCCGGTGGGGGGCGTCACCGTCGAGCTGTTCCAGGGCGGCGACCCCACCACCCCGCTGCTGTCGACGGCCACCAACGCCACCGGCGGCTACCACTTCGCCAGCCTGGCGGGGGGCACCTACAAGCTCCGCTTCAGTGGGGCCGGCTTCTCGCAGCTGTGGTTCCCCTCCGCGCTGACCCCCGACGTGGCCACCGCGATCCAGGTGCCGGCGGGCAAGGCGGTCGCCGGCCTCGACGTGCGCCTCGGCGGTGAGCCCGGGTCGATCTCGGGCACCGTCGTCGGCGGCGACCCGACCGGGGCCACCCTGACCCTCGAGGTGCCCCCGTCGGCCGCCGCCGCCACCGCCGGCACCGCCCAGGCGCCCGCGGCCGTGGCCGCCGGCACCTCCGGCTCCGCCTCCGCCGCGGTCGTCGCCACCCAGACCCTGGGCGCGGCCGGCACCTTCTCGTTCGCGAACGTGCCGTCGCCGGGGTCCTATGCCCTGCTGCTCGCCGCCCCCGGCTACGCACCGACCACCCAGCAGGTCGACCTCGCCGGCGGCCAGGCCCGCAGCGGGGTGGTCGTCACCTTGCACAAGGGCGACGGCGCCGTCAGCGGCACGGTCGCCAGCGCCTCCGGGCCCATCGGCGGGGCGACGGTCAGCGCCTCGACGGGGGCGACGACGGTGAGCACGGTGAGCGCCAGCACCGCCGGCGCCGTCGGGGGCTTCACCGTCACCGGGCTGCCGACCCCGGGGGCGGTCACGCTCACCGTGAGCGCCCCCGGCTTCGCCGCCCAGACCCTCGCCCTCAACCTGGCGTCGGGCCAGCAGCTGACCGGTGTGGCGGTCACCCTCTCCCCGGGCACCGGCTCGATCGCCGGCACCGTGTCGGGTCCCGGTGGCCCCGCCGGCGGCGTCGCCGTCACCGCCAGCGACGGCAAGACGACGGTGCGCACCGTCACCCTCAGCCGGGGTGCCGTCGGCACGTACTCCCTCGCCAACCTCACGGTGCCCAACACCTACACCGTCACCTTCGCAGGCACCGGCCTGGCGTCGCAGACGCAGTCGGTGTCGCTCCCGACGGGCGGGTCGGCCAACCTCACCGCCGTCAACGTCACCCTCCAGGCGTCGACCGCGTCGATCGAGGGCCTCGTCACCGACGCGACCAGCGGCGCGCCCCTCCCGGAGGTGGCGATCACCCTCACCTCCGGGCCCACCACCTACAAGGTGACCTCGGCCGAGGCGCCCCTCACCGTCGGCGGCCACAAGGTCAACTACGAGGTCGACGGCATCACGCCCGGCACCTACACCGTCACCTTCACCCGGCCCGGCGGCGTGCCCAACTCCTTCGTCAAGGTGGTCACCGCCGGACAGGTCGTGCTCTACGACGCCCCGCTGGCGGCGGCGGCGTCGATCCGCGGCACGGTCGGCACCGTGGTCGACGGAGCGTTCGCCCCGGTGTCGGGGGTGCAGGTGCTGCTCTACGAGGCGACCACCTATCCGGCCGCACCGATCACCAGCGTGCTCACCGGCGCCGACGGCAGCTTCACGATCGGCGGCGTCGACGCCCCCCACGACTACGTGCTCGGCTTCGCCTACCCCCAGGGGGCGACGGTGCAGGTCACCGCAGAGGTGCGCACGGTGCTCGGCCAACCCGTCGACGCCTGCAGCCCGCCGCCGGGCCAGGCCAGCCAGACCTCCTGCTCGACCACTGCCGACCCCGCCGATCCGAGCGGTGCGGCGTACGTGAAGGTGAGCACCTCGTGAGCGTCCCCCGCCTCGCCGTCGATGCCGCAGACGTCACCCCGGGCGATCCGACGGCCGTCGCGTTCACCCTGACCGGCGGTGGCGATCGGCCGACCACCTACCGGGTGCGCTGCGTCGGCCTGCCCGCCGACTGGGTGCAGACGCCGTTCGAGGTCGGCCCGGTCGCCCCCGGCGCCACCGTCGTCGGCCAGCTCGTCGTCACCCTGCCCGCCGGGCACCCACCTGCCGCCCTCGTCGGCTCGCTCGTGGCGACGGGCGACGACGGCGGCCCCGACCTGACCGCCGACCTGCAGGTCGCCGTCGGCGACGGCACGGTGCTGGCCGCCGCCATCGACCCGCCGACCGTCCGCGCCGCCCGCGCCGGCCGCTTGTCGGTCGTGCTGCGCAACCGCAGCGCGGCCCCGGTGCACGCCGTGCTCTCGACGATGTCGACCCCCGACGTCGCCGTGCGCCTGGCCCGCAGCTCGACGGTGCTGCCCCCCGGCGGCGAGGTCCGGCTGCGGGGCAGGGTCGCCGCCCGGGCCACCCTGCGCGGCAACCGCCAGCACATCTACGCCATCCGGGTGCAGGGCAAGGGCTCCCCGGTGATGCTGCAGGGCGCGTTCGTGCAGCGGGCCCTCATCGGCCCGTTCTTCCTCAAGCTGTTCGCGGTGGCCACCGTGGTCGCCCTATGGGCGGCCGTCGCGGTGGTCGGGATCTCGACGCTGTCGACCAAGCTCAAGAAGACCACCCACACGACGGCGACGGCGAGCGCCCCCGCACCGGTCCCACCCAAACCGTCGGCGGGCGGCGGCACCGGCTCCGGGTCGGCCGCCGCAGGCGGCGGCGGGGCTGCCGGCGCGGCGGGCGCAGCCGGCGGCAGCGGCAAGGGCGGCTCCGGGGCTGGGGCGGCGGGTGCGGCCGGGGGGAGCGGCGCCGCGGGGGCCGGCGCCCCCGGCGGCACGCCGGGCGCCGGCCAGGTCACCCGGGTCTCGGGCAAGGTCAAGTCACCCCAGCCGGGCGGGGTCACGGTGACCATCGCCTCCACCTCGCTCGTCGACGAGAAGGCCCAGGCGGCCAACTTCTCGAGTGCCGGCGGGGTGGCGCCGGTGGCTGCCACCCAGGCGGCGGTGCGCACCGACACCGGGCCGATCGGCAAGGTCTACGGCACCCTGATCTCCGACGTGGCGGCCCAGACGCTGGCCGCGACCCGCAACCCGCCGGTCACCACGACGACGGCGCCCGACGGTTCGTTCGCCTTCGCCGGCGTCAAGGCCCCCGGCTACTACCTGGTCACCTTCTCGAAGCCGGGCTACGCCACGACCCGCTACGTGGTCACCGCTGCCGCCGGCACGGCCGCCACCCTCGACGCCACCCTCACGCCCGGCGACGGGGCCGTCTCCGGCACCGTGACCGGGCCGAGCGGCCCGCTCGGCGGCGTCACCCTGACCGTCTCGGACGGCACGACGACCACCAGCACCACCACGCCGAGCGTCGGCGCCGTGGGCACCTGGGCGGTGCAGGGGCTGAGCACCCCCGGCACCTACCTCGTCACGGCGACGGCCCCCGGCTTCGGCCCGCAGGTGGCGGTCGAGCAACTCGGCGCCGGCGGGACCGTCAGCGGCGTGGGCCTCACCATGGCCCGGTCGGTCGGCACCCTCCAGGGCCGGGTGGTGCAGTCGCTCACCGCCGCGGGCGTGCCCGGGGTCACCGTGACCGCCACGTCGGGGTCGACCACGGCGACGGCGACGACCCTCACCGCCGGCGACCTGGCCGGCACGTTCACCCTCCCCAACCTGGCCCTCGGGCAGACCTACGCCCTGACGGTCTCGGGCCCCGGGATCGCCACGGTCACCCAGCAGGTGCAGCTGCTGGCGGGCACCGGCCCGGTCACGATCACGGCCATGCCGGCCACCTACGACGTCGTCGGCACGGTGCAGGGCCCGGCGGGGGGCACCGCCGGCCTGGTCCTCACCAACGCGACCACCACGCTCAAGACGCTCACCGCGTCGGTGCCGTCGACCACCGGGCACGGCGCCGACTTCGACTTCGGCCAGGTCGCCCCCGGCACCTACCTGCTCAACGCGACCGCAGCCGGCTTCGCCCCCTTCACCACCCAGGTCGTCGTGGCCCCCGGGGTGGCGTCGCCCGACCTGGCGATCACCATGCAGCCGACCGCGGCCACCACCTTCCCGACCACCGGCGGGGTCACCGGCGCCATCGTCGACCTGGTCACCCAGAAGGTGCCGGGTTGCAGCGCCACGGCGCCGACCTGCACCACCCCCACCCCCGTGACCGTCACCCTCGACCAGGGCGCCACCTCCACCACCACGGCGGTCCCCGGCGCGGCGGCGTGCGGCGGTCTGGCCTGCACCACCACCGCCAGCGGCTCCTACACGATCAACGGCATCGCCCCGGGCGAGCACACGCTGAGCTTCCAGGCCGCCGGCTACCAGCCGGTGACGCTGAAGGTCAACGTCGGGGCCACCGGCACCACCTCGGCCCCGATCGCGCAGCTTCCCGAGCTCGACAGCATCGGGGCCAACGCGATCGACGCCAACGGTGCCGCCGTGCAGGTCACCTCCGCCTGCGCCGTGCCCGTCGACACGTCGATCACGACCAAGTACTGCTGGGACTCGACCCACCCCGACCCGGCCAACCTCGCCAAGGACGGCATCAACACCTACGCCAACGGCGGGTTCGAGATCGACGACGTGCCGCCCGGGAACTACGACCTGCACGTGTCGGCGACGGGCCAGCGGCCCGGGCAGGCGGCCACCCCCGTCCAGCCCGACTACGTCGACTTCACCCTGCGCAACATCGTCTTGAACATCGACGAGAAGCTGCTGCTCACCGACGGGCAGGTCCACCTCACCCAGCGGCCGTACTTCACCGTCTCGACCACCAAGGCCGTCGCCGGGGCGGCCGCCCCGGCGCCGCTCTACGGCGTCACCGTCACGGCCACCCCGGCGCCCGGCGCGCCGGCGACGGCCACCACCGTGCGCTGCACCACCTACGACCCGGCCAAGTACGCGCCGACCCCCGGCATGCCGGCACCACCGGCGGGCGCGTGCACCCTGCTGCCCGGCCTGCCGCGCCCGCCCGACATGGTCGCCAGCCCCGAGAGCCTCGGCGCCCTGGTCGCCGGTGCCCAGTACTCCGTCGTGCTGACCTGCTCGGTCGTCACATCGCCGGTCGACTGCGCCGGCCTGCAGTACTCACCGTCGACGCCGCTGCCGGTGTTCACCGCGGTGAACGACGACACGGCCATCGCCTCGACCCCCGCCTCGACGCAGTTCCCCCTGGCGCTCGGCACGCTGAAGAAGACGGCGTTCCTCACCATGGGCTACCTGGTGCAGACCCCGAGCGGCCCCGCCACCTGCGCGGTCGTCGACGGCGCCCCGGCCGCTGGATGCCCGGCGTGGGTCGACGGTGTCTCTGCCGGCGGCTACGACCTCACGAAGGTGCAGGTCACGGCGACCGGCGCCGCCGTCGGGGGCACGGTCGACCTGCCCTTCACCCCCGGTGCGGGCTGGAAGCTGCCGGCGATGCCGATCCAGGCGGCCACCTACCCGGGCGACCTGACCCTCACCGTCGAGCCGTCGTGCAGCGCCGCCACGCCGGGCTCCTGCTACGCCTTCGCCCGGACCAGCGAGGTGCTGCAGGCCATCCCCGCCGCCGACGGCTACTACTACGTGCCGACGCCGCTCAGCCTCAGCGTGCTGCCGGTGCCGGTGGCCGGCACGGTCGACCCCGCCGCCGGCGTCGCCGTCGCCGTCTCGCCGCAGGCGACGACGCCCCAGTCGGGGGTCGGCACCGCGCCCCTGAGCGTCTCCGAGAGCAGCACCGGCACCCTGGTGTGGGCCGACGGCACGCAGCCCTCGGTGAACCAGGCGCTGCCCGGCCGCTACACCCTGTCGCTCGCCGAGACCGGCTACGACACCGTCCACGCCGACAACCACGCAGCCGCCACCCAGTGGCCCTCCGACGGCCAGGGCGCCGAGCTCGTCGTCGGCCTGTGCGTGCCCGGCTCGTGCAGCGCCACCTTCGACGAGGTGCTGCCCAAGCACCACAGCTTCACCGTGCAGCTCCCGTCCGACTTCCAGCTCGTGGCCGGCGCGTCGGCGCCGGTCGCGCTGGTGCGGGTGACCCCGGTGCCCACCGACCCGAACAGCCCGGCGCCGTACTGCCGCCCCGACCCGGCATCCACCGCCGGGGCGACCGTCGTCACCACCCTCACCTTCGGCGCCACGGGCCGCGACCCCTCCACGGGGGCGCTGACCTACGCCAACGCGTTCGTCACCGTGCCCGACATCGACCCGCTCGCCGGCGAGATGCAGCTCGACGTGCAGGTCTCGGGCTACGAGTCGTTCCTCAGCCACGACACCAACTGCTACGCCACCAGCACGCCCCAGCCCTACACCCTGACCCTCGGCACCCCGACGGCGCCCGACCCGGCCCACCCCGACTGGGTGCTCGAGCCGCAAGGTGTGATCGAGGGCACCGTCACCGGTCACACCGGCACCGCCGGGGCCACCGCCCTCCCGGGCATCACCGTCTCGCTCGGCTCCGGCACCCCTCCGGTCGGCACGGCCGCCAAGGCCACCTGCCTGCCGACCCTCAACACGACCACCGGGGCCGACGGCGGCTACCAGTTCGCCGCCCTCCCCGATGCGTCGACCTACCTGTGCCAGGGCTACACCTACACCGTCTCGATCAACACGCCGGGCTACGTGCCCTTCTCCACCACGGTCGTCGCCGGTGGCCCGCCGACGCCGATCACGCCGCTGGTGGCCGGCTCCTGCCCGTCGGGGGCCCGCTGCCCGACCGACGTGCTGCTCGCCCACTACACCCTCACCCTGACGCTGCCGGGCAACTTCGTCGCCGTCCGCGGGGCTCCTGCCCCGATCGCCCAGGTGACCGACTCGGGTCGCGTCACCACCTACATCTTCACGGCGGTGGGCGCCGACCAGAACGGTCCCACCTACGGCGGTGCCTCGCTCAGCGTGCCCGACTTCGCCGCCGCCAAGATCGTGGGCGTGACCATCTCGGCCACCGGGTGGCACCCGTACACGACCACCTCGGCCACCGCCGGCACCAGTGATCCCAGCGCCTACGTGATCGCCCCGGCGGTCGCGGTCGGCGGACTGCAGCCGGAGGGGGTCATCACCGGCACGGTCACCTCGGCGGCGAGCGGCACGGTGCTCGCCGGATCGCAGGTCGACCTGATCGCCCCGGCCCGCCCGAGTTGCGGCGCCACCCCGAGCACCGACTGGTCGACCACCGCCGGGCCCGACGGCAGCTTCCAGTTCATCCCGACCGAGAGCGGCGTCGGCGACATCTGCGCCGGTGACACCTACACGTTGCAGGTGGAGCACACCGGCTTCGCCATCTCCAGCAAGTCGTTCGTGCCCGCCGGCCCGACCGACCCCGAGGTGGGCGCCGTGGTCGCCCTGGCCCCGTTCTCGTTGCTGGTGTCGCTGCCCGCCAGCCTGCCGCTGGCGCCCGGCTCGCCTGCGCCGGTGCTGGTGGTCGACGCCGGCGGGGCGACCCAGACCATCCCCTTCCAGAGCACCAACGTGGCCGCCGACCAGTCGCTCACCTACGGCGGCTCCACCGTCGCCGTGCCCGCCTTCACCGGGCCGGCCCTGGCCACCGGCGGCGGCTACGCGTCGCCGCTGTCGTACAACACGGCCATCACCTCCGTCACCCTGCTCGCCGGCGGCTACCAGGCCACGGCGTTGCCCCTCAGCGTGGCCACGACGTCCGACCAGGCCACCTTCACCATCGCCGCCCAGCCGGCGCCCACCGGCGTGGTCACCGGCACGGTCGTCGACGTGACCACCCTCGGAGCCGGCGGCCAGCAGCCACCCCTCCAGGGCGCCACCGTGACGCTCACCGGGCCGACCAACGTGAAGCCGGTGCCGCCGGCGTGCGCCGGCCCGTTCACCGCCACCTCTGCGGCGAACGGGTCGTTCACCCTCGTCGCCGCCCCGAGCGCCACCGTGCAGATCTGCGTCGGCGACACCTACACCCTCACCGTGCACACGGCCGGCTACGCCGACTTCAGCCAAGCGATCACCGCTGCCGGGCCGGCGTCGACCACGCCGGTCGTGGTCACCCTGACCCGCTACTCGCTGACCCTCACCCTGCCGAACCCGCTGCCCCTGGCACCGGGGGCTGGGGCACCGGTGGCGACGGTGACCGATGCCAGCAACGTCACGACCACCTTCACGTTCCCGTCCACGAGCACGGGCACCCCGTCGTACGCCGGCTCGAGCGTGGTCGTGCCCGGCTTCTCGCCCGACAGCCCCGTCACGGTCGGCTTCTCGATGCTCGGCTACCAGGCCCTCACCGGCCTGCACAGCCCGGCCACCCAGACGGGGGTCGCCGCCTACACCGTGGCCGCGGTCACCACCGCGCCGACCTCCACCCCCGCCGGCACCGCCTACGGGGTCCTCCAGCCGGTCGGCGTCATCTCCGGCACGGTGCTGAGCACCACGGGGTCGCCCCTGCCGGGGGCGACGGTCACCGTCACCGGCCCGACCAACACCGTGACCGGCTGCGTGTCGGGCGTCCCCGCGGCCACCACCGACGCCACCGGCTCGTTCGAGCTGGTCAGCACACCCAGCTCCACCACCCAGCTCTGCGTGGGCGGTGACTACGACGTCAAGGTCCAACTGAGCGGCTACGCCGACTACGACTACTCGGCTGCCAACACCGGCCAGCCCTACGTGGTGGCCGGCCCGGGCAGCGGCACGCCCCTGCAGGTCACCCTCGCCGGCTACCGCGAGACCGTGCAGCTGCCCGCCGACTTCAGCCTGCTGCCCGGGTCGCCGCCGCCGGTGGCCCAAGCCGTCGACAGCAACAAGGTGACCACGTCGCTTGCGTTCCCGGTGGTGGGCGTCGGGGCGACGGCCTACGCAGGCGCCAAGGTGGTCGTGCCCGGCTTCAGCGCCACCAACCCGGTCACGGTCACCCTCGACCTGCCCGGGTACCGCGAGGCGGTCGTCGCCAGCCCGACGATCGTCGCCGGGCAGAGCGCCTACCCCGAGACGCCGACCTTGACCGCCGTGGGCGTCGCCGTGGGCACCGTGCAGGGCACCAACCCGGGCGGTACGGCCGCCCTGTCCGGCGCCACGGTCGAGCTGGTGGGCCCCCAGGTGCCGACCACCGCATGCCCGGCAGTCGACGTCACCGCGCTCACCGGCACCAACGGGTCGTTCCAGATCTTCAGCGCCCCGACCGCGGCAGCGTCGATCTGTCCGGGCGTGAGCTACGAGCTCAAGGCCGCTGCTCCCGCCGGCACGGGCTACACGTACTCCACCTACGACAACACCGCCTTCGTGCCCCAGGCGCCCGGGGCGCTCAAGCCGGCCACCATCACCCTGTCGAGCTACTCCCTGACCGTCACGCTGCCCTCGCCGCTGCCGCTGCTCGCCGGGGCCAACGCCCCCGCCGCGCGGGTCACCGCGAACGGGTCGACGACCACGCTGGTGTTCCCGCCGACGGGCACCGACGCCAACAACGCCCCGACCTACGGCGGAGCGTCGATCGCCGTGCCCGGGTTCGTGCCGTCCACCGCCGGCACAGCCGTGACGATCACCGCCCTCGGCTACGTCCCGGCCACCTACACGGTGACCACCACCACCGGTGCGACCATCAGCGGCAACTCCTACAGCCTGGTCATCTCCTCGCTCACCCCGAGCGGCGTCGTCACCGGCACGGTCACCGGCGCCACCTCCGGCGGGGGGGCCACGCCGCTGCACGGCGCCACCGTCTCGCTCGCCGGGCCGACCGACACCTACACCGGCACAGGCACCGACCCCTGCCCGACCGGCACCTTCACCGCCACGACCGCCGGCGACGGCAGCTTCCAGATCGTCACCCCGCTGACCTCCACAGTGCAGATCTGCCCAGGCCGGCTCTACACGCTGACCACGACCGACGCCGGCTACCTCGCCGACACCCGCACCGGGGTGACGCCGGTCGCCAGCACCAGCAGCGGGCCGAGCTCGGCGGTCACCATCCTGCTCAACCAGGTGGGCCTCGCCATCAGCCTGCCGACCTCGTTCGTCGAGGTGGGCTCCGCCGCGCCGGTCGTCGACCTGGTGGGCAACGGCACCACCACGGTCGTGCCGTTCCCGCCCTCGGCGCGCGACGCCACGACCGGCGCCCTCCAGTACGCCGGCTCCTCGGTGACGGTGCCCGGCTACACCTCGACGGCGCCGATCTCGGTCACCCTCATCGCCGCCGGCTACCGGGTCGACCCCGTGCAGTCGACCACCGCCACCCAGAGCAACGGCAGCTACCAGCTGACCCTGCCCCTGGAGCCGGCCGGCACGGTCACCGGCCAGGTGAC
>DASTHS010000239.1:0-12880 GCA_035718085.1 Acidimicrobiales bacterium | reverse complement strand
TACGCCAGCGGCAGGCCCTTGAGGGTGGTGAGGAGGCCGGTGAGGTTGCCGATGAGCCGTCCGGCCTTGCCGCGCGCCAGCTCGGCGATGTCGGCGTTCTTCTTCTGCGGCAGCATCGACGAGCCGGTGGCGTAGGCGTCGTCGAGGGTGGCGAACCCGAACTCGTCGCTGGTCCAGAGCACCATCTCCTCGCCGACGCGCGACAGGTGCAGGGCTAGCAGGGTGAGGGCGAACACCGACTCGGCCACGAAGTCTCGGTCGCTCACCGCGTCGAGGGAGTTCTCGAACCGGCCGGCGAAGCCGAGGTCGGCCGCCGTCGCGTCGGGGTCGAGGGGCAGCGAGCTGCCGGCCAAGGCGCCGGCGCCGAGGGGCGACACGTCGAGTCGGCGGCGGGCGTCGAGCAACCGGTCGGCGTCACGGCCGAGCGCCCAGCCGTGGGCGAGCAGGTGGTGGGCCAGCATCACCGGCTGCGCCCGCTGCAGGTGGGTGTAGCCGGGCAGGTACACCTCGTCGGCCAGGGCGTCGCGCGCCCGGTCGAGGAGCACCTGCTGCAGCTCGAGCACCCGGCCGACGACGGCCGCCAGCTCCCGCTTCGCGAACAGGCGCAGGTCGGTGGCCACCTGGTCGTTGCGCGACCGGCCGGTGTGCAGCCGGGCGCCGACGTCACCGGCGATCTCGGTGACCCGCCGTTCGATGGCGGTGTGCACATCCTCGTCGGAGGGGGCGAAGACGAACGCGCCTGACTCGAGCTCCTCGCGGACGCGGTCGAGGGCGGCCAGCAAGATGCCGCCGTCGGCGTCGGTGAGCAGGCCGGCGCGCACCAGGCCCCGCACGTGGGCGCGCGACCCGGCGAGGTCGTCGCCCGCCAGCCGGCGGTCGTAGGGCAGGCTGACGGTGAACGCCAGCAGCTCGTCGGCGGGCCCGGCGCCGAAGCGGCCCTCCCAGAGGGTCATGGGGTCGGTGGTTCCTCTCTCTCGCGGCTGTCGAGGCCGGCGAGCTCCCTGAGCCGGTCGCCGACCTGGGCGCCGGCCTGGTCGGTGGTGGTGACCACCAGCAGCGTGTCGTCGCCGGCGACGGTGCCGACGATGCCCTCGAAGGGCGTGCGGTCGAGGGCCGACGCCACCACGTGCGCCGATCCGGGGGGGGTGCGCATCACCACCAGGTTGGCCGACACCGCCACCTCGACCACCCACTCGCCGAGCACCCGTCGCAGGTGCTCGCTCGGCGCCGGACGATCGCGGGGCAGCTCGGGCACGGCGTAGACCGCCTCGCCGCCGCCGGCGCGCACCTTGACCGCCCCCATCTCCTCGAGGTCCCGGCTGACGGTGGCCTGGGTGGCCTCCACCCCGGCGTCGGCCAGGAGACCCACCAGTTGCGCCTGGTTGGTGACCGCCTCGGCCTCGAGGATCTGGCTGATGCGGTGTTGGCGCTGGTGCTTGGAGAGCTTCACGCCAGCATCCACGACAGCACCCCGCGTGCCGCGTGCATGCGGTTGGCCGCCTCCTGCCAGACGAGGCTCTGCGGCCCGTCGATCACCTCGGCGGTGACCTCCTCGCCCCGGTGGGCGGGCAGGCAGTGCAGGAAGACCGCCCCGGGGCCGGCGGCGCCCATCAACCGGCGGTCGACGGTGTAGCCGGCGAAGGCGTCGCGCCGGGTGGCCACCTCGCCCTCCTGGCCCATCGACACCCACGTGTCGGTCACCACGGCGTCGGCGCCGTCGACCGCCTCGGCCGGGGTGGCGCACACCTCGACCGGGCCGTGGCGGCGGGCCCCGTCGACGGCCACCGGGTCGAGGTGGTGGCCGGCCGGGCACGCCAGGCGGATGGTGACGCCGGCCATGGCCGCGGCGAGGGTCAGGCTGCGGCACACGTTGTTGCCGTCGCCGACCCAGGCCAGGGTGCGGCCCGCGATGCCGCCCCAGTGCTGGCGGAGGGTCAGCAGGTCGGCCACGGCCTGGGTCGGGTGGGCGACGTCGGAGAGCAGGTTGAGCACGGGGATGACGTCGAGGGCGGCCATCTCCTCGAGCACCCGGTGCTCGAAGACGCGGGCGCCGACCACGGCGTGGTAGGCGGCCAGCACGCGGGTCACGTCGGCGACCGGCTCGCGAACGCCCAGCCCGATCTCTTCCGCCCGGATGGTGACGGGGTGGCCGCCGAGGCCGACGACGGCCATCTCGGTGGCGTTGCGGGTGCGGTTGGAGGGCTTCTCGAAGATCAGCGCCGCGCCCCGGCCGGCCAGCACGGGCGTGGGCGCCGCCTCGGCCAGGTCGAGCACGGCGGCCAGGTCGGCCGGCCCCAGGTCGTCGACGTCGAGGACGTGCCTCACGGTCGGCCGCCCCCGGCGCCGAGCGCCCGGCCCAGGCGGGCGACGCCCTCGGCGATGTCCTCGTCGGTGACCAGCAGCGGGGGGGCCAGGCGGATGGCGGTCGGGGTGACGGCGTTGACCACCAGGCCGGCGTCGAGGGCGGCGGCGGCCACGTCGCCGGCCGGGCCCACCGCCGGGTCGAGCTCGGCGGCCAGCAGCAGCCCGAGGCCGCGCACGGCGGTCACCCCGGGCAGGGCGCCGACGGCGTCGCGCAGCACGGCGCCGGCTCGCGCGGCGCGGGCCGGCACGTCGGCGGCTTCCATCACCTCGAGCACCGCGGCGGCGGCGGCGGCGGCGAGGGGCTGGCCGCCGTAGGTGCTGCCGTGGTCGCCGGGCACGAACGCGGCGGCGACCTCGGAGCGGGCCCAGCAGGCGCCGATCGGGACGCCGTTGCCGAGCGCCTTGGCGCTGGTGACCACGTCGGGGCGCACCCCGGCGTGCTCGAAGCCCCACCACCGGCCGGTGCGGCCCAGGCCGGTCTGCACCTCGTCGACCATCAGCAACAGGCCGTGGTCGTCGCAGATCCGCCGGACCTGGGCCAGGTAGCCGGGGGGTGCGGGGTTGACGCCCCCCTCCCCCTGCACGGCCTCGAGCAGCACGGCGGCGACGGTCGGGTCGACGGCGGCTTCGAGGGCGTCGGCGTCGGCCCACGCCACGTGGCGGAACCCCTCGGGCAGCGGCTGGAACGGTTCGTGCTTGGCCGGCTGGCCGGTGGCCGTGAGGGTGGCCAGGGTGCGGCCGTGGAAGCTGCCGTAGGCGCTGATCACCCCGAAGCGGCCGTGGCCGCCCCACTTGCGGGCCAGCTTGATGGCGCACTCGTTGGCCTCGGCGCCGCTGTTGGTGAAGAACACCTGCCCCCCGCCGCCGAGGAGGCGGTCGAGGGTCGCCGCCACCTGCGGGCCGGGCAGGGTGGCGAAGAGGTTGGAGGTGTGCAGCAGGGTCCGCGCCTGGCGGGCGATCGCCTCGGCGACGGCCGGGTGGGCGTGGCCCAGGGAGGTGACGGCCAGGCCGCAGAGGAAGTCGAGGTACTCGGTGCCGGCGTCGTCGTAGAGGCGGGTCCCCTCGCCACGCACGAAGGTCACCCGCGCCGGCGCGTACGTCGGCATCAGCGGGCCGGCCGCAGCCGGGGAGGTGGTCATGTGGCGGTCACCATGGTGCCGATCCCCCTGTCGGTGAAGATCTCGAGCAACAGCGTGTGCGGGGCGCGCCCGTCGAGGACGTGGGCGCTGGCCACCCCGCTGGTCACCGCGTCGATGCAGCCGCGCACCTTGGGCACCATGCCCTCGGCGACGGTGCCGTCGTCGACGAGGCGGGCCAGCTCGGCGGCGGTGGTGCGGGCGATGCGGGTGGCGGGGTCGTGGCGGTCGGTGCGGATGCCGTCGACGTCGGTGAGGAACACCAGCCGGTCGGCGGGGAGGGCGACGGCGATGGCCGCCGCCGCGGTGTCGGCGTTGACGTTGAACGCCTGGCCGGCGTCGTCGGTGCCGATGGTCGCGATCACCGGCACCAGGTCCTCGTCGAGGAGGCGGTGCAGCAGGGTCGGGTCGACGCTGGCCACGTCGCCGACGAAGCCGAGGCGCTCGTCGCGCCGGGTCGTGGTGAGCAGGGCGGCGTCCTCCCCCGACAGCCCCACCGCCATGGGCCCGTGGGCGTTGAGGGCGCTGACGACGTCTTTGTTGACCCGGCCGACGAGCACCATGCGGGCCACGTCCAGGGTGTCGGCGTCGGTGACGCGCAGCCCGTCGACGAAGGAGGTGGGCATGCCGAGGCGGGCCAGGAGGGCGCCGATCTGGGGGCCCCCGCCGTGCACCACGACGGGTTTGACGCCGACGCTGCGCAGCGCCACGACGTCGGCGGCGAAGGCGCTGAGATCGTCGCCCATGGCGTTGCCGCCGTACTTGACCACCACGATCTGGCCGCGGCTGCGCCGGATCCACGGCAGGGCCTCGACGAGCACGGCCGCCTTCTCGGCCGGCCCGAGGCCGCTGGCGTCGAGCGCGCCCGGGGCGCCGGTCACGGCCACGTGCCGGCGGCGGTGAGGCCGGCGCCCTCGTCGAGGCCGAGGGCGATGTTGGCGCACTGCAGCGCCTGGCCGGCGGCGCCCTTGCCCATGTTGTCGAGGGCGGCGAGGGCCACGATCCACCCGGTGCGGGGGTCGCGCCGGGCGGTGAGGTGCGCGCTGTTCGATCCCAGCGTCGCCTTGGTGGAGGGGATGCGCTCGTCGACCACGACGAACGGCTCGCCCCGGTAGGCCTCGGCCAGCACCTCGAGGGGATCGGTGTCGGCCGCCCCGTCGGCGGGCCGGAGGTAGCAGGTGGCCAGGATGCCCCGGCTCATCGGTGCCAGGTGCGGCGTGAAGAGCACCTGGGCGCCGGTGGCCTGTTCGATCTCCGGTGTGTGGCGGTGGGTGAGCAACCCGTAGGCGGTGAAGCTGCCGTCGACGGAGCCGAAGTGGGTGGCTGCCGTGGGCTTCACCCCCGCACCCGACACGCCGCTGGCGGCGTCGACGACCACCCCGCTGGTGGCGGCGTGACCGCCGCGGGTGAACGGCGCCACCGCCAGGGCGGCGGCGGTGACGTAGCAGCCGGCGGCGGCGACGAGCCGGGTGGTGCGCAGGCCGTCGCGCCCGAGCTCGGGGATGCCGTGCACCGCCTCGGCCAGCAGCTCGGGGTGACGGTGCTCCTCCCCGTACCAGGCGGGGTAGAGCGCCGGGTCGCGCAGGCGGAAATCCGCGGCGAGGTCGACGACGAGGCGGTCAGGGGCGCCGGCGCGCAGGGCTGGCACCAGGTCTTGGCTGGCGCCGTGGGGCAGGGCGAGGAAGACGACGGCCGCCCCCTCGGCCGCCGCCGGCGTGGTCGGCCCGTAGGTGAGGTCGGGGTAGGCGGCGGCGAGGTTGGGATAGGCGTCCGCGACCGAGCCTCCCACGGCGGTGGCACCGGTGGCGACCGCCACCTCCAGGTGCGGGTGGCCAGCCAGCAGCCGCATGAGCTCGGCGCCGGCGTAGCCGGACGCGCCGAGCACGGCGACGGGCAGGCGCGACGACATCCGCCCACCATACACAACGGTGCATAGCCATGCACCGTGGGAGCTCGGTGTCGGCGGGGGACGCCGACGCGGGGGCTGTCCACAGCCCGGCGCGGGGGCGCACAGCAAACCCACAGCGCCCGACCTCTGGATGCCCACAGCGGCGGGGGCGCACCATGGCGACATGGCCTTCGAGGTGACGCTCTGCGACGAGTCGACCGAGGCGGTCGACGGCGCCGACTCCTATTGCCAGGAGGGGCCGTTGACCACCTTCTACGGCAACGACCGGCCCCGCCCGCTCGACAGCTGGAGCGTGAAGGTGGCCAGCTACCGCACCGACCGGATCGTGCGCATCCGCCGGGTGGCCTGACCCGGCGGGGTCAGGCCCGCAGGGCGGCGTCGCAGGCCGATTCGACGGCGGCGATGACCGCCGTGCGCGCCGCGCCGATCTCCGCGTCGGTCAGCGTGCGCTCGTCGCTGCGGAACCGCAGCCGGTAGGCCAGGCTGCGCCGGCCCTCGCCGAGCGACGGGTCGCGGTAGGCGTCGAAGAGCCGCACCGACTCGAGCGGCGCCGGGCCGCCCGCCGCCGCCGAGCGGATGGTCGCCGCCACGGCGGCGGCCGGCACCGATGCCGGCACCAGGAAGGCGAGATCGATGTCGCTGGCCGGGAACCGGGAGATGGCCGGGGCGGCCCACGGGGCGGTGGGCAGGGCGAGCAGCCGGGCCAGGTCGACCTGCAGCCACGCCAGCCGGCCGGGCACGCCGTAGGCGCGGGCGACCTCGTCGTCGACCTCGCCGAGCACCCCGAGCGGCTGGCCGTTCGGGTCGACCACGTGGGCGGAGCGCCCGGGGTGCAGGCCGGGCGCGGCCGCGGCGACGAGGGCCTCGCCGGGCGGGGCGGCGAGGCGCAGGCCGGCGGCCAAGCGGCCCCACAGGCGCGCCGCGAGGCGCCCGTCGACCCCGGCGCCGGCGCACACCACGCCGAGCAGCTCGGTCTCCGCGGGCAGGGTGGCGTCGCCGATGGGCAGGTCGAACACCCGGCCGACCTCGAAGAGCCGCACGTCGGGCTGCTGGCGGTCGACGTTGTGGCGGACCGCCTTGAGCAGGCCGGGGAGCAGCGAGGTGCGCAGCAGCGACTCGGCGGCGTCGAGCGGGTTGGCGACGCGCACCGCCCCGCCGGGCAGGCCGGCCCGTTCGAGGTCGCCGGGAGCGAGGAAGGTGGTGGTCCAGGCCTCCGACAGGCCGGCGCCCACGAGGGCGGCGCGGACCCGCCGCCGGCCCTGCTGGTGGGGCGTGAGGCCGGCGGCGGTGCGGGGGGCGGTGGGCAGCGTGCGGGGGATGCGCCCGTAGCCGTGGAGGCGGGCGACCTCCTCCACCACGTCGATCTCCCGGTCGCTGTCGGGCCGCCAGCTGGGGATCTCGACGGCGAAGACCCCGTCGCCGTGGGGCCGGCACCCGAACCCGAGCCGCGTCAGGAGGCCGGCGACCTCGTCGTCGGTGAGGGGGGCGCCGAGCAGCGCGGCGACGCGGGCGGTGCGCAGCACGACCGTGGGCGGCGCCGGCAGCTCGCCCTCGTCGCGCACGTCGGTGGTCGGGCCGCGCCGCAGGCCGGGGTTGCCGGCGGCGGCCAACAGGTCGGCGAAGCGGGCGACGGCCCGGTCGGCGACCAGTGGGTCGACGCCGCGCTCGAAGCGGTGGCGGGCCTCGGAGGTCAGGCGCAGCCGGGTGCCGGTGCGGGCCACCGCCATCGGGGCGAACCAGGCGGCCTCGAGCAGCACCGAGGTGGTCGCGTCGGAGATCTCCGAGTCGGCGCCTCCCATGACCCCGGCGATGCCGACGGGCACCGACGTGGCGTCGCAGATCACGCAGTCGTCGGGCTGCAGGGTGCGGGTGGCCCCGTCGAGGGTGACCACCTGCTCGTCGGCGCGGGCGCGGCGCACCTCGATGCCGCCGCCGCCGAGGGTGGCGAGGTCGTAGGCGTGGTTGGGCTGGCCGACGTCGAGCATCACGTAGTTCGACACGTCGACGACGTTGTTGATGGGCCGCATGCCGGCGAGGGTGAGCCGCCGGGCGATCCACGCCGGCGACGGACCGACCCTGACGCCCTCGAGCACGGTGCCGGTGAAGCGGGGGCAGAGGGAGGAGGCGGCGGGGTCGACCCGCACCGCGGCGGCGGGCAGCGCCGGGTCGACGGCCACGGCGCCCACGTCGGGCCACGTGAAGGGCAGCTGCAGGGCGGCGGCCAGGTCGCGGGCGACGCCGGCGACGCAGAGGGCGTCGGGCCGGTTGGCGGTGACGTCGAGGTCGAACACGACGTCGGGCTCGATGCC
This sequence comes from Acidimicrobiales bacterium, assembly GCA_035718085.1. Taxonomy (GTDB): domain Bacteria; phylum Actinomycetota; class Acidimicrobiia; order Acidimicrobiales; family Palsa-688; genus DASTHS01. Next base: position 5,162 of record DASTHS010000239.1, on the reverse strand, counting down.
GAGGGCGTCGGCGAAGGGGGTGCCGGGGGCGGCCAGACCGGGCTCGAGGATCAGCAGGCCGTCGACGCCGGGCACCGGCGGGAGACCGACCTCGCTCGGCGAGCAGAGCATGCCGTTCGACCACTCGCCCCGCATCTTGCGCCGGCCGATCTCCATGCCACCGGGGAGCACGGCGCCGACGGTGGCGAAGGGCACCAGGTCGCCCTCGGCGAAGTTCCAGGCGCCGCACGCGACCTGCAGCGTCTCGCCGCCACCGTCGCCGCGGTCGACGTCGACGAGGCGGATGCGGTCGGCCTGGGGGTGCGGCCGGATGGCAGCGACGCGGGCGACGACCACGCCGTCGAGGCCCTCGCCCACCCGCTCGACGCCGTCGACGACCAGGCCGAGCTCGGAGAGCGTGCGGGCCAGCAGGTCGACGTCGTCGGGGAACGGCGCGTAGTCGCGCAGCCACGAGAGGGGGGCGCGCATCAGAAGGCGGCCAGGAAGCGGAGGTCGTTGTCGAGGAGGGTGCGCATGTCGGGGAGCTGGGTGCGCACCTGGGCCAGGCGGTCGATGCCGAAGCCGAAGGCGAAGCCGCTGTAGCGCTCCGGGTCGATGCCGACGGCGGCGAACACGTTCGGGTCGACCATGCCGCAACCACCGAGCTCGAGCCACCCCGAGCCCGAGCAGGTGCGGCAGCCGGCGCCCCCGCAGATCGGGCAGGTGACCTCGAACTCGGCGGACGGCTCGGTGAAGGGGAAGTAGCTGGGGCGCAGGCGTGACCGCATGCCGGGGCCGAAGAACGCGGTGGTGAACGCCTCGATGGTGCCGGCGAGGTCGCCCATCGTGATGCCCTCGTCGACCACCAGGCCCTCGAGCTGGTGGAACACCGGGAGGTGGCGGGCGTCGGGGGTGTCGCGCCGGTAGCAGCGGCCGGGCATGACCGCGTAGATCGGCGGGCGCTGCTGCTCCATCAGGCGCACCTGCACCGGTGAGGTGTGGGTGCGCAGCAGCACCGTCTCGGGCTCGCCGAGCTCGAGGTAGAGGGTGTCCCACATGCCGCGGGCGGGGTGGGCCGGCGGCATGTTCAGCGCCTCGAAGTTGTACCAGTCGGTCTCCGCCTCGGGCCCCTCGGCGATGGCGAAGCCGAGGGCGGTGAAGGCATCCTCCAGCAGGTCGCGCGTGACGGTCACCAGGTGGAAGTGACCGGCGTCGGGCAGCGCCGCGCCCTCCCCCGGCAGCTCGGCCCACTCGGTGAGGTCGAGGCGCTCGGCTTCGACCTGGGCGCGGCGGGCCTCGGCGCGCAGCGCGGCGCGGCGGGCGTCGAGCGCCTCGGTGACCGCGGCGCGCGCCGCGCCGACGGCCGCACCTGCCGCCGCCCGCTCGGCGGGGTCGAGGGCGCCGAGGCGGGCGTTGAGCTGGGCCAGCGCCGAGCGCTTGCCGTTGACCTCGGCGCCCACCCGGCCGAGCTGCTCGGGGCTGTCGGCGGCGGCGATGGCGGCCAGGGCGGCGTCGCGTGCCGCGACCGCCTCGTCGGCGATGGTCGTCACTGGGCCTGCAGCTCCTCGAGGTCGACGTGGGGGATGGTGAAGCGGAACGCCGAGCCGGTGCCGACCGTCGAGGTCGCGGTGAGCGCCCCGCCGTGCGCCTCGACCAAGCCGCGGCTGATCCAAAGGCCGAGGCCCGACCCGGTCGGCTTGCCCTCGGACCGCCGGAAGAACCGCGTGAACACCTTGGGCAGGTCGTCGGCGGGGATGCCCTCGCCGCGGTCGGTGACCGTGACCGCCACCGCGGCGCCCTCGGCCACGGCGACGTCGATGCGCAGCCCGGTGGGCGAGGCGTACTTGCACGCGTTCTCGACGAGGTTGGTCAGCACCTGCACCAGCTTGTCGGGGTCGGCGTACACCTTCGCCACGTCGTCGGCGACGGTGACGGTGGCGTCGAGGTCGGGGTACTCCAGGGCCACCTTGCCGACCACCGTGGCGGTGAGGTCGCGCAGCTCGACGAGCTGGCGGCGCAACACCAGCCGGCCGGTCTCCAGGCGGCTGATGTCGAGCAGCTCGGTGATGAGGCGGGTCACCCGGTCGGCGTCGTGGTTGACCTGCTCGAGCATCATCTTCTTCTGCTCGTCGGCCAGGCGCTCCCAGCGGTTCAACATCAGGCTGGTGTAGCCCTTCACCGAGGTGAGCGGTGACCGCAGCTCGTGGCTCACCGTGGAGACGATCTCGATGGCGCCGGGCCCGGTGTCGGGGCGGCGGGCTGGGCGCAGGGCGACCACGGCGCCCTCGAGGGCGCCGCCGGGCGCCCGCAGGTAGCGGCCGGTGGCCACGACGTCGAGGTCGGTGCCGTCGGCGCGGCGCACCGTCAGCGCCAGTTCGGGCAGGCCACGCACGGTGGCGAGGCTCGCCGACGGGTGCCACCCGTCGGCCCACACCCGCCGGCCGCCCCGGCGCACGTCGAGCGCCTCGGCGCACGGTCGGCCGAGCAGCTCGGCGGGACGCCACCCGATGAGCGACACCGCCGCCCGGTTGAGGGCGCACACCCGCCGGTCGGCGTCGACGGCCAGGGCGGCGCCGGGCACGGCCTCGACAGGCACGGCCTCGACGTCGACGTGGCGCTCAGCCACTGCCGACCCCGGCGGCCACGCGCCGCTGGCGGGCCGCCTCGAAGCAGAGCACCGCCGCGGTCATGCCGACGTTGAGCGACTCCGCCCGCCCCGGCATGGGGATGGTGACGGTGCCGTCGAGGTGGTCGTCGAGGCCGCCGGGCAGGCCCTGGGCCTCGTTGCCCAGCACCAGGGCGGTCGGGGCGGCGAGGTCGACGGTGGTGTAGTCGGCACCGCCGCGGGCCACGGTGCCGAGGCGGGCCAGGCCGAGGGCGCCGAGCTCGGCGAGGGCGGCCGCCGGTGGCCCGGCCACGACCACCGGCACGTGGAACAGGGCGCCGGCCGAGGCCCGCACCGCCTTGGGGTTGTAGGGGTCGACGGCGCCGTCGCAGACGACCACGGCGTCGGCCCCGGCCGCCGCCGCCGAGCGCAGCACCGTGCCGGCGTTGCCCGGGTCGCGCACGTCGACGCACACCACGACCAGCTGCGGCCGACCGATCGCCGCCAGGGCGCGGTCGACGAAGGGCACCACGGCGACGACCGGCTGGGGCGTCACGGTGCCGATGGCCCGTTCGAGGGCCTGCGGTGCCAGCTCGAAGACGCGGCTGCCCCGGTCGGCGGCGCGGGCGGCGACGGCGAGCTCGGGCGCGCCGGCCCCGGGGGCCAGGTAGACCGACTCGACCGCCACGCCGGCGTCGAGCGCCTCGCCGAGCACCTTGGCGCCCTCGACGACGAAGCACCGCTCGTCGACGCGGGCGCTGCGACGCCCCCACAGGCGCCGCAGGCGCTGCACCCGCGCGTGGCGGGGGGCCAGGCCGGTCAGGGCGAGCGGCCCTAGGAGGCCGGCGTGGCGGCGCGCGCCACCTCGACCAGCGCGGCGAACGCAGCCCGGTCGCGCACGGCGAGGTCGGCGAGCACCTTGCGGTCGACCTCGACCTCGGCGGTGCGCAGGCCGGCGACGAACCGGCTGTAGCTCATGCCGTGCTCGCGGGTCGCGGCGTTGATCCGCTGGATCCAGAGCTGGCGGAAGTCGCCCTTGCGCGCCCTGCGGTCGCGGAACGCGTACTGCAGGGAGTGCATGACCTGCTCGTTGGCCGCCCGGAACGAGCGGCTCTTGTTGCCGTAGTAGCCCTGCGCCTGCTCGAGGACGGCGCGGCGGTGCTTGCGGCTGTGGACGGAGCGCTTGACGCGTGCCATTGGGTGACCTCCCTCACATGCCCAGGAGCCGCTTGACGGCCCTGGCGTCGCCCGGTGCGACCTCGACCTCGCGGCCGAGGCGGCGGGTGCGGGTGCTCGACTTCTTCTCGAGGATGTGGCTGCGGAACGCCTGGCGGCGCCGCAGGCGACCGGTGCCGGTCACCTTGAAGCGCTTGGCGGCGCCCCGGTCGGTCTTCATCTTGGGCATCTTGGGGAGGTGCTCCTGGTCAGGCCGGGCGCTCGGCGCCGGGCAGGGTGGCGGCGGGACCGGCTTCGGGAGCCGGGCCGCCGTCGGCGGTGGGGTCGGCCGGGGCGGGGGCCCCTGCCGGTGCTGCTGCGGGCTGCGAACGGGGAGCCTCGGGGCCGCCGGCCTCGTCGGGTCGGGGCGCCTTGGCGGCCTGCTGGGCCCGCCGGTCGGGGGCGAGCACCATGATCATGTTGCGACCGTCGAGCTTGGGCGCGGCCTCGACCTTGGCGACGTCGCCGACGGTCTCGGCGACGTGGTCGAGGATCTTCTTCCCGAGCTCGGGGTGGGACATCTCCCGGCCACGGAACATGATCGTGATCTTGACCTTGTGGCCCTCGCCCAGGAAGCGGGCCACCTGGCGGGTCTTGGTGTCGAAGTCACCGGTGCCGATCTTCGGCCGGTACTTCATCTCCTTGATGCTCGTGCTGGTGGTCTTGCGACGGGATTCCTTCGCCCGCTGCGACGCTTCGTACTTGAAGCGGTTGTAGTCCATGATCCGGCACACCGGCGGGTTGGCATCAGGGGCCACCTCGACCAGGTCGAGATCGAGCTGGCGGGCGATCGACAGGGCTTCGGGCAGGGGCTTGACGCCCAGCTGTCCGCCATCGGAGTCGATGAGCCGGACCTCGCGGGCCCGGATCCTGTCGTTGATCCGCTGCTCTTGGTGCTCAGCTATGAGGGGGGTCTCCTTGACTCGGGAACGAGGTTCGTGGGCGCGACAGGGGCAGGCGACGAGAAGCCACGCCCGCCCGTGCGGTCGAACGACCCGGCGCAGCGAGGCTGGCCGGGTGGGGGCTCGCGCCCCGCTTCCCGAGTTGTGCGCTGGTTAGGGTACCGCAGGTGAGCACCCTCTGGACGCCCGACGGCGAGCGGCCGATCCGCCAGCAGCCCCAGGGGCCGGCGTCGCCCTACACGCCCGGCGGCCCGCCGCCCTCCGCGGCGGGCGCCGCCCAGGCCGCCCCGGCCGCCGACACCGGCGGCGCCGAGGCCGGTGAGCTGCCCCTCAGCGACGACGAGCGGGCGTTCCTCGCCCAGATGGCCGAGCGCCAGCGGCAGCTGGCCGAGGCCCCCGGCGACGTGGTCGTGGCGCAGGGCGCCTTCCTCCTCGTGGAGCTGGCCGCCGTCAAGCTGGGC
>DASTHS010000238.1:0-13421 GCA_035718085.1 Acidimicrobiales bacterium | reverse complement strand
CGGGCCCGTCGGGGGCGGCCGGGTGAGCGACACCTACGACCTGATCGTGGTCGGCGCCGGCATGGCCGGCGCCGCGGCTGCGAACAAGTGTGCCGCGGCGGGCTGGCGGGTGGCGATCGTCGACGAGCTCCCCTACGGCGGCACCTGCGCCCTGCGGGGCTGCGACCCCAAGAAGATCCTCCGCCGGGGCGCAGAGATCATCGACAGCGCCCAGCTGATGCGCGGGAAGGGCATCGACGACGACGGCCTGTCGATCAACTGGGCCGCCCTGATGCGCCACAAGCACGGCTTCACCGACCCCGTCCCCCCCAGCATTGAGGACGGACTGCAGCGCACCGGGGTCGGCACCCTCCACGGCACCGCCACCTTCGAGGCCGGCGACCGGATCGCCGTCGACGGCCGCCCCTACGAGGCGACGCACTTCCTGATCGCATCGGGCGCCCGGCCCCGCCCCCTGGACTTCCCCGGCGCCGAGCACCTGATCGACAGCACCGCCTTCCTCGACCTCGAAGCACTCCCCCGCCGCATGCTCTTCGTCGGCGGAGGGTTCATCTCCTTCGAGTTCGCCCACATCGCAGCCCGGGCCGGCGCCCGGCCAGTCATCGTCGACCGCGGCGTGCGTCCCCTCAAAGCCTTCGACCCCGACCTCGTCGACCTGCTCGTCACCCGGGGAGCCGATGCCGGCATCGACGTGCGACCCAAGACGACCATCGCCGAGGTCCGCCGGGCCGGTTCCGGCTACCAGGTGACCGTCGACGCCAGCGGCACCGAGGCGGTCATCGAGACCGACGTGGTCGTCCACGGCGCCGGGCGCGTCCCGCAGCTCGCCGGGCTCGGCCTCGACGCCGCCCACGTCGACCACGGCCCCCGAGGGGTGACCGTCGCCGGCCACCTCCAGAGCACCACCAACCCGGCCGTCTACGCCGCAGGCGACTCCGCCGACACCCCCGGACCACCGCTCACCCCCGTCGCCGTGTTCGAGGGCAAGGTCGCGGCGTCGAACATGCTCAACGCCACCACCACCACCCCCGACTACACCGGGGTGCCCACCGTGGTCTTCACCGTGCCCGAACTGGCCCGAGTCGGCCTCCTCGAAGACGACGCCCGGGCCAAGGGCCTCGACGTCGACGTGCGCTACAGCGACACCAGCGGCTGGTACTCCAACTACCGGATCGGGGAGACCGCCGCCGCGGTCAAGATCCTCGTCGACCGATCGAGCGACACCATCCTCGGCGCCCACATGCTCGGCGCCGGCTACGGCGAGCTCGTCAACTTCGTCTCACTCGCCATGAAGCTCGGGCTCACCGCCCGCCAGCTGAAATCGATGCCGGCCACCTACCCGAGCATCGCCTCCGACCTCGGCTCGATGCTGTGAGACGCACCTCCGCTGGCCAACCGTCCGACGCATGCCTCGTAGCGCCCGACGCCACCCCGTCATGCTCGACCGGCCCCTTCGCCCGCCTGGTGTGGGCGGTGCGCGAGCTGAGCGGCATCCTCGTTGCGAAGGGTCGCCGCCGTGCACGCTGACCTCATCGGGCTGACCCTCGGCAGCTTCGGCGGTGACCTCGGCCGCAGCCTCGGCGAGGGCTTCTACATGTTCCGGGACACGTTGTGGGCGCTTGTGCTCGGCTTGGCCTCTCCGGAGCCGTGCAGGCATTACTACGTAAAGAGCGGTCGGAGCCCGGAGGTTCAGCCGACCCGACTCGCCATCGAGGCCTCGAGGCTGGCGACGTCGACGACCGGGAGCCCGGCAGCGTCGGGCACGGCACGCAACTCGCCCCGGTGCAGGAGCAGCACCACGTCCTCACGGGGGATACCGGCTTGCTCGGCGGCCTCGGCGATCGTCACGGTGCCAGCCACGTTCGTCATGGTAGGACCTCATCGCCGGAGGGGTAGTCGGGGAACAGGTTCGCCGACGGCACCCTGCCGACGGCCTCGAGGCGCTGGCGCAGCTCGCTGCCCGACAACGTGGCGTCGACGGCGTCGAGCACGGTCAGGAGCACGACCCGGGCCTCCTCGAAGCTGAGCGTGATGTCATCGGCAGCCTCCCAGCGACTCACCGAGCCGCACCTGTCGGCGCACGGATCAGCCAGGACAGTTCACGATCATTCGTGTCCGTACCGCCTGAATGCGTTCGGGACGCCGAGGCCGCGGGTTCGAATCCCGCCTTCCCGACTCACGTGGCGCCGTTGACCCACCGCAGCATCGACCGTGCGGCCCGCAGCACCAGCGCACGGTCGTGGGTGATCACGTAGTCGAAGCGCCGCTCCCGGTCGGGACCGTCGTCACCGCGGTCCCGGGCGAGGAGCGCCCCGGCGAAGTGCGGACCGACGACCACGACGTCCCACTCAGCGGCCAGCGGATCACCCGGCGGCAGGTCGACCACCCGGACCCCCGGCGTCGTGCGGCCCGCCACCCCCGTCGCCAGAGCAGCGGTGAACACGTTGCGGGCGGCGAGTTGCTCGTAGCGGGCGCAGGTGGCGGTGGTGAGGTGGCGGCCCTCCTGGAACGTGGCGAGGAGCACCAGCGCCTCGCCACCGGAGAGGGCCTGGCGTTCGAGGTGCAGGCTGTTGGGCAGCAGGAGTGCCTTGTCGGCCGTCCCCGGTCTGCGGGCGGCTGCGCCGATCTCGAACGGCGTCATCCCGGCGTCGGTGTCGACCCGCTGCGCGAGGGGGAAAGGCCGTTCGGTGCCGGGCAGCTGGTCGGGAAGCGTCCCTGGGCGCCCGAAGTACCAACCCTGCCCGTAGGTGGCGCCCAGGGCGAGCGCGGTGGCGAGCATCCGTTCGTCCTCGATGCCCTCGGCCAGCACGACCGCCCCGGTCGACTCCGCGTAGGCGCGCACGGCGTTGGAGATGGTGGCCACCTCGGCCTGGTTGCGGCCCTGCACGAGGGTCATGTCGAGCTTCACGACGTCGGGCTGCAAGAAGGGCAGCAAGGCCAGCGACCGGGGGGCGGCGCCGACGTCGTCGAGCGCCACTCCCCACCCGTTGGCGCGCGCCCGCTGTGCGGCGGCCAGCAGGGCGGCCGGGTCGAAGTCCACGGCACGCTCGGTCATCTCCACCACCACCGAGAGGTGCCCCTCCGCCCGGGCGAGCACCGGACGCAGGTCGGCCGGGCAGGGTGCTGTCAGCTGGGACGGCTCTGCGTTGACGAACCAGGTGAGCGACGGGTGCGGCGCCGACGCGAGCACGCGGGCCAGGCCGGCGGCCCGGCACACCCAGTCGAGCTCGCCGGTCAGGCCGGCCGGTCCGGCAGCCTCGAAGAGGGCGAGCGGCGACTCGAGCGGCGACCCGGCGGGCCCCCGGCTGAGGCACTCGTACCCGGCGACCTGTCGAGAGGCCAGATGCACCAGCGGCTGGAACACCGAAGTGACCCGCCTCGACCTGACCACCTCGCCGACGCCCGGGTCCGCTTCCACGGCCATCTCCGCAACCGCCACTGTGCTCCGCCACTCCTCCTCGGCCACCGGGCCCGCCACCCTGCCAGGGCGCGGGCACTCCCTCTATCGGTCGTTCGGCGCCGATCTGAAGCATCGGGGCTGCCGGGCCGCTGCTGCAGCGGTGAGGCGGTGAGGTGGTGATTCCCCCCTGGGGCACGCTGGTAGACACGTCGGGATGGCACCCGCCGAACGCGCCGCCGAGTCGGGCGAGCCCGGGCCCTCGCGCCCGCACAGCTACCTTCCCGAGACGAGGGCCTACCGGGTCAAGCGGGCCCTGCTCGGCAAGCCGCTGGTCACCGAGTCGCTCGCCGACGAGCGTCTCTCCCTGCCAGTTGCCCTCGGCGTGCTGGCGCCCGACTGCATCTCGTCGACCGCGTACGGCACCGAGGAGATCCTGACCATCCTCGTCCCCGCCGCCGGCCTGGCCGCCTTCAGCCTCATCGTGCCGCTCACCCTCGGGATCATCGTCGTGTTGTTCTTCGTGACGCTCTCCTACCGGGAGGTCGTCATGGTGTACACCCGGGCCGGCGGCTCCTACGTCGTCGCCCGCGACAACTTCGGGCCCCGCACGGCCCAGGTGGCTGCGGTGGCGCTGCTGATCGACTACACGGTCACCGTGGCGGTGCAGACCGCGGCGGGCACCGACGCGCTGACCTCCGCGGTGCCGGCCCTCACGCCCTACACACTCCCGATCACCCTGGCGGTGGTCGTGGTGCTCCTCTACGGCAACCTTCGGGGCATCAGGGAGGCGGGGCGCGCCTTCGCCCTCCCCACCTACCTGTTCATCGCCGCCATCTCGACCGTGGTGATCGTCGGCATCGTGAAATACCTCCTCGTCGGGCTGCCCCACGCCGTGCTGGGGCCGGGGCACCTGACCGAGGAAGCCAGCCATCTGGGCCACACCGGCAGCGGGCACGGCCTGCTGCTCGGGGTGTCGGTCTTCCTTCTCCTCAAGGCGTTCGCCAACGGTGGCTCGTCGCTCACCGGGCTCGAGGCCATCTCGAACGGGGTGGGAGCGTTCAAGCCGCCGGAGGGCGCGCACGCCAGGCGCGCGCTGGTCATCATGGCGGTCACCCTGGGCTGCCTGGTGCTCGGCGTGTCGGTGCTCGCCTACCTGACCCACGCCACCCCCTACGCCAGCGGGACGCCGACGGTCCTGTCCCAAGAGGCGAAGGTCATCTTCGGGTCGTCGGGCTTCGGGACGGCGGTCTACGGGGTCATCCAGGCCGTCACCCTGCTGATCCTCTACACCGGGGCCAACACCAGCTTCAACGGGTTCCCCTTCCTCGCCAGCTTCGTGGCCGACGACCGGTTCCTGCCGGCGAAGCTGACCAAGCGGGGCCACCGCCTGGTGTTCTCCAACGGCATCATCGTGCTGGCGATCATCTCGCTCACCCTGCTGACCGTCACCGGGGCCTCCGTCAACGCCCTGGTGGCGGTCTACGCCATCGGGGTCTTCACCGGCTTCACCGTGGCGGGGGCGGGCATGGTCAAGCACCACCTCACCCACAAGGAGGCCGGCTGGCGGCACCGGTCGGTGATCAACGGGTCGGCGTCGGCGCTCTCCTTCGCCGTGGTGGTCATCTTCGCGGTCACCAAGTTCACCGAGGGCGCCTGGGTGGTGCTCGTGCTGTTCCCGGTGATGTGGTTCGGGCTGGTGACCCTGAACCGCCGCTATCGCGACGAGGCGTCGGTGCTGGGCGAGACCGCCGCGGATGTCGCCGCCGAAGCCCGGCCGCTCCCGCGCACCGTGGCGTTGCTGCTCATCGACCGCCTCGACCTGGCCACCGCACGGGCGATCCAGTACGCCAAGACGCTCAACGTGGACGAGCTGCTCGCCGTGCACTTCGTGATCGACGCCGAGCGCGCCTCACGGCTCCAGGCGCGGTGGGTGCGCCTCGGACTCGATCGCCTGCCCCTCGAGCTGGTCGAGTGCCCCGACCGGCGGGTGGTTCGGGCTTGCCTCGAGACCGTCGAGGATCGCCTCTCCGACGGGCGGACGTCGGTGACGGTGCTGTTGCCGCGCCGCTCCTACAAGCGTGCGTGGAGCCGGTTCCTCCACGACGCGACCGGCGAGCGCATCGCTGCGGCCGTCAGCCGCCTCCCCAACGTGAGCGCGACCATCGTTCCCTTCGACGTCGACGAGGAGTTGGCGGAGCGGCGGAGGGAACGCAAGGCCCGGGGGGTTTCCGGCGGTGGCGCGCCCGGCGGGCACGGCGGTGGTGCCGACCTGTCGGACACGGAGATCGAGGAACGTGCGATCGACACCTCGGTGCTCATGGGCGTGCCCGGCACGGTGCCCATCCGGTCGCTGCAGCCCCGGCAACGGGCCAAGGTAGCTGGCCGCATCCGGTCGCTCACCGTGCAACCGTGGGGGTCGACGGCCACCCTCGAGTGCGTGATCGACGACGGCCACGGGCGGCTCGTGGTGGCCTTCCTCGGCCGACGTCAGATCGCCGGGCTGGTGCCCGGCGCCCGGATCTCGGTCGAGGGCACCGTGAGCCAGCGCAAGGGACGCCTCACGATGACCAACCCCGACTACGAGTTCGTCGCCGTGGCCCATGCGTGAGCCCGTCGCCGGGCACCCCGGTCTGCCGGGGGCCGGCTGCGTCAGGCGGCGGCGATGCGGGCGGCCGCCCGGCTGAACAGGCCCAGGGTGGTGGCGTGGAGGCGGTCGCCGATCTCTTGGGGGGCGAGGCCGGCCATGGCCCGGGCGTGGCTGCCCTCGAGGATGATGCCGAGCTTGTAGCAGGCCAGCACCTCGTACCACCGCAGGGCGGAGAGGTCCCGCGCCGAGCGCTCGGCGTACCGGGCCACCAGCTCGGCGGCCGTCGGGAAGCCCTCCCACGGGATCACGGGGGCGGCGCCGGCGGTGGCGCCGTCGTCGTCGACCCAGGTGGCGAGCAGCCACCCGAGGTCGACGAGCGGGTCGCCGATGGTGGTGAGCTCCCAGTCGACGATGGCAGCCAGACCGGGGCGGTCGAGGGAGGCGAGCACGTTGGCCAGGTGGTAGTCGCCGTGGATCAGCCCCGGCTGCCACGAGGCCGGCCGGTTGTCGTCGAGCCAGCGGCCCACGGCGTCGACGCCGGGGATGTCGGGGCCCGGGTAGCCGTCGAGGGCGCTGTAGGAGGCCAGCTGGCGGGCCCAGCGCTCCACCTGGCGCTCGAGGTAGCCGTCAGGTCGGCCGAGGTCGCCGAGGCCGGCGGCGACGTGGTCGACCGCCCCGATGGCGGCGGCGCCGTCGGCCATGGCCAGGCCCAGCCGTCGGCGCCACGACGCGTCGGTGCGGTAGGGCGCCGGCAGGCCGGTGGTCGGGTTGACGCCGTCGACGGGCTCCATCAGGTAGAAGGCGGCGCCGAGCACCCCGACGTCGGCGCAGGCGGCGATCAGGCGCGGGTGGGGCACGCCGGAGCCGGCGAGGGCGGCGAGCACCCGCGCCTCGCGCCGCATCGTCTCGTCGCTGTTGTCGCGCTTGTGCAGCGGGGGGCGGCGCAGCACGAACCGCTCACCGCCCCGAGCGAAGCGCACCAGGACGTTCTGGGTGCCGCCCGCGAGCAGCTCGGCGCCGGTGATCGGGCCGGCCGGCAGCCCGGCCCCGTCCATCCACGCGCCGAGGCGGTCGAGGTCGACGCTGGCGCTCATGCCGGCGGGTAGGCGGCGCCCCCGTCGACCTTGATCACCGCCCCGGTGGTGTAGCTCGACGCCGCACTGGCCAGGTACAGCTCGGCGGCGACATGCCGCGTTGTCGACCAGCACGTCGCAGCGGCCGAAGCTGGCGTCGACGGCGAGGTGGGCGGCGAAGGCCAGGGCCGTGGCCCGGCCGAGGCCCCGGCTGCGCCGGTCACCACCGCCACCTTGCCGGTCAGGTCGAACGGGTCGGCGACCACGGGCGGCGATCGTACCGACCTGCTGCGCCGGCCGCCCCGGCGGCTACGCCGGGCTGTAGCCGACCACCCAGTCGACCTGCATCGCCGAGCGACCCGGGGTCTGGGACCCGGCCCAGCCCTGCAGCGCCTGGCTCTGGAGGTGCAGCACCATGGGAGACGACGGCACCGCGTTGGCGGCGTCGGGTGAGCCGGCGGTGGCGATCGAGGTGGTGGTCACCGTGGCCCACGGGGCGCCGTCGACGGTGTAGACGATCGAACCGGGGGTCCACTCGACGCCGACGGTGTGCCAGTGGGTGAAGTCGATGGTGCCCTGGCGCACCTGGAAGGTGTAGTTGGCGCCGTCCCAGTGCACGGTGGCCGAGGTGCCGGTGCGCGTGCCGGCGGCCGACCACCCGTCCTCGTAGAAGTCGATCTCGGGTGGCCAGCCCGAGACGGGCCAGAGCATGGCGATGTCGGCGACGCCGTAGGCGGCGTCTCCGCGCATGCGCAGCTCGTACTTGCCGTAGGCCTGGGCGCGGCTGTCGCGCAGGCTGATCCCGCCGGACACCCAGTGGGCGCCGTTGGGCGCCCCGCTGGTGTAGGTCGTCGACAGCGTGAGCAGGCCGCCGCCGACGGTGACCTGCGACGGGTCCCACCAGGCGGCGGGGTCGCCGCCGGGCTCGCCGGCGAAGGGGTTGCCCCAGAGGGTGGGGTCCAACGCCGTCCCGGTGAAGTCGTCGGCGAAGGTCTGGTGCCAGCCGGGCAGGTCGCCGACGGGCATGGGGGCGCCCGAGACCGCACTGGCGGTGAACCCGCCGGCGGCGTAGCGGTCGAGGGCACCGGTGGCCGTCACCACCTCGTAGCCGCTCGGACCGGCGCCGATGCCGACCGCCGGGCCGGTGCCCGCCGGCGACCCGCCGAAGGGCGCCGAGCCGAAGGCGAACACGCCGCCGTCGGCCCCGAGCAGCCAGTAACCGCCGCCGTCGTGGGTGGCGGCCATGCCCACGACGGGGGCGTCGAGGCGGACCCCCCCGGTCGAGCCCTCGAACCGGGCGTCACCGAAGGAGAAGACGCCACCGTCGCCGGCCACCAGCCAGTAGCCGCCGCCGTCGGGCGTCGACGCCATGCCGACGATCGGCCGGTCGAGGTGCATCGAGCCGGTCGAACCGGCGAAACGGGCGTCGCCGAACGCGAACACCCCGCCGTCACTGGCCACCAGCCAGTAGCCGCGGCCCGACGGCGTGGCGGCGATGCCGACGATCGGCTGGTCCAGGGCGACGCCGCCGAGGCCCCCGAGCTGGGGGGCCGCGCCGACCGCCGACACGGCGCCGGTGGCGGTGACCAGCCAGGCACCGGTGCCGTCGGGCGTCGGCGCACCGGCCACGACCGTGGAGGCGGCGCCGGCCGAGCCGGCCAGCGGGCCAAGCGCCCCCGCCACGGTCAGGCAGGCGCAGGCGGTGGCGGCGCGGCGCGTGGTTCGGGACCGCCCGGGGCGGCCAAGGTTGGGTCGGAGCACGGTCTCCCCTTCGGCGACAGCGGCTACGGCGTTAACCGGGACAAACATAGACGAAGACCACTAAATGCGCAGGCACGACCACCGAGGTCGTCGGGCGCAGGTGGGATGGGGCCGCCGGCCGGGAAGCCGGCTCAGACCAGGGCGACCACCAGGACGGCAACGACGACGGCGGCGGCGAGCACCAGCACGGCGCTGCCGACCACGACCACCACCCGCTGGGCGGGCGGCAGCGGGGGGTCCTCCGGCATGACCCCGGCAGGCTAGGCGGGCGGCGGGGGAGGATGGGCGCATGGCCACTCCCCGAGCCCTCGCCGACCGATTCCACGCCGCGTGGCTCGCCACGCACCCGCTGGCCGCCTCCGGGCTCGGGGTGCCCGGCTACGACGACCGGGTGCCCGACGCCAGCGAGGCGGGCGCCGACGCCTGGCGGTCCCAGGTGGACGACCTGGCCGCCGCCGCCGAGGCCGTCGACGCCGCCGCCCTGACCGAGCCCGATGCGGTCACCATGGGGGTGCTCACCGAGCACCTGGGCCAGGAGCGGGCCGCGCTCGACGAGGCGGCCGAGGAGTACACGGTGTCGGCGATGCCCTTCAGCGGGCCCGCTGCCCTGCTGGCGGTGCTGGCCCGCACGGTGCTGGTCGACCAGGCGGCGGCCGACGACTTCGTCACCCGCCTGCGCCGCTCGGGCACCTACCTCGACCAGCTGACCGACCGCCTGCGCACCGGTGCCGGCAACGGCCTGCTGCCGGTCACACCGCTGGTCGAGCAGGCCATCGCCTGGGGAGAGCGGGTGCTCGCCGACGGCGTGCCGGCGGCGGTCACCGCCCCCGAGCCCCCCGCCGACGTGACGGCGACTTCCTCCTGGTCCGAGCGGCGCGACGCCGCAGCCGTCGAGGAGCTGGTGCCGGCGCTGGCCCGCTGGGTCGACCAGCTTCGCGAGCTGCTGCCCCGGTCCCGCCCCGGCGACCAGGCGGGCCTGTGCCACCTCCCCGACGGCGGCGAGCGCTACGGCCGAGCCATCCGGGTGCACACCACGCTGGCGCTCACCGCCGAGGAGCTGCACCGCACGGGGCTCGAACAGACCGAGCTGCTCTCGGCCCGAGCCGTGGAGCTCGGCGCCACCATCGGCCTGCACGGCCTCGATGAGGTGCTGGACGCCATCCGGGGGTCGGCCGGACGGGTCGACCCCGCCACGGCCCTCGATGCAGCCCGCGCCGCGGTCGCCCGCGCCGAGGAAGTCGCCGGCACGGTGTTCCCTGCCCCGCTGCCCGGGCCGTGTGCGGTGACCCCGATGCCGTCGGTGGTCGCCCAGTCGGGCATGGCCCCGCACTACACCACCCCGCGACCCGACGGCACCCGGCCGGGCACCTATTGGTTCAACACCGAGCTGCCCACGGCCGGCACCGGCTTCGACCTCGAGAGCGTGGCGTTCCACGAGACGGTGCCGGGTCACCACCTGCAGCTGTCGAGGGTGCAGCTGCTCGACCACCTCCCCGACCTCCAGCGGCTGCGCCACCTCACCGTCTTCGTCGAGGGCTGGGGCCTCTACGCCGAGCAGCTGGCCGAGGAGATGGGCCTCTACAGCGGCACGGAGGCGCTGCTCGGCACGGTCACCGCCTCGCTGATGCGCTCGGCGCGCCTCGTGCTCGACACCGGGGTGCACGCCCTGGGCTGGTCGCGCGACGACGCCCTGGCCTGGTATGTCGCCCACGTCCCGCTGCCGGCCGCCTTCCTGGCCAACGAGCTCGACCGCTACATCTCCTGGCCCGGCCAGGCGCTGGCCTACATGACCGGGCGCCTGCAGCTGCTCGAGGTGCGCGACGCGGCCCGCCGGCGGCTGGGGCCGGCGTTCTCGCTGCCCGCCTTCCACGCCCGGGTGCTCGACAGCGGTTCCCTCCCGATGCCGGTGCTGCGGGCCGTGGTCGAGTCGTGGGACGGCAGCGGCCCGGCGTGAGCCCGACGGCCGGCCCTGAGTAGCTTTCCCGGGGTGCTGCGCCCACGTCTGCGCCCGTTGGCCGCCCTCGCCGCCGGGGCGGTGTCGGCTGCCCTGCTGGGCGCCTGCGGCGGCGGCGGGGGGCCGGGCGCGTCCGGTGGCGCCACCACCGCCGCCACGTCGGCTCCCACCACCGCCGGGTCGGATGCGGCCCCGTCGGGCCCGGCCGGCCCGGCGGCCTCCACCGCCGTGACCGTGCCGGGGTCGGGCACCTACAGCCTCAAGGTGCAGGCCAACACCGGCCCCGGGCCGTGCAAGGAGCCGGCGCCGGGCAGGGCCGTGCCCTTCACGGTCGCGGTGACCAACACCAGCGCGGCACCCGAGCCGCTGGCCCGGGTGGCGGTGGCGGTGACCGACCCCAAGGCGACGGGCAACGGGCCGGTCGCCGCCATCTCGTTCCAGGGCATCTGCCTGAACTTCACCGAGCCCGGCGGCACGCTTGCGCCGGGCCAGACGATGACCTACGACGGCACCGCGTCGGGGGTCAGCTCGGCGGCGTCGCTGACCGCCACGGTGATCTCGACCCCCGACAACTCGACGCTGGCCCAGGTCAGCACGCCGCTCGGCTGATCGCCCGCCGCGACCGGCACCCCCGGGACCGGGACCCCCGCACCGCGGGTGCGGGGGCGCCACGGCACCGGGTCGGTCAGCTGCCCGTCCAGTTGGGTGGCCGCTTCTCGATGAAGGCGGTGAGGCCCTCGCTGAAGTCGGCGGACTTCATGGCCTCCGCCATCCCCTCCATCGACATGCGCCAGCCGACCTCGTCGTCGGCCATCGTGGCCGCCAGCACCACCCGGCGGCTGGCCCGCACCGCCACCGGGGCGTTCGCCTCCACCCGCTTGGCCAGGGCCAGGGCGGCCCCCAGGGCTTCGCCGGGCTCCACCAGCTGGTTGACCAGCCCGAAGTGGTGGGCCCGCTCGGCGGAGATCGGGTCGCCGGTGAGCACGCACTCCATGGCCACGTTGAACGGAATCTTGCGGGGCAGGCGGAACAGCCCGCCGGCGGCAGCGACGAGCGACCGCTTCACCTCCGGCACGCCGAAGCTGGCCGTGGTCGACGCCACCACCAGATCACAGGACAGCACGATCTCCGTGCCGCCGGCCAGGGCGGGCCCGTCGACGGCGGCGATGATCGGCTTGGTGCGCTCCCGCTGGGTGATCCCGGCGAAACCGCCCCGGGCGGTGTTGAGATCGCCGCCGCGCCCGGCGTTGATCTCCTTCAGGTCGGCGCCGGCGCAGAAGATGGCCCGATCGCCGGCGCTGGCGCCGGTGATGACCCCCAGCCACAGACCCTGGTCGGCCTCGAGGCGGTCGATGGCCTCCTCCATGCCGCGGGCGACGTCGCCGTTGACGGCGTTGCGGGCCTCCGGCCGGTTGATGGTGATGATCCCGACGTGGCCCTCGGTGCGAAACTCGATCGCGCTCATCGCCCCTACTTCGGGTTCAGGCGGGCGCCGCCGTCGAAGCGGATCGTCTCACCGTTCATGTAGCTGTTGGTCACCAGCTCGAGGGCCAGGGTGGCGAACTCGCTGGGGTACCCGAGCCGGTCGGGGAAGAGCACGTCTTTCTTGAGCTTGCCCTTGAACTCCTCGGCGTTCCCGCCGAAGCCGTAGATGGGCGTGTCGATGAGGCCCGGTGCGATGGTGCAGACCCGGATGCCGACGACCGCGAGGTCGCGCGCCATCGGCAGGGTCATGCCGACGACCCCGCCCTTGGACGCCGAGTAGGCGGCCTGGCCGATCTGGCCGTCGAAGGCGGCGAGCGACGCCACGTTGACGATGGCGCCGCGCTCACCGTCGGTGAGCGGCTCGGTCTGACTGATGGCGGTGGCGGCCAGGCGGCACACGTTGAACGTGCCCACCAGGTTGACGTTGATGACCTTCTGGAAGATGTCCAGGTTGTGGGCCGACTCGTAGCTGCCGTCCCGGCCGATGGTGCGGGTGGCCCAGCCGATGCCGGCGGAGTTCACCACCGCCCGGAGGGGGCCGAGCTCCTTGGCCGCCTCGACCGCGGCGATGACCTCGTCGGTGTTGGTGACGTCGGCCTTGGCGAAGACGCCGCCCGTCTCCTTGGCGACGGCCTCGCCCTTCTCCTCGTTCATGTCGACCACGACCACCCGGGCGCCTCGCTCGGCCAGGAGGCGAACGGTCGCCTCGCCCAGCCCCGAGGCGCCGCCGGTGACGATGGCGGAAGCACCTGTGATGTCCATGCCGGCGACGTTACGTGGTGAGACTCCGGTCTCGCCACGTCGCCGGTGGCAGGCGGTGGCGCTGGGCTGGTCACCGGATTCCGAAATCGCCGCAGTACCCGCAGGATCCGTCGGATGGTGTCTGGGCCCGCACAGCGGCCCGTACAGAGGTCGGGGTCGGGTTCCGAGGCAACGGGCATGTCCCGCCGCCGTGCGACCCCCCGCACACGCAAGCTCACTCCGACCCGTCGCCGCGCCGTGGCCGTCGCGTCGGCAGCTGCGGCGACGGTGGGTTGCCTCGCCGGCCTGACCCCGACGGCCGCAGCCGCCCCTGCTCCGGCGGTGGCGGCCGCCGTCACCCCCGACGGGGCCGGCGCCTGGACCACGACGGCGGCCGGGGCGGTCACCGCCATCGGCGAC
>DASTHS010000237.1:0-8494 GCA_035718085.1 Acidimicrobiales bacterium | reverse complement strand
GAAGAACTGCGAGCCGTTGGTGTTGGGCCCGGCGTTGGCCATGGCCAGCGAGCCCAGCTCGTAGCGGCCCGGCTTGGGCAGCTCGTCCTCGAAGCGGTAGCCGGGGCCGCCGGTGCCGGTGCCCAGCGGGTCGCCGCCCTGGAGCACGAAGCCGGGGATCACCCGGTGGAAGACGATGCCGTCGAAGTAGTGGTACCGGGCGAGCACCACGAAGTTGTTGACCGTCTTGGGGGCGGCGATCGGGTCGAGGGCGATGCGCATGGTGCCCTTGGAGGTCACCATCTCCGCGCTGTAGCGCTTCTCGGGGTCGATGCACATGGGGGGCGGGCCGTCGAAGTGCTGGGTCTTCGGGCTCGAGCCGTCGGGGTTGGGGCAGGGGGTCGCCATCCGGGCATCCTGCCCGACACCGGGCGTCAGTCGCGCCCGAGCGCCTCCAGGCCGGCGGGGTGGCCGTCGACGTAGACCGTCACGGCGCCGGCGCCGGCGCGCCGCCAGCTGCCGCCGGGATCGCGCACCAGGGCGGTGCGCTCGTCGATGGCGGCGATGCGCAGGTGCCCGGTGGCGAGGTCGACGGTGCGGGCCAACCGCCCGGCCGACCACGACCCGGCGTGGGCGACCACGCCGAGGTGGCGCACCAGGCCGAGGCCGAGGGTCAGTGCCCCGCCGCGGGGATCGACCATCGGGTCGCAGAGCACCATGGCCCCGGCGGACGACCCGGCGACGGTGGCCCCGGCCGACCAGGCGGCGACGAGGGCGTCCCACACCGGGGAGTCCTTGAGCACCGAGCGCAGGTGCAGCGGCGAGCCGCCACCCAGGTAGACGAACCGGGCGCCGGCGACCAGGTCGACCCAGCGGGGGTCGGCGGCGTCGGCGCGGCCGAGCACCATGGCCGGGCGCACCTCGGCGCCGAACCCGGCGAACCAACGGGTGGCGGTGTCGACGGCGCGCTGGGGGTGCTCGTAGGCGGCGGCGGTGGGCAGCACCACCACGGGGGGCCGGCCGGCGCCCTCCCAGAGGTCGCGGTCGAAGTCGCAGCCGTCGGTGAACTCCCCGCCGCCGACCAGGGCGAGGGGCCCGGGGCGGGGGGCGGCCGGCTCGGGTGGCCCTTCGGCCTCGTGGCGGGGCTCGCCGGCGCCGGTGATGGCCGGGGTGTGGTCGGGACCCGGCCCGGCCGGGTCGTCGTGCGGCCTGGTGCCGCGGGGGGCGTCGGCACCGAGGGGCTGGTCGGTGGGCGGGTGGGCGCTCATCGGACCGGCTCCCCCGCCGACGGCGCTGCGGTGGGCGACGGCACCGGTGGGCGGCGGGCGGTGGCGGCCAGGAACGGCACGGGCAGGCCGCCGAGGCGGGCGGTGAAGCGGGTCATGTCGGTGACCTCCAAGCCGCCGCCGCGGAGGGCGGCGGCGACGTCGGCGTCGAGGCGGCAAGTGGTGCCGGCCCGCTCGCCGAGCGGGCCGAACACCCGCTGGGCGAAGGCGGTGAGCCCGGCGCCGAGCACGTGGTCGAGGGCCAGCACCTCGCCGCCCGGGCGCAACCAGCGGGCGATGTCGGCCACGGCGACGTCGAGGCGGTCGGCGCTGCAGAGGGCGGCGGTCGCCACCACCGTGTCGAAGCTGCCCGGCGCCGGGGCCGGGTCGACCCGGACCGGCGGCCCGGCCGCGGGAGGGGGGGCCGGGTCGGGCAGGGCGCCGGCGAGCACCGTGACCGCCGTGACCGCCGCCGCCCGCATGCAGCTGTGGTTGCGCCGCCACGACGGGGAGACGTCGAGGGTGTCGCCCACAGCCCGGGCGAGCAGGCGCCGTCGGGCGCTGGCCACGGCCGGCGGCTCGTGGAAGGGGTAGGTGCGGCCCCAGGCGGCATCGACGACGCAGGAGCGGTCCATCGCTCGGCACGGTAGCCGGGGGCGGCGCGCGACCAGCGCGGCCCGTCGCTGCACACCTGGCCAACAGAGCTCCCGCCCGCCCTCCGCAACGGCCCACGGCAGGCAATTTCCGCCGCCCCCGTCCCCGAAGAGCCCGAGACAGGCAGTTCCCGGCGCCCCCGTCCCGGAAAGCGCCCGAGACAGGCAGGATCCGTCGTCCCTCTCCCAGAAACCGCCCAAGACGGGCAGTATGCGTCGGCCCAGCTGCGGGAATTGCCCGAGACCGGCCGGCCGGTCACGTCCCGCGGCGAGCGCCGACGGTCAGGGCACGGCGGCCGGGGCGCTGGTCCCCGGCCGCCCGCCTGGGCAGGGTCCCCTTCTCCGAGACCAACCTGGACTGTAGCGGCGCGCCCGGGCCGGCAGAGAGGGGCGGCGAAGGCAGGGGGCTGCGATGCTGTCGGCGATGCCTGACGCCCCCTGGGTGATGCGCACGTACTCCGGGCACTCCACCGCGCGCGCCTCCAACGCCCTGTACCGCACCAACCTGGCCAAGGGCCAGACCGGCCTGTCGGTGGCCTTCGACCTCCCGACCCAGACCGGCTACGACCCCGACGCCCCCGAGGCCGCCGGGGAGGTGGGCAAGGTGGGGGTGCCGGTGGCCCACCTCGGCCACATGCGCCAGCTGATGGACGGCATCCCCGTCGACCGCATGAACACGTCGATGACGATCAACGCCACCGCCCCGTGGCTGTTGGCCCTCTACGTCGCCCACGCCGAAGAGGTCGGGGCCCCCACCGCCGGGCTGGCCGGCACCACCCAGAACGACCTGGTGAAGGAGTACCTGTCGCGGGGCACCTACATCTTCGCCCCCGAGCCGAGCCGCCGCCTGACCGTCGACACCATCGCCTGGGCCGTGCGCCACGCCCCCCGCTGGAACCCGGTGAACGTGTGCAGCTACCACCTGCAGGAGGCCGGGGCCACCCCGGTGCAGGAGCTGGCCTACGCCCTGGCCACCGCCATCGGCATCCTCGACGGGGTGCGCGAGTCGGGGCGGGTCACGCCCGACGAGCTCCCTGCGGTCGTGGGCCGCATGTCGTTCTTCTGCAACGCCGGGATCCGCTTCGTCGAGGAGGTCTGCAAGGTGCGGGCCTTCACCGCCATGTGGGACCGCATCTGTGCCGAGCGCTACGGGGTCACCGACCCGAAGCTGCGCCGGTTCCGCTACGGGGTGCAGGTCAACAGCCTCGGGCTGACCGAGCAGCAGCCGGAGAACAACGTGACCCGCATCGTGCTCGAGGCGCTGGGCGTGACCCTCAGCCGCGACGCCCGGGCCCGGGCCCTGCAGCTGCCGGCGTGGAACGAGGCGCTCGGGCTGCCCCGGCCGTGGGACCAGCAGTGGTCGCTGCGGATCCAGCAGGTGCTCGCCTACGAGACCGACCTGCTCGACCACGACGACCTCTTCGCCGGCAGCCACGTGGTCGAGCGGCGCACCGCCGAGCTGGTCGACGCCGCCACCGCCGAGCTCGACGAGGTGCTCGACGCCGGCGGCGCGTTCGGCGCCATCGAGCTGATGAAGGGCAGGCTGGTCGCCAGCCAGGCGGCCCGCACCCGGGCCATCGAGACCGGCGAGCAGGTGGTCGTCGGCGTCAACCGGTTCGTGGAGACGGCCCCGTCGCCGCTGGGCGGCGACGGGGCGATCCTCCGCGTCGACCCCGCCGTCGAGGCGGAACTGGTGGCCGACGTGGCGGCGTGGCGGGCCGGGCGTGACCGGGCTGCGGTGGGGCGGGCCGTGGCCGCCCTGACCGAGGCGGCGGCCGGTGACGGCGAGCTGATGGGCCCGACCCTGGCCCTGGCCCGGGTGGGGGGCACGACCGGCGGGTGGGCCGCGGCGCTGCGGGAGGTGTGGGGCGACTACCGGGCGCCGACCGGCGTGGGGGCCGCCGCTGGCCCGGGGGCGATCGGGCAGGCCGGCTACGCGGCGGCGCGGGAAAGGGTGGCGGCGGTGGCCAGGGCCCGGGGCGGACCGCCCCGCCTGCTGGTGGCCAAGCCGGGCCTCGACGGGCACTCCAACGGCGCCGAGCAGGTGGCCGTCGCCGCTCGCGACGCCGGATTCGAGGTGGTCTACCAGGGCATCCGCCAGTCGCCGGCCCAGATCGCCGCCACCGCCGTCGACGAGGACGTCGACGTGGTCGGCCTGTCGATCCTGTCGGGCTCGCACCTGCTCCTCGTCGAGCAGGTGCTCGCCGCGCTGCACGACGCCGGGGCGGCGGTCCCGGTCGTCGTCGGCGGGATCATCCCCCCCGACGACGCTGCCACCCTGCGGGCCGCCGGCGTCGCCGCCGTCTACACGCCGAAGGACTACGAGCTCGGCCGCATCGTCGCCGAGCTCGCCGGGCTGGTGGCGACGGGCCCCTGACGGCGCCGGCGCCGGTCAGCTGCCGGGCTGGCCGGTTGCGACGAGGTGCACGGTGCCGAGGGGCATGCCCGCCTTGAACGCCTGCACGCCGAAGGTGGTGTTCAGGGCGTCGGCCGCGTTGGAGGTCAGCTCGGCCACCGTGCCGTCGAGGGTGACCGTCGAGCCCGACGACGTGACCGTCAGCTTCGACCCGTCGAGGAACAGGAACGGCACGTTGCGCCGGCCGTTGACGTCGGCGTAGAGCTCCGAGCCCCCCGGGTCGACCACGAAGTCACCGGCGTTGACGCTGGCGCCGTTGGGCCCGGTGAAGCTCACCCCGCTGCCCTGGTGCAGCACCGACCCGACCACGTAGCCGGGGCGGAAGCCCTTGTCGCTGTGCACGGCCACCATGCCGCCGGTGATCGGGAAGGTCAGGGCCGACGCCGACCCCGTCGCCGACCCGGTCGGCGTCACCGTCACGCCCAGCCCGGTGAGCGCCGAGGCGGTCGACGGGTCGAGGGTCACGGTGGTGCCCTGGCCGGTGAGCCGCGAGAAGGCGGTCACGTGGTCGTCGGCCGGCCGGTACATGTACGGCTGGCCGGCGGTGAGGGCGACGCGGACGGTGCCGAGCGGCATGCCGGCGGTGACCGCCGAGGTGGAGAAGCGGGTGTCGAGCAGCTGGGCGGCCTCGGGGGTCAGCTTGGCGACGGTGCCCTGCAGGGTCACGTCGCTCTGCTCCTCGGGGAAGGTGCCGCCCACCGAGCCGGTGGCGTCGGAGGTGGCGGTGACGTGGCTGCCGTCGAGGGTGAGCAGGGGCACCTGGGGCAGCTTGCCGTCGACGGTGGCGTAGAGCACCGAGTTGCCGAGGTCGGCGGTGAAGTCGGTGAGGGTGACCGACGAGCTGCCCGAGCCGCCGGTGGTCGGGCCGCCGGTGGTCGAGCTCCCGTCGCTGGCTCCTGTCGAGATGGTGAGGCCGCTGCCCGAGTGGAACAGCGAGCCCTGCACCCAGCCGGGCTTGGTGGCCAGGTCGGGCACGGCCGAGCCCGGCGACGACTCGCCGGGGTAGTGCAGCACGCTGGTCAGGGTGTGCAGCTCCACGTAGCCGGTGGTCACCGGGAAGTCGACGCCCGCCCCGCCGAGGCTGTTGGCCACTGCCGCGCCGGTCGGGGTGATGGTCAGGCCCAGGCCCTGGAGCGCGGAGAGGGTGGCCTGGTCCCAGGTGAGCCGGGTGCTCTGCCCGTAGGTCAGCGGCAGCACGGTGACCACCTGCGGGGAGTTGGCCGACACCGTGCCGGTGCGGGCGATGTCGCACCCGGCCATCGAGCCGGAGAGGGCGAGGGCGGCCAGCCCGGCGGTCAGCGTCCTGCGGCGATCGGGCACGTGGGTCTCCGTGTCAGGGTGAGGCGATCAGCGTCGGGGGGCGGCGGCGGCCGGGTCTTCCCCCGGTCGTCCCGAGGCAATCCACAACGTCATCCACCGGGTGTGGGTAGTGCGAAGCAGCGGTCGGCGAGGTCACCGAGGGCGTAGCGAGGATACAGACCGAAGACCAGCGCACGACATTCCTCGCTCCAGGCCACGGCGGCGGGGGCGGCGACGCGGTGGTGCACCTGCAGCACGCCGCCCTCGAACACCCGGTATTCGGCCCAGCTGCCGGGGAAGTCCTTGGTCGCGGCGACCTCCACGTAGGGCAGGGGGCCCGTCTCGGGCCGGTGGCCGACCCGGTTGCGGTGGGTGTGGCCGGCGAACCAGCCGACGATGCTGGGTCGGCAGGCGAGCACGGCCGCCAGGGCCCCCGAGTCGACCGGGTCGAGGTGGGCGCCGGCGTCGGTCCACTCACCAGGGAGGCCGGTCAGGCACGGGTGGTGCCCGAAGGCGAGCACCGGTCGCGCCGGGTCGTCGGCCGCCACCTCGGCGGCGAGGGCGTCCAGCCAGTCGAGCTGCTCCGCCGACAGCCGACCGCCGCCCTCGCCCGGGCGCGAGGTGTCGAGCACGGCGAGCACGGCGCCGGGCACGTCGATGCGCCGCACCGGCGGGCAGTCGAACGCCCGGTGGTCGGCCTGGTTGTCGTGGTTGCCGAGCACCACGTGCAGGCGCTCGCCGAAGGGGGGCCGATAGCACGCCTCGAACGCCGCGTATTCCTCCGGGCGCCCGTCGGCGGTCAGGTCGCCCTTGGCGACCAGGGCGTCGGGCCCCCGGCCGCCGCAGAGGGCGGCGATCTCAGCGGCGGCCGCCCGGTTCATCACCTCGGGGTAGGGGTCGGCACCCTCCGCGGCGGTGAGCACCGGGCCGACGTCGGCGCCGTCGACCCGGCCGCACTCCACCTCGCCGAAGTGCACGTCGTTCACGGTGGCCACGGTGGCCAGCCGGGCGCCGGGCGGCCGGGGCAGGGTGGCGAAGGCGACGCCGTGGAGCTCGTAGGGGCGGTCGGGCGCCAGGCCCTCGACGACGTCGACCTCGGTGCCCCGGAAGAACACGGCGCCGTCGTCGCTGACCGTCATCAGCTCCCAAGGCGCCCCTGCCGGGCCGGCGCGGCCGCTCAGGGCCGTCCCGCCACCCACGGCCGGTCGCGCCGGGCGGCGAGGGGCCGGGCCCACCACCGCCCGGAGAACCGCCAGCCGGTGTCGGCCCGGGGCGGCTCGCCGACCACGACCGGTCGGGGCCACAGCGCCTCGACGGCGGCCAGCACGGCGGCCACCTCGGCGTCGTCGGGGGTGCCGCCGCCGCGGACCTCGATGCCCCGGGTCACAGCGGCACGTTCCCGTGCTTGCGGCGGGGCAGCTCCTCGCGCTTGGTGCGCAGCATCTCCAGGCTGCGGGCCAGCACCCTGCGGGTGTCGGCGGGGTCGATCACGTCGTCGACGTACCCCCGCTCGGCGGCCAGGTAGGGGTTGGCGAAGCGCTCGGTGTACTCCTCGACCAGCTGCGCCCGCCGGCCGGCGGGGTCGGGCGACTCGGCCAGCTCGCGGCGGTAGACGATGTCGACGGCGCCCTGGGGGCCCATGACCGCCAGCTCGGCCGACGGCCAGGCGAAGGCCAGGTCGGCGCCGATGCCCTTGGAGTTCATGACGACGTAGGCGCCACCGTAGGCCTTGCGGGTGATCACCTGGATGCGGGGCACCGTCGCCTCGCAGTAGGCGTAGAGCAGCTTGGCGCCGTGGCGGATGATGCCCCCGTACTCCTGGTCGGTGCCGGGCATGAAGCCGGGCACGTCGACGAAGGTGACCAGCGGGATGTTGAACCCGTCGCAGAACCGCACGAACCGGGCGCCCTTCTCGGAGCTCTCGATGTCGAGCACCCCGGCGAGGTTCTGGGGCTGGTTGCCGACGATGCCGACCACGTGGCCGTCGATGCGGGCGAAGCCGCACACCAGGTTCATGGCCCACATCGGGAAGTACTCGACGAAGTCACCGTCGTCGACGACCGCCGAGATGACCTTCTTCATGTCGTAGGGCAGGTTCGGGCTGGGCGGGATGAGCTCGCCGACCTCGGGCACGAGGCGCTCGGGGTCGTCGGTCTGGGCGGCGGGGTCGGTGCGGGGCGGCTCCTCCATGTTGTTGCCCGGGAGGAAGCCGAGCAGGTAGCGCACCTCCTCGAGGCAGGTCTGCTCGTCGGGGGCCACGAAGGTGGCGACGCCCGACTTGGTGGCATGGGTCATGGCGCCGCCGAGCTGCTCGAGGGTGACGTCCTCGCCGGTGACGGTCTTGACCACGTCGGGCCCGGTGATGAACATCTGGGAGGTCTCACGGACCATGAAGATGAAGTCGGTCATGGCCGGGCTGTAGACCGCCCCGCCCGCGCAGCTGCCCATGATCACGCTGATCTGGGGCACCACCCCCGACGCGGCCACGTTGCGTCGGAAGATGCCGCCGAAGTAGTGCAGCCCGACGACGCCCTCCTGCACGCGGGCGCCGCCGCCGTCGTTGATGCCGATCATGGGGACGCCGAGGCTGACGGCGAGATCCATGATCTTGTGGACCTTCTCGCCGAAGACCTCGCCGAGGCTGCCCCCGTTGACCGTGAAGTCCTGGCTGAACACGCACACCTTGCGGCCCTCGATGGTGCCGAAGCCGGTGATGACCCCGTCGGTGTAGGGGCGCTTGTCGTCGCTGAGCCCCGGCGCCCGGGTGCGGGCCAGCATGTCGAGCTCCTGGAACGACCCGGGGTCGAGGAGGTGGTCGATGCGCTCCCGGGCGGTCATCTTGCCCTTCGCGTGCTGGCGCTCGACGGCGTGCGGCGGGCCGG
>DASTHS010000236.1:0-5314 GCA_035718085.1 Acidimicrobiales bacterium | reverse complement strand
GCGTCGCGTCGGTCGGGGCCACCTGCGAGGCTGCCCCGACGATGACGACCTTCCCCCTGCCCAACACCTCCACCGACCTGACCGGACAGGTCGCCCTCGTCACGGGTGGCACCTCGGGGCTGGGCCGCCGCTTCGCCGAGGTGCTCGCCGCTGCCGGCGCCGCAGTGGCCCCGACGGGCCGGCGCACCGACCGCCTCGACGAGGTGCGGGCCGCCATCGAGGGTCGCGGCGGGCGGGCGGCGCCGGTCGCCCTCGACGTCACCGACGCCGCCGCCTGCGTCGAGGCGGTGGCCCGCACCGAGGCGGCGCTCGGCCCGGTGACGATCCTGGTCAACGCCGCCGGCATCCCCGACGCCCAGCGGGCGCACAAGATGCCGCTGGAGCTGGTCGACACCGTCTTCGCCACCAACGTCCGGGCCCCGTGGGTGCTCAGCTGCGAGGTGGCCCGCCGCCTGATCGCCGCGGGGACGCCCGGGCGCATCGTGAACATCTCGTCGGAGGCGGCGTTCACCTACGCCGGCAACGGCGCCGCCCTCTACTCGACGACCAAGGCGGCGGTGAACCGCATGACCGAGGCGCTGGCGGTGGAGTGGGCCCGCTACCGCATCAACGTCAACGCCATCGCTCCGGGCATGTTCTCCTCGGAGATGCTCGACGGGATGCTCGAGCGCACGGGCGATCTGAGCCAGCACGTGCCCCGCCGGCGCATCTCCGACCCGGCGCAGCTCGACTCGACGCTGCTGTTCTTGGTGGCGCCGGCATCGGAGGCGGTCACCGGGACCGTCGTCCGTGTCGACGACGGGCAGGGCTCCCGGTAGGGCGGAGGAAGAGCGTCAGCTCAGGGGCGGCCGACCGCGGCGACCACCCGGTCGCCGACCAGGGAGGCCACCGTGGCGGCGGTGGCGGCGCCCGCCCCGATGGCCCAGCCCAGGGGGCCGAGGGGCGTGCAGCCGAAGAAGCCGCTGACGCCGGGGGTCTGCACGATGGCCGCCAGCACCGCAGCTGACGCCAGCCCGGCGGCGGCGACCACCGGGTCGGGCCGCCCGCTGGTCAGCGTCTGGCCCAGCTGGGTGCCGACCAGCGCCACCAGGGCGATGGTCGAGGCCCGACGGCGGCGGCCGGTCAGGCGGGCCATGGCGTAGGCGGCGGCCGCGCCGCTCGCGGTGGTGGCGGCGCGCACCGCGATGGCCCGGGTCAGCGCGCCGCCGAGAGCGGTGTCGGGCCCCCCGGCGAGCAGCGCCTCGGTGCTGGTGTCGTGTGGCGGCCGCAGCGCCACGGCCAGGGCCGGGGCCACGTCGGTGAGCAGGTTCACCACCAACAGTTGGCGGGCCGACAGCGGCGCCCGACCGGACACTGCGGTGGCCCCTACGGTGAAGGCCACCTCGCCGAGGTTCCCGCCGAGCAGGATGGCCAGCGCCTCCCGCAGCGACACCCACGTGCTGCGGCCCTCCCCGACGGCGTCGACGATGGTCTCGATGCGCTCGTCGGTCACGATCAGGTCGGCCGCCCGCCGCGCCGCGGGCGTGGCGCCGGCGCCGAGGGCGATGCCGACGTCGGCCAGGCGGATGGCGGGGGCGTCGTTGGCGCCGTCACCGGTCATGGCCACCGCCCGGCCGGCCCGCTGCAGGGCAGCGACGATGCGCACCTTGTCGGCCGGGGTGACCCGGGCGAACACGGCGACCTCGTCGACGACCGCGTCGAGGGCGGCGTCGTCGAGCGCGGCGAGGCCGGTGCCGGTCAGCGCCCGGCCGCCGTCGAGGATGCCCAGTTCGGCGGCGATGCCCTCCGCCGTCGAGGGGTGGTCGCCGGTGACCATGACGACGCGCACGCCGGCGCGCCGCAGGTCGCGCACGGCGCGCGCCGCGGTCGGGCGCACCGGGTCGGAGAGGACGAGCAGGCCCAGCAGCACCAGGCCGTCGACGACGTCGTCGTCGAGGTCGTCGCCGCCGGCGGCGGTGCGGGGCGCCTCCGCCACCGCCAGCAGCCGTAGGCCCTGGCGGGCCAGCCGGTCGACCTCGCGCTGGAAGCGGCGGCGGGCGGCGGCGTCGAGCGCCGTCTCACCGTGGGAGGTGCGCCAGCTGCGGCACCGGCGGGCGACGACCTCGGGGGCGCCCTTCACGCTGAGCACCCGGCCGTCGCCGGTGGCGCCCAGCGTGGCGTGGTAGCCCCGGGCCGGTTCGAACGGCAGCTCGGCGACGAGCTGCCAGCCGGGCGCCGCGTGGCCCCGGTCGATGCCGAGTCGGGCGGCGCCGTCGGCGACGGCCCGGTCGGTCAGGTGCGGCAGCGGTTGGCCGTCGTCGGCCACCGGGGTGGCGCGCAGACCGGCGGCCACGACGGCGCGTCCGGCGCCCGACAGGTCGGCCAGGCTGACGTCGGTCACGCCGTCGGACACCCGTCGCATGCGGATGCGGCCCTCGGTGAGGGTGCCGGTCTTGTCGGTGCAGAGCACCTCCACCCGCCCGAGGGCCTCGATGGCCCGGGGGTTGCGCACCAGCGCCGACCGTGACGACAGCCGGCGGGCGGCGGCCAGCTGGGCCATGGTCGCCAGCAGCGGCAGCCCCTCGGGCACGGCCGCCACCGACAGCGCCACCGCCGAGCCGATCGACCGTGACAGCGGCTGCCCGCGCAGCAACCCGAGGCCGAGCACCGCACCGCCGCCTGCCGCGGCGATCGGCAGGGTCACCGACGTGAGGCGACGGATGCGCGCCTCGACCCCGCGGGTGGAGGGCGCCTCCCGGCCACCCGACCCCATGACGCTGGCCGCGGTGGCTGCGCCGGAGGCCACGACGACGGCGACCGCCTGCCCGGCGGCGACGGTGGTGCCCTCCCAGAGCATCGACGACCGCTCGGCCAGCACGGTGCTGAAGGTGGGGGCAGGGTCCTTGGTGACCGGCTCCGACTCGCCGGTGAGCGCCGACTCGTCGACCTCGAGGGCGTCGGCCACGAGCACCCGGCAGTCGGCGGGCACGGCGTCCCCGGCCCGCAGCACCACGACGTCGCCCGGCACCAGCTCGTCACCGGGCAGCCACTCGCTCCGCGGCGCTCGGGCGGCGGCAGCGGTCGCGGTGGTGGGGCCTGCGCCCGCCGAGCCCGGGCGGCGCACCTCCACCAGGCTCTGGGAGGCCTCGCCGAGGGCGGCGATCGCCCGCTCGGCCCCGTAGCGCTGCACCCCGCCGATGACGGCGTTGAGGGCGGTGACCCCCGTGACGATGCCGGCGTCGGCGGCCGACCCGACCGCCGCCGAGGCGGCGGCGCCGCCGCCCAGCACCGGCGTCAAGGGGTTGGCGAGCTCGGCGGCCATCGACCCGAGCAGCGACGGTCGCGGCGAGCGCACCTCCGCGCTGTCGCGGCGGCGCCGGCCGGCCTCCGCGGCGGGCAGGCCGGCGGTGCCGGTGCCCAGGGCGGCGAGCACCTGCTCGGCCGGCTGCTCGTGCCACGCCACCGCCGCCCCCGGCAGGGCGCCGCCGTGGGCCCGCACGTAGCGTGCGGCGCGCAGGCCGTTGGCCATGGCCGCCAGGGCAGCGGCGTTCACCGCCGCGGTGGCCCGCCCGGCCGCCCGGCCGGGCGCGGCGGTCAGGGCCAGCAGGGCGCCGAGGCCGGAGCCGGTGGCGGCCAGGGCGACGCTCTGGCGGCTGACGTGGGCGGCCGCCCCGACGGCGTCGAGCACGAGGGCGACGTCGGCCAGGCCGTTGACCACCAGCGCCCCCGCCCACGCGGCACCGTCGAGGGCGGGCAGCTCGATGCCGACGTCGGCCCGGCTGAGGGCGGCGGCCGCCCGGGTGCCGCCGTCGGCGACCAGCGCCACGCAGCAGCCGTCGGCCTGCAGGCCGGCGACGGCGGCGTCGAGATCGGCGTCGACGGGCAGGTGGGCGCCGGCAGCGTCGACGGTGGCGGCATCGGCGCCCGCCAGGGCCACCGCCAGGTCGAGCTCGTCGGCCAGGCGGATGACCTGCAGCACCTCGGCCGACAGCTCGGGGCGCACGGCGACGATGGCGGCGATGTCGTCGCGTTCACGCAGCACCAGGAGCTCGGCGGCGGGGAACTCCGCTGCCGCGGTGGTGACGGGGCGCCGCCGGCGCTCGGCCGCGGTCGGCGGCCCGAGCGACCAGCGGCCGCGGGTGCGCCGGGCGTCCGGGTTGCGCCGGTCGAGCAGCGCGCCGAGGCGCTGGTGCACCTCCGGGGCGTCGCGGCCGGCTACGACCCGCAGGCCGGCGACCTCGACGCGGCCGGTGTCGAGCAGCGCGGCGTCGATCACCACGGTGTCGACCCGGTCGAGGCGGCGCAACGCCCCCCGGTCGACGACGAGCACGTCGCGGGCGGTGAGCATCCGGGCCAGTTCGGCGGCGAACGCGTCGCGGCCCATGCGGGCCGCTTTGGGGATGCCGGCGAGCAGCAGGGCGACGCCACGGCGGCTGCTGCGGGTGGTGGCGCCGGCCAGCACGCCGGCGGCCAGGGCGCCGATCGACGCCCGGTCGCTGTAGCGCTCGACGGGCCCGTCTGGGGGCGTCGGCCTTGGCAGCGGCCCGGCGATCGGGGCGGCGAGGCCCGACGCCGCCGGGCCGTCGCCCCAGCGGCGGGCCTCGGCCCGTGCGAACCCGGCGCGGCGGGCCAGGTCTTCCCGGATGAGGTTGGCCCGGTGCACGCCGTCGGTGATCAGGCCCAGCGGGCCCTGGGTGAGACCTTGGCCGACGGCGTTGAGCACGGCCAGGCCGAGGTCGGTCACCGGGGTGCCGAGGCGGCCGTCGATCAGCTGGCGCAGCCGCGGCTCGTTGTCGACCAGCGACACCAGCGAGGCGGCCTCGACCGGCAGGGGCGTGGCGCGCAGGAGGCGGCCCGAGACGCCGATGCCCAGGCCGGCGGCGTCGGCCACCAGGGCGGCGAGGTCGCGCCGGAGCACCTCGGCGTCGCCCGGGTGCTCCGGTCGTTCGTAGGAGAAGCGGGCGTCGCCGACGCCGGCCGCCACCTCGACCTCCTCGAGGGCGGCGACGACCTCGTGCCAGTCGGGCAGGGGGTCGCCGCCCTGGACGACGACCCGGCCGGCGACCATGTCGACCTCGGCCCAGGCCACGCCGGTTACCGCAGCGAGACGCGCCTCGACCGCCCCGGCGAGATCGGCGGCGGCGGCCCGGTCGAGGCCGCGCACCTCCACGTGGAGCCGGTCGGCGCCCTGCCAGTGCCGCCGGCGGCCCCGGCCCCGAACGTCGATGTGGTCGACCAGCCGGCCGGCGACGGTCACGCCGACCCCGCAGGCCGGTGGGCGCGCCGGGGGCGGGAGGCTCGCTCAGGCCGCCTGGGCGTGCCGGCGCGTGCCGCC
>DASTHS010000235.1:0-7020 GCA_035718085.1 Acidimicrobiales bacterium | reverse complement strand
GTGGGTGGCCGTGCGGATCGTCGCAGGGGCCGCCTGCCTGCTGCCCCTGGCCGCCACGGTGCGGGGAGGGCTGGCACCGCCGCCCGGGCCGGCGGAAGACCCCGCTGGGGCGCCGGCCCCGTGAGCACCCGGGTGACGGTGTGCGCCCCGGCCGACCTCGACGACGGCCACTGGCGCCGTTGGAGCAGCTTCGAGGAGCTGCGCTGGCCGTTCCCCAGCCCGTTCACCGCCCGCGACTTCGTCGAGGCTGTCGCTCGCGCCCGTCCAGACACCCGGGTCGCAGTGATCGAGGCCGACGGCGAGGTCGTCGGCTACCTGCCGCACCAAGCACCCCGCCGAGGGGTCGCCACCGCCGTCGCCCACGGGGTGAGCGACTGACAGGCGCTGGTCGGCCCCGCCGAGAGGGGCGTGCCCGCCGGGGAGCTGCTCCGCTCGATGGGCGCCGGGGTGGTGCGCTTCGATCACCTCGATCGGGCCGACGTGGCACGGCTCGGCGGCCGTCCCCGGGCCGTGCGCCCCAGCTGGCTGATCGAGGTGCCCCACGGCTTCGACACCTACGCGGCAGTGCAGTGCAGCGCCCACAAGCGCTTCGCGTCGCAGCTGCGCAAGCACCGCAAGCTGCACCGCGAGCACGAGGTCGTCGTCGTCACCGACGACCGCGACCCGCGCAGCGTCGAGCTGTTGCGCCGCTGGAAGTCGGCCCAGTACCGCCGCACGAGCCGACGTGACCGCTTCGCCGTGCCGTGGATCGACCGCCTGGTGCGCGACCTCCTCGTCCGCCACGACGGCCACGTGCGCGCCGAGCTGGCGTCGCTGCGCGTCGACGGGCAGGTGGTGGCCGTCCACCTCGGGTTGCGCCGGGGTGGCCGGCTGGTGAGCTGGTTCCCTGCCTACGACCCCGCCGCCGCTGCCCTCTCGCCTGGCTCGGCGCTCTTCTTCTCTCTGGCTGCGACCCACGGGAACCGCATCATCGACCTCGGCAAGGGCGACGAGGCGTTCAAGCAGGCGATGGCCAACGCCACCGAGACGGTCGCCGAGGTCGACCTGTGGCGCCCGTCGCCGGCCGCCCTCGGCCACGCCGCCGTCCGGCTGCCGCCGTCGCTCGCCGAGCGGGCCGTGCTGTCGTCGCCGCCGGCGCGCCGGGCGGCCCGCAGCGCCCTGCTGGCCGTCGGTCGCCTGCGCAGCGCCCGCGGCGACGGCCGACCCTACGATCAGGGTCAGCCTCCCAGTCCCACGGGGCTGTAGATCGCCACCCACCCCACCTGGGCGACGACCAGGGCGGGGGTGGCCCGGTCGGGGCACACAGGCTGGGAGCCCGTGCAGGTGAGCGCCTGGGTCTGCAGGTCGAGGGTCATCGGCACGTGTGGGACGGCCGAGCCGGTGATGACCGCCCAGGTGCGGCCGTCGACGGTGAAGCGCAGCTGGTCGGGCAGCCAGTCGACGCCGAAGGTGTGCCACCTCGTGAGGTCGATCCCCGACAGGGTGCGCTGCTCCAGGTGGTTGGCCGACCCGTGGTGGAGGGTCGCCGTCGTCGACGTGCGGGAGACGGTCGTGCCGTCCTCGTAGAAGTCGATCTCGGGCGGCCACCCCGCGGCGGGGAAGAGCAGGGCGACGGTGGAGATGCCGAGCCCCGGCGACGTGCGCATGTGCACGAGGTAGCGCCCGTACACCTGGGCCCGCGAGTCGACTTCCCCGATGCCCCCGGACACCCACCGCTCCCCCCGGGGGGTCATCGCCCGGGAGGTCCGCAGCACCAGGCCGTCGTCGGTGGCCACGTGCGACGGATCCCACCACGCGGCCGGGTCGCCGCCCGGCTCGCCGGTGTAGGCACCCCACCAGATGCTCCGGTCGAGGCGAGCCCCGGAGAAGTCGTCGTAGGTCGTGAGCCGCCAGCCGCTCGGTTCCGGGAGCCGACCGGCACCACTGAGGCGGGGCGCCACCACTGCGGCCAGGACCACCAGCGCGACGGCGATCCCAAGGAAGCGGCGTCGGCGCCGCGACGCGGCCCCGGGGGGCCCTGCCGCCGGCCCCGGCGCGGTCGTCGGGCGCTCGGCCAGATCGGTCAACGGTCGACCCCGGCGCCCGGCCCGTCCGGCGATGGGGTGCGCGCAGGGGGCGTCGCTGTCGGCGCACGCGCCCGGTCGGCTCCGCCCGCCGCTGGCCCCGGCACCTGCTCACCGTCGAGCTCGTCGCTGCTGCCGGGGAACATCAGCGCCAGTGCGGCGCCGAGCGCAGTGATGCAGAGGGCCAGCCGGTACGTGCCGACCGGGTCGAAGCGGTGGGCTTCGAGCACGACGAACGCGAGCATGACCACGGTGGTCATCGACAACGCCACGGCCACGGTGACCTCGAGCGCCACGTCACCGATGCGCAGCAGACGTCCGAGCGACCAGCCGGGGGCGGCCAGCCCGTAGCCGAACACGAGCGCCTCGCGCAGGGCCGAGGGCAGGCCCAGCGACGGGACGGCCGCCATGACCGCCGCGCTGGCCAGGAGTGCCACGGTGGCGGGTGTGCCGCCCCGGCACACGCCCGGGCTCATCGTGGCCCCCGGTACTGCAGGATGGTGGCCTGCCCGTTGGCGTAGGCCACCTGATAGCGGCCGGTGGCCAGCAGGGCAGCCTGCAACCGCGCCTCCCACCCCGGGCGGAAGCCGTCGTTGACGATGCCGTACGCCTCCTCCCCTGCGGTGAGGATCACGAACTTGAGGGTGCCAGCTCGCGCGTCGAGGGTGCGGGTCACGATCGCCGCGTCGACCGGGCCGTCGATGCTGACCCAGGGGTCGTCGGCCAACAGCCGGGTCGGGCCGGGCACGTCGGGGGCGACGCTGCAGAGCACCGATCCGATGGGCACGTTGTCGTACCACCACGCCACTGCGGCAACCTCGCCGGGCCGTACCTCCTCGAACGACTCGTTGCCGTAGGTGCACACGATCGACAGCGGGACGGCGACGACGAGCAGCGCCGCAAGCACGCCGGTGTGCGCCCGGCGGTGCAGCCATCTCGGCGGCCGCCGCCCGGCACGGGCACCGGCTTGCCAGGCGGCCGGGCACAGCGCCTCGGCCACCAGCACGCTGGCGAAGGGGAGCCCGTAGAGGAAGGCGCGGATGAGCGCCTCGCCGCCGTAGGGCTGCACGATGGGCAGCACCAACGGGGTGATGAACCCGCACGCCGCGGTCAGGTCGGCCCGGCCACGCCGCCACCCCCTGGCCAGCCCGAGCCCGGCGAGCACCCAGATCGCCAGCGTGTAGAGCAGGCGCGTGTAGACGACCACCTTGTGGGCCTGCTGGCCGACGATGTGCTGCCCGACGTTCTGCGCGAGCGACGCCCCGCCCGCCTGGCTCACCCCGAGCAGCTGCGAGAGGTGCCCTTCCCAGAAGTCGGTGGCGAAGTAGCTGATGTAGAGCGCCACCATTGCGCCGAGGAGCACTGGCAGGCCGCGGAGGC
The DNA here is from genome assembly GCA_035718085.1 of Acidimicrobiales bacterium. Classification (GTDB taxonomy): domain Bacteria; phylum Actinomycetota; class Acidimicrobiia; order Acidimicrobiales; family Palsa-688; genus DASTHS01. The sequence continues at coordinate 3,577 of DASTHS010000235.1, read as the reverse complement.
GGATGCGGCCGAGCACCGACAGGCTGGCCAGGTCGAGGCAGAGCGCCACCGGCGTCAGCTGGTGGCTGACCGTGGAGGCAACCGTGGCGACGACGATGATCGAGATGGCGCCGATCTGCTGTCCCGGGGTGGCGACCACGGCGACGTCTTCCCGCTGCAGCCGCCCGCGCAGGGAGCCCACCGCCGCCCGTGCCCGCCCCCACCGCGACCGGCCGGCCCACAGCGGCGGGGCGGTGGCGCTGTCGCGGTGGCCGAAGTAGCGGAGGGCCACCGCCAGCACTGCGAGGAAGAGGAAGAAGATGACGCCTTGGGGGGCGAAGTAGTTCTGGTCGGTCCAGTTCCCGACGACGAACACCCAGGCGGCGACCCACGCCACCCGGGTGGAGCGGCCGAGCGACCGGGCGATCGAGATCAACGGCGCCAGGTAGGCCAACGAGAGCGCCACCGGGGTCCAGAGCAGCAGCTGGGTCGCGCTCTTCACCCCGGCAGGACCGTCGAGGGCGGCCACACCGGCGAAGAAGCCGGGCCAACTCCAGCGCGCGTCGGTGTGGGCCAGCACGGAGCCGGTCGACGCCAGCTGGTTGACGAAACCGGCCGTGTACCAGGAGATCGACCACCGGGCGACCCCCTCGCCGAGCGGAGCAGCGCCGACGAGCAGCACGACCAGGGTGACGAGGTGCACGACCGGTGCCACCGATGCCGTCGGGCGGCGAACCAGCACTGCGACGAAGCTGAGGCTGAGCACGGCCAGGGCGAGCCAGCCGAGCGCCGGCACCACCGTGACCAGCCCGTAGCCTCCGGCTCGGTCGGCCCGCATGCCCGCCAGGGCGGCCACCCCGACGACGCCGGTCGCCACGGGCACGGCCACCGGCCACACCCGCGCCCAGCGCGCCACGGGGGGGTTCGCGGAGGGCATCCCCCCGGTCGCCCGGGCCGGCGCCGCCACGGCGGTCACGTGAGCCCCGGTGCAAGCAGCACCGCCGTGGCCGCAGCGGCGGCGTGGGCCAGCGCGGGCAGCCACACCGACCCGGTGCGCAGACGGACGGCCGCGGCGACGAGGCCGGAGGCGGCGACGATGACGAGCAGCCCGGCCGACCCCGCCCCCCCATAGGCCGCCGCGAACACGGTGGCGTCGATCACTGGCGCCCCCGTCCCGGTCAACCGCCCGAGCACCGGCGTGAGCAGCCCCCGGAAGAGCAGCTCCTCCGGCACGGCGAGCCCCGCCGCCACCACCACGAGCTCGGCGACCAGGCCGGGCCCGGTGCCGCGCACGAGCTGGTGGTAGGGGACGACGGCGGCGGCGACCGCGCCGACGACGATGCCGGCGGCCACCGCGAGCATGCCTGCGCCCAGCTGCTCGGCCCCCAAGCGGCCGATGCGCCCGATGCGGCGCAGGGCCGCCTGTCCCCGCTTGTAGTCGGCGGGCAGCGGCAACTCGGCCCGGCGGGCGAGGATGGTGACGGTCCAGACCAGCACCGCCTGCACGCCGAGGCGGCTCGCCGGGGTGAGCAGCGGGAGGGGCGTCGCCAGGAGGGCGGCTTTTGCGGTGGCGATCGCGGCCAACGGTGTCAGCAGCTCACGCCCCCGGCCGAGCGCCTGCACCGGCCCGAGGGCGCAGGCGACCAGGGCCACGGCGATGCACACGGCGGCGGCGGCGGCGAAGTCGCCCACCCATTCGAGGGCGCCGGCGGCGACCAGGCCGCCCAGCCCGCCGGTGAGCAGGGCCGCCACCGCCGCGGGCCGACCGGCGATCGGGATCTGCGTCCCGGCGGGGCGCCCCCGGGCGGCCACCGGCACGTCGCCGGGCACGACGGTGGGCCCGGTCACGACAGCAGCCGGAAGCGCTCGACGACGGTGGCCAAGGCGACGAGCAGCAGCGGGAGCAGCACCACGTTGAACCGGCGCACCATCACCCGGATGCGGGCCTCCGAGCGGCTGAAGGTGCGCATGGTCTCGCGGGTGGCCAGCCCCAAGACGACGCCGAGGGCCACCGCCACGCCGGCGGTCGCGCTGATCGACACCTCCGAGTGGGTGGCGAGGTAGCGGTAGACGCCGGGGAGCAGGTAGGTATCCACGGGAAGGAAGAGCGCGCGACGGGTGCGTCGGGCACCGTACCGGAGCGGTGGGCCGCCGCCCCCTCAGCCGACGACGGGTGCCGGCGGGCGGGAGCGGGCGTAGGCGACCGGCCCTGCGAGCATGCCTGCGAGGTGACGGGCCCGCAGGCCCCGGGGCAGGCGCACCTTCGGTGGCCGTGCTGCGACGGTGCCACCACCGGACCCCAGCAGGCGGCGGGCCGCCGTCGGCGCCCGGCGGGCCATCGCGAGTGCATGGCGCGGGTCGGTGACCGCCACCGAGGTCAGCATCGCGGTGAGCCCCTTGCCATAGCCGTCGATGCGTTCGGTCAGCTCGCTCATCTCTGTCGGGTGGTTGTGGCGCACCAGCGCGGCCGGTTCGGTGGCCAGGCGGCCGCCGGCGAGCAGGAGGCGCACGAACGCGGCGAGGTCTTCGCCTCCCCGCGTCGGCGTGCCGGGCCCGAGGCGTTCGTCGAACCCGCCGAGCTCGAGCAGCTTCTGGCGGCGGTACGCCATGTTGGCCCCGGTGCCGAAGCGGCCGGGGGCGAAGGGGTGGAAGGGGTCGCCGTCGGTGGCGACCAGCCCGTAGACGGCCGGCCGGAAGCTGCGGTTGAAGCCGCCGAAGAACTCCTCGAAGACGACCTGCACCTCGGTGACGAGGTCGTCGGGGAGCACGACGCCGGTGACGCAGTCGACCTCGGGGCGGGCGGCGAACACCCCGGAGAGCACCGACGCCCACGCCGGGTCCACTTGGACGTCGTCGTCGGTGAAGGCGACCAGCTCGGTGGTCGCCTCGGCGGCGCCCCGGTTGCGGGCGGGCGACAGGCCCACCCTCGGCTCGTGGACGATGCGCAACGGCCCGGGGTGGGCGGCGAGCAGCCCCTCGTGCTGGGCCCGATCTGCGTGCAGCCGGTTGTCGACCACGAGCACCTCGAGGGCCGGGTGATCCGACGCCATGAGGCTCGCCACTGCGAGGTGCAGCTCCTCGTACCGGGCGAAGATGCTGCAGACCACCGCCGTCAGTGGGGCGGCGCTGGTCGGCGGTGGGTCGGCGGGGCTGTCGAGGTCGACCTCGGCGGCCACCGCGGCGCGCAGCTCGTCGCCCCCGATCGGCCCGTCGAGGGAGATCCGGGCGAGGCCCAGCGGGCGCCCGGCGCGGCGCACCAGCACCCACGCCCGGGTGAAGCGGAGCCCGTCGGGCCCCTCGACCTCGATGGTGGGCCACGGCTGCTCCATGTCGGCCACGACGACCCGCGTCGGGGACCACCGACGCGGCGCGCCGCTCACGTGGGCGTCCCCGGGTCGGGCCGGGCCCCGCTGCCCGCCGCGGGTGCGACCGGTGGCGAGGTGGTGGCGCCCGGTCGGCCCACGCCCGGCGTCGAGTGCCGCCGGTAGAGCCGGCGCCGCACCGCCCGGTGCAGCGGGCGGGCAGCGACGGTGGCGGTCATGCGGAGCGGGCCGCGCTGGCCGGCTGCGACGAGGCGCACCGCTTGCGGCCCCGTGGT
>DASTHS010000234.1:0-10150 GCA_035718085.1 Acidimicrobiales bacterium | reverse complement strand
GGCGCTGGCGACTGCGCCGGCCGTCGGCGTGGCCCCGCCGGCCGGTGCGTCGTCGGACGTCGCGTCGGCTTCGGCGGCGGCTGCGTCGCAGACGGCGAGGTAGTCGGCGCCGACCCCGGTGGCGATGAGGGAGCCGCCGCCCTCGAGGGTGGCGTCGACCCACGCCGCGTTCACCGCGACGATGCGGCCGTCGGCCGCGAGCACGGCGCTCGGCGCCCCGATGCCGTCGAGCACCCCCTCGGGGCTCAGGTCGTGGAGACGCTCAGGGGGGCGCTGGCCGGGGCCGCCGTCGAGTCTCTTGCCGCTCGAGAGACGGGCCATCGTCAACTCCACTGCCACGGCGCACACCGCCGTTCGCCCACCGAGTCAACAGCGCCGGCGCCGGCGCGTCAACCCCGACCGACCGCTCACGGCAAGGCGCTGCGGCTGCGGGCGCCCTGGCGCACGTGGGCGGTCTCCCGGTGCACCCGCCGCAGGTAGCGCACCAGCTTCGTGGTGTCGAACGGCTTGGTCACGTAGTAGTCGGCGCCCCGCTGCCACCCCTCCCAGATGTCGGCGTCGCTCGAGCGGGCCGAGAGCATGATCACCGGGATGTCGCGGGTGGCCTCCGTCGCCTTGAGGCCGCTCAGCACGTCGTAGCCGTCACGTCCCGGCATCATGATGTCGAGGAGGATGAGGTCGGGGGCGAGCAGCGCGGCCTTGGCCTCGACGCCGATGCCGCTGTCGGCCAGGTGCACCGTGACCCCCTCGAGCGACAGGTTGAGCCGCACGAGCTCCCGCAGGCCGGGGTCGTCGTCGACGTAGAGACAGCTCAGACTCGCCGCCATGGCGCGTGCTCCCCTCCTCGGGCCGGCAGGGCTGCCGGCGGTGCTGCCGGGCGTCGACGGCGACCGGGGCGGCCGGCACCCTTCCCATCGTCCGGCGCGGCTGTGTTCGTAGGGGCGGGGACAGCGCGTCGCACGCCGGGAGCGTCGTCGCGCACGGCCGGGCGCTGGAGCGCCCTGCGCGCCTCGGCGCCCGTGTCCGGTTCGTACGCCCCCGGCGCGTCGCGACCACCCAGGGCGAGCGGGCCGGCGTGCCGTGGCCAGGTCTACCGGGGAGGGTAACCGCGCGCGGCTACCGGGCTAGCCTTGCCGGCGTGCGCCCCGCCGACGTGCCCGCAGCGACCCCCCGGGCCGCGACCCGGCCGCTGCCTCGGGCGGAGCGGCGCCGCACGATCATCGAGGGGGCGGCGCGTGCGTTCGCGGCGGGGGGGTTCGACGCCACCTCGATGGAGGACATCGCAGTGGCGGCCGGGGTGACCAAGCTCATCGTCTACCGCCACTTCGAGTCGAAGGAGGAGCTCTACCGCTCCATCCTCGAGTCGGTGTCGGAGCGCCTCGGGGCGTTGGTCGCCGAGGGCCTCGGCGCCGGGCGTCGACGGGGGGTGACCGTCGGCGCCTTCCTCACCGTGGCCCGGGACGACCCCGACGGCTTCCGGCTCCTGTGGCAGCACAGCCGCCGCGAGCCGCGCTTCGCCGGCTACGCGGAGGAGGTCAGGCGGGCGGCCGCCACCTTCGCCGGGCGGTCGCTCGAGACCCACGTCGCCGACCCGGTGGTGCTGGCGTGGGCCGCCCCCATGGCGGCGAGCTTCCTGGTGGAGGCGGTGCTCACCTGGCTCGACGTCGGCGACCCCGGCGCCGACGACCGCTTCGCCGCGGTGACGACCGACTCGCTGCTGGCGCTGTTCGCCACGTGGTCGGCGCCGAGGTCGTAGCGTCGGCGACGTGCCCGCCCCTGCTGCGCCCCAGGTGCCCACCGCCCCGTTCGGCTCGACCGGCCACCGCAGCAGCAGGGTGATCTTCGGTGGGGCCGCGCTCGGCGCCATGCGCCAGGAACGCGCCGACGCGCTGCTCGAGGTGCTGCTGGCCGCCGGCGTGAACCACCTCGACGTGGCCGCCAGCTACGGCGACGCGGAGCTGCGCGTCGCCCCGTGGCTGGCCCGCCACCCCGGGCGCTTCTTCGTGGCCACCAAGACCGGCGACCGGCGGGGGGTCGACGCCCGGGCGTCGCTCGAGCGCTCGCTCGAGCGGATGGGCGTCGACCACGTCGACCTCATCCAGTTGCACAACCTCGTCGAGCCCGACGAGTGGCGGCAGGCCTTCGCCGCCGACGGTGCCGTCGCGGCCCTGGCCGCTGCCCGCGACGAGGGGCTGTGCCGGTTCATCGGCGTCACCGGCCATGGCATGCGCATCGCCGGCATGCACCTGCGCAGCCTCGACGCCTTCCCCTTCGACTCGGTGCTGCTGCCGGCCAACGCCGCCCTTCTCGCCGACCCCGGCTACCGGGACGACTTCACCGCCGTGGTCGAGCGCTGCGCAGAGCGGGGGGTCGCCGTCCAGGTCATCAAGGCGCTCGCCCGCCGCCGGTGGTCCGACGACCAAGCGGGGCCCCGCTTCGCCTGGTACGAGCCGCTGCCCCCCGAGGCCACCGAGGAGATCGGCCGCGCCGTGCGCGTCGTGCTGTCCCGGCCCGGCCTGTTCCTCAACTCCTCCTCCGACGCTCGGCTGCTGGACCCGACCCTCGTCGCGGCGGCGGGCGCCGACGCGACGGTCGCCCCGCACGCCGACGACCTGGCCGCCGACGCAGAGCGACTCGGGGTGCGGCCGCTCTTCGACGGCGACGCCCTCGAGCGGATCTGACCGGGCGCCGATCGGGTACCTGTAGACCCATGGCCCTGCTCGCGGTGACCACCGCCTACCACGCCCCCTCCGACGTGCTGCCGTTCTTCCTGCTCTGCGCCGGGCTGTTCGTGGCCTTCGTGGTGCTGGTGGCCGCCGTCGCCGCCCTGGCCAACGCCCGCGACGCCCGCCGGTTCGGGCGGGCCGACGCCTACACCGATCCCGACCGCGAGTTCCACCCGCGCGACTCGCTCGGCGGCGTCTCCCACCGGCCGTGGGAAGAGCTCTACCAGCGCCGCGGCTACCAGCCCGAGGCCGAGCTGGAGCACGCCGAGCTGGCCAGCGCCGAGCGCAGCGCGCCGTCGGCCTCCATCGCCGGCGGGCAGGTCGCCGGGGGCAGCACCCCCATGGGCCCCGACGGGTTGTCGTCGCCCAAGCACGACGAGCACCTCTGAGCCGGGCGCCGGCACGTCAGGGAGGGCACCGATGGCCGCCGACGAGCTGGTGTCCACCCGCGTCGACAAGTGGCTGTGGTCGATCCGGGTGTTCAAGACCCGCACCCTGGCCACCGAGGCGGTCAAGGCCGGGCACGTGGCGGTGAACCGGTCGGTCACCAAGGCCTCCTCGACGGTGCGCGTCGGTGACGTGGTCACCGTGCGCCTCGACGGGCGTGACCGGGTGCTCGAGGTGGCCCGGGTCATCGACAAGCGCGTCGGTGCGCCTGTTGCCGCCGCCTGCGTCGTCGACCTGAGCCCTCCGCCGCCGCCCGAGGCCGCCGCCCCGGTGTTCCGGCGCGACGCCCACAGCGGCCGGCCGACCAAGGCCGACCGCCGGCGGCTCGACCGCATCCGCCAGCGCTGAGCTCCAGGCGTGCCTGTGGCGGTCGCGGACGGGCCATGATGGTCGACCGTGTCCGACCCCTCCCGCACGTGGGCCGTGCTCCTGCGCGGCGTCAACGTCGGCGGCCACCGCCGGTTGGGGATGGCCGACCTGCTGGCCGCCGGCCGGCGGGAGCTGTTCGCCTTCACGCCGGCCGGTCTCGGCCGGTCGAGGGTGCTGACCGGCGTCGAGCGGGCGCTCGGTGTGCCGGTGACCGTGCGGAACCTGGCCACGGTGCAGGCGGTGGCCGCCCTCTGCGGGGACCGGCCGTGACCCACCCGATGTTCGCGCCCGACCCGGCGATGACCGAGCTGGTGCTCGACTACTGCCGCGAGAAGCTGGCCGAAGACCCGATCGCCCTCGACCACTCCGGCGACAAGGCGATGCTCGACACCGTGCTCGGCGGCTGCATCGGTGACGGCCCCCAGGCGCCCGAGAAGGTGCTCCGCCTCTTCGACGAGCACATGCTCCCCGGGGTGATCAGCACCGACAGCCCCCGCTTCCTCGCCTTCATCCCGACCGCCCCCACCACCGCGTCGTGCCTGTTCGACATGGTCGTCTCGGCCCTGTCGCTGCAGGGCAGCTCGTGGCTGGAGGCGGCGGGGGTGATCGCGGCCGAGAACCAGGTCATCCGGGTGCTCGCCGACCTCGCCGGCCTCCCCCCCAGCGCCGGCGGCGTGTTCCTCTCCGGCGGGTCGGCCGGCAACCTCTCCGCCCTCGCCGTCGCCCGCGACACCGCCCGCCGCCGCCTCGGCACCGGCCGGCGCCTGCGCATGGCCGTCTGCGAGAGCGCCCACAGCTCGATCGCCAAGGCGCTGCACCTGCTCGACGTGGGCACCCTGGAGGTGGCGCCGGTCGACCACCGCATGACCGGCGCCGCGCTGCGTGCCGCCCTCGCCGCCGACGACGAGCCCGAGACCGTGGTCGGTGCCGTCGCCACCGCCGGCACGACCAACGCGGGCATCGTCGACGACATCGCCGGGGTGGCCGCCGTCACCGCCGAGCGGGGCCTGTGGCTGCACGTCGACGCCGCCTACGGGGGCGCCGCCCTGCTGTCGTCGCGAGCCCGCCACCTCCTCGCCGGCATCGAGCACGCCGACTCGTTCATCGTCGACCCCCACAAGTGGCTGTTCTCACCGTTCGACTGTGCCGCCCTGGTCTACCGCCACCCGGCCCAGGCCAAGGCCGTGCACACCCAGGACGCCGCCTACCTCGACGCCGTGCACCGCGGCGACGACCAGGGCGACACCCCGACGGAGTGGAACCCCTCCGACTACGCCTACCACCTCACCCGGCGGGCTCGGGGGCTGGCCACCTGGTTCTCCCTGTCGGTCAACGGGCTCGACGCCTACCGCGAGGCGGTCGACGCCGCCATCACCCAGGCCCGATCCGCTGCTGCGCTCATCCGGCGCCACCGCCAGCTCGAGCTGGTGCGGCACCCCCAGCTGTCGATCGTGCTGTTCCGCCGCCACGGCTGGGAGGTGGCCGACTACTACGACTGGAGCGCTCGGCTGCTGCGCGACCAGATCGGCTTCGTCACCCCCACGACGTGGGAGGGCCGGCCAGCCGCCCGCCTGGCGTTCCTGCACCCGTCGACCACCGACGAGATCGTCGAGGAGATCCTCGCCACGACACGGTGAGCCGGCCCCTTGCCCGCCGGCGCCGGCCGACCGAACCCCGGAGACACCGATGGCGCCCCCTTGCGGGGGCGCCACCGGCGGAGCGGCCCGAGCGGCGGATCTCGGAGCGCTCTCAGCTGGAGTAGGTGGCGGGTTCCCACTCCAGTGGGGCGAGCTTACCGGGGCCAGGCTTCGTGCGCCACGGCACGGAACACCGCTTTCGGCCACGGCAACCGTTTTTTGCGCCCGTCCGGCCGAATTCGGCGCCGATCCGGGCCGCCTGGTGCGCCGATCGGCACACCGCGGCCCCTCCGGCCTCCACCGTGCGTGCGGGGCCGCCGGTCCCGTGCGAAGCTCGCCGGATGGTGACCGGGCTCCGCCTCATCGCAGCGACCGGGGCGCTCACCGCCGTCGGTGTGGGGGCGGCGGTGCTCGTCGCCGCCGTGCTGGTCCTGCTGCGCATGGTGCTCATCGTCGTGCCCGAATACCAGCGGGCGGTGCTGTTCCGCTTCGGGCGGGTGCTCGGCGAGCCCCGAGGGCCGGGCCTGGTGGCGCGCATGCCCGGCGTCGACCGGGTGGTGAAGGTGAACCTCCGCGTCGAGGTGGTCGACATCCCCAGCCAGTCGGTGATCACCCAGGACAACGTGACCATCGCCGTCGACGCCGTCGTCTACTTCCAGGTCGTCGACCCGGTGCGGGCCGTCATCGGCGTCGACAACTTCCGCTTCGCCAGCCAGCGCATCGCCATGACCAGCCTCCGCTCGATCATCGGCCGCTACGAGCTCGACGGTGTGCTGGCGCACCGGGAGGACGTCAACGGCGCCCTGCGCGAGACCATCGCCAAGTCGACCACCGAGTGGGGCGTCGAGGTGCGCCAGGTCGAGGTGCGCGACATCACCCTGCCCCCGGAGCTGCTGCGGGCCATGGCCGGCCAGGCCACCGCCGAGCGCGAACGGCGGGCCAAGGTGATCGCCGCCACCGGCGAGCTGCAGGCGTCGAGCGAGCTGGCCGAGGCGGCCGACAAGCTGACCGCCAGCCCCGGTGCCCTGCAGCTGCGCACCCTGCAGACCCTCGCCGAGGTGGCGGGCGACAAGAGCTCGACGCTGGTGTTCCCCCTGCCCATGGAGCTGCTCTCCGCGCTGCGCCGGGTCGCCGGCGACACCTGACACCGGCGTGCAGGGATGCGAGACTGTCGCCTCCCCCCGGTTCGCCCGAGAACCTGCCCCGAGAAGGAGCCCTCCTTGGCCCGTCGCACCCTCGCCACCGCCGCCGCGCTCGCCGCCGGCCTCGCCGTCGCCGCCTGCGGCAGCTCGTCGACCGCCTCGTCGGGGGCGTCGGGCTCGTCGGGGACCAGCGCGACGACCGCCACCGGCCCGGGGCCGGCGGCGGGGACGGTGCCGGCGGCCAGCCCCGACGCGGCGGCGGCGGCCATGGTGCCGGCGAAGCTCAAGTCGGCGGGGGTGGTCAACGTGGCCACCGACGCCAGCTACGCCCCCAACGAGTTCCGCGACGCCTCCAACCAGATCGTGGGCATGGACGTCGACCTCGGCAACGCCATCGGGCAGGTGCTCGGCGTGAAGTTCAAGTTCTCCGACGAGAGCTTCGACGCCATCATCGGCAGCCTCGGCTCCCGCTTCGACCTCGGCATGTCGTCGTTCACCGACACCAAGGCGCGTGAGCAGCAGGTCACCATGGTCGACTACTTCAGCGCCGGCGAGAACATCATGACCCTGGCCGGCAAGCACACCGACCTCACCAGCCTGGCGGCGCTGTGCGGCCACACCGTCGGCGTCGAGAAGGGCACCACCGAGCTCGACGACGCCACCACCCAGGCCAAGAGCTGCAAGCTCACCGTCTCGGCGTTCGACGACGAGGGCCAGGTCAACCAAGCCCTGGCGTCCGGTCGGGTCGACGCCGCGTTCGCCGACTCGCCCGTGAACGCCTACTTCGCCAAGCAGAGCAACGGGCAGTTCGCGGTGGTGAGCCCGACGTTCTCGACCGCCCCCTACGGCATCGCCGTGCCGAAGGGCAGCGACTACACCGGCTTCCCCCAGGCGATCGAGGCGGCCCTCACCGACCTGCAGAAGTCGGGCACCTACGCGGCGATCCTCGGCAAGTGGGGCATCCAGAGCGGCGCGGTGACCAGCTTCGCCATCAACGGCGCCACCAGCTGACCGCCGCCGTGGCCACCCGCCCCGACGACATCCGGGCCGTGCCCGTGCGCCACCCGGGGCGGTGGGTCGCGGCCGCCGCCCTCGGCGTGCTGGTGGCCATGCTGGTGCACTTCCTCGTCACCCAGCACAAGCTGCGGTGGGACGTCGTGGCCTCCAACCTCTTCGCCCACCCCGTGCTCGTCGGCGTCGAGCGCACGGTGCTGCTGACCGTCGGGTGCATGGCCATCGGCGTCGTGCTCGGCGTCGTGCTCGCCGTGCTGCGCATGTCGCCCAACCCCGTGCTCAAGGGGGTGTCGTGGGCGTACATCTGGTTCTTCCGCGGCACCCCCGTGCTGGTGCAGCTGCTGTTCTGGTTCTTCCTGCCGAGCGTGGTGGCGTCGCTCAGCGTGGGGGTGCCCTTCGGCCCATCGTTCCTCCACGCCGACTCGAAGACCGTCGTCACCCAGCTGGTGTCGGTGCTGCTCGGCCTCGGCCTCAACGAGGCCGCCTACATGGCCGAGATCGCCCGGGCCGGCATCCTGTCGGTCGACGCCGGCCAGTCGGAGGCCGCCGCCGCCCTCGGCATGCGCCGCGTGCAGACGCTCCGGCGCATCGTGCTGCCCCAGGCCATGCGGGTCATCATCCCGCCCACCGGCAACGAGACCATCTCGATGCTCAAGACGACCTCGCTGGCCTCGACCATCGGCTACCTGGAGCTGCTCGGCACCGCCCAGGAGATCTACGCCCGGAACTACCTGATCATCCCGCTGCTGCTGTGCATCAGCCTCTGGTACCTGGCGCTCACCTCGGTCAGCTACGTCGGGCAGTACTACCTCGAGCGGCGCTTCGGGCGGGGGGCGGCCCGAGAGCTGCCGCCCACCCCGCTGCAGCGGGTGCGCGTCGCCCTCGCCGGCCGGCCCGGCCAGGGCCTCGGATGACCACGGCCGGCAGCGGGGCGGCGCCGATGGTGCGCGCCGAAGGGGTGCACAAGCGCTTCGGTCGCACCGAGGTGCTCCGCGGCATCAGCCTCGAGGTCGCCGCCGGGGAGGTGTGCTGCGTCATCGGCCCGTCGGGGTCGGGGAAGTCGACGTTCCTGCGCTGCGTCAACCACCTCGAGAAGATCGACGCCGGCCGCCTCGAGGTCGACGGCACCCTGGTCGGCTACCGGGAGGAGGGCGACCGCATCCACGAGCTGCGCGAGCGCGAGGTGGCCGCCACCCGCCGCGACATCGGCATGGTGTTCCAACGGTTCAACCTGTTCCCGCACATGACCGCCCTCGGCAACGTCATGGAGGCGCCGGTGCAGGTGCTCGGCACGGCCAAGCGCGACGCCGAGACCGCCGCCCGGGCGCTGCTCGACCGGGTGGGCCTGGGGGACCGGGCCGGCGCCTACCCGGCGCAGCTGTCGGGCGGCCAGCAGCAACGGGTGGCCATCGCCCGGGCCCTGGCCATGCGCCCCAAGCTGATGCTCTTCGACGAGCCCACCTCCGCGCTCGACCCGGAGCTGGTGGGCGAGGTGCTCGACGTGATGCGCGGCCTGGCCGCCGACGGCATGACCATGCTGGTGGTCACCCACGAGATGGGCTTCGCCCGGGAGGTCGCCGACCAAGTGGTGTTCATCGACGAGGGCGTGGTGGTCGAGGCGGGGCCGCCCGCGGATGTCATCACCGCGCCACGCGAGCCCCGGACCCGCGACTTCCTCAGCAAGGTGCTCTGACCGGGGCCTCCTACCTGCGGAAGTTCTCGTGGTAGCGGCTGGCCGTGGGCCCCCGTTGGCCCTGGTACTTCGACCCGACCTCGCCCGAGCCGTAGGGGTGCTCCGCCGGGGTGGTCATCTGCAGGAAGCTGATCTGGCCGATCTTCATGCCCGGGTACAGCGTGATCGGCAGGTTGGCCACGTTCGACAGCTCGAGGGTGAGGTAGCCGTCCCACCCCGGGTCGACGAACCCGGCGGTCGAGTGGATCAGCAGGCCGAGCCGACCGAGGCTCGACTTGCCCTCGAGGCGGGCGACGAGGTCGTCGGGCAGGCGCACCCGCTCGGCGGTCGAGCCCAGCACGAACTCGCCCGGGTGCAGCACGAAGGTGTCGTCGTCGCCGATCTCCACCAGCTCGGTGAGGGTGTCCTGCGGCTCACGGACGTCGATCACCCGGGCCGTGTGGTTGCGGAACACCCGGAACGCCCGATCGAGGCGCAGGTCGACCGACGACGGCTGGATGTCGGCCGGGTCGAGCGGCTCGATCGCGATGCGCCCGGCGGCGAGCTGCTCGCGGATCGTTCGGTCGGACAGGATCACGGCGGCCACCGTAGCGGGCGCCCCCGCCGGCCCTCCTCGGCCTGGCGGGGCCGGGGGCGGCCGCGGAGGCGCCCGTCGCCAGCGTGCAGCTCGTCGATCGTCGGCGTGGCGGCGTCAGCCACGGTGCTGAAGGTCACGGCGTCGCCCTTGCCCAGGGCTGAGAGGGCGGCTTCGCCGCCTCTGACCCCGCTCCGTCAACCCCGGCGGAAGCGTCGACGGGCATCCCTTGGGAATCGACGGCCGGTCGGCGACAAGGGGGGGCTGCTGGCATGCGCAGCCCGGATGTCGGGTACCCGCAGAGGTGATGGCAGAGCAGACGCCCACCTTGACCACGCCGGCGCGCTCCCGCGCTGCGGGCACCGGCACCGCCGCCAAGGGGGCCGCCGGCCGAAAGGCGGCCGCCCGGTCGAGCACGCGGCGGCGCACCCCGCCCGGGGCGGCCGACGGGCCGGTCACCGCGCGCGCCGTGGTGCCTCCGGCGGCGGCGCCCCAGGCCCCCTCGGCTACGGCCGGGCTGCCCGCGCCGCCGGCGGCAGGGGCGGCCT
>DASTHS010000233.1:0-22098 GCA_035718085.1 Acidimicrobiales bacterium | reverse complement strand
TGCTGCCGATCCTGGGCTCGACCGACCCGGCCGCGGCCCGCGAGCCGGCCCGCCAACTCGGTCTCGCGTTCCAGCTGACCAACTTCCTCCGCGACGTGGCCGAGGACCTCGACCGCGGCCGGGTCTACGTCCCGTGGAAGGAGGTCGAGGGGTTCGGGGCGCAAGCGGCGCTCACCGAGCGGCGGGTGACGCCGGAGTGGGTCGAGCTGATGCGCTTCCAGATCGACCGCACCCGCCGGCTGTACGCGTCGGCCGACCTGGGCATCGCCATGCTGCCGCCAGCCTCGGCCCGCTGCGTCGGCGGCGCCCGGCGCCTCTACAGCGGGATCCTCGAGCGCATCGAGGCCGCCGGCTACGACGTGTTCTCCGCCCGGGTACGCGTGCCGACGTGGCGCAAGCTGGCCACCGCCGCCCGCCTGCTCGGCCCGCAGCGCCCTCCCCGCTAGCGGCTGGTCGCCGCCGCCCCGGTGGTGGCATCCTGCCCCCATGCTCGACGACCTGCTCGCCGCAAACCGCTCCTGGGCCGCGGGGTTCGACCTCGGCGGCCTCGGCTCCTCGGCCGCCGCCGGCCTCGCCATCGTCACCTGCATGGACGTGCGGATCGACCCGCTCTCCGCGTTCGGGCTGCGCCCCGGCGACGCCAACGTGATCCGCAACGCCGGGGCGCGGGTGACCGGCGACGCCCTGCGGTCACTGGCCATGGCCACCGCCTTCCTCGGCGTGCGGGAGATCGCCGTCGTGCAGCACACGGGCTGCGCCATGGCCGGCCGCAGCGACGACGACGTGCGCGCCGCGCTCCCCCCGGAGATCGGCGCCCGCTCCGGCGGCTGGGACTTCCTGGCCATGCTGGACCCCGAGGCGGCGCTGGCCGCCGACGTGGAGCGGGTGCGCACCTGCGCGCTGATCCCCGCCGGGGTGCGCGTCGAAGGGTGGCGCTACGACGTGCAGACCGGGCTGCTCGACCCGGTCGTGCCGGCGGCCACCACCACCGGCCCGGGAGCCTGAGGGGCCCTCAGCGGGCAGGCACGGCGGCGGCGACCGTCGGCGGTCGGGCCGCGGCCCGGGCGTCGGCGGCCGCCGCCCGCTCGCGCAGCGCACGGGGGATCACCGGGCAGAGCATGCCGTAGGGCTCACCGCCGAAGCGGTGGTGCAGCGCGTGGGCCTCCTTCAGCCGTTCGAGGGGCCGCCACACCGGGAGCCGCACGAAGCGACCGTGGATGTAGAGGTCGTGCACGAAGGCGTAGGCCGCCCCGTAGGCGGTCACGCCGGCCCCGATGGGCACCAGCAGGTGCAGGCTCGACCAGGACGAGCCGGCGGCCATCGCCAGCACCGTGGCGCCGGCGAAGACCACGGGGAACCAGTCGTTGTCGTCGAACTGCTCGACCCAGCGGCTCGCCGGGGGCCGCCGCCGGTGGTGGGCACGGTGCCACGCCCACCCGACCCCGTGCATGACCCAGCGGTGGGCGGCGTAGGTCACCGGCTCCATGGCCACGAACGCGAGGGCGGCGGCCACCACGGCGGCGGTCACCGGGCACCCTCGGGGGCGGGTCGGGTCGTGCGGGCCCAGATCATGAGCACCAGTGTCATCAACGCCCAGCCGTACACGAAGTCCTCCATCGGGATGTCCCAGGGAAACCTCGGCAGGTGGTGCTCGTTGCTGTTGTAGATGACGACCGGGGCCGTCAGCTTCGTCAGCCAACCGTCGACGAGCACCTGGAAGCCGAACGCGATCGCGATGGTCACCCAGAAGCGCAGGGTAGCGAGGATCCCGCTGCGCACGACGAGCAGCTCGAGCACCACGACGGCCGCCGCCGCCACGAACGCCCACACCGTGTACACCTACTTCCTCCGCATCAGACGGCCGACCGCCTCGTAGGTGAGCAGGGCGCACATCGGCACGACCGCGAAGAAGACGACCTCCTCGACGGGGAGGTGCCCCGGGAGGTCCCAACCGGTCGTGTACCGGGTGCTGTAGCGCCAGTGGTGGTGGGCGATGGCGGCGACGTCCCACAGCGAGAACACCACCACGCCGGGGGCCACGGCCAGCGCCGCCGCCCGGGGCCGCCGCCACACCCGGGCACCGAGCACCACCTCCAGGGGCAGGGTGACCACCAGGCACAGCCCCATGAGGATCAGGTACTGGAAGCGGTCCACAGGGTGGGGAGGCTAGGCCGGTGGGCGGGGGTAGCTTGGCCGGATGGTGCTGGAGCGCGTCCACTCCCCCTCCGACCTCCGGGGTCTCGACGAGGGCGAGCTCGAGGTGCTGGCCCGCGAGATCCGCGAGTTCGTCGTGCAGGCCGTGTCGGTCACCGGCGGCCACCTCGGGTCGAACCTGGGGGCGGTGGAGCTGACGTTGGCGCTGCACCGGGTGTACTCCTCGCCGCGCGACATCCTGCTCTGGGACACCGGCCACAACGCCTACGTGCACAAGATCGTCACCGGGCGACGGGAGATGTTCGCCACCTTGCGCCAGGCGGGGGGCCTGTCGGGGTACCCGAGCCGCGCCGAGTCGGTGCACGACTGGGTCGAGAACAGCCACGCGTCGACGATCCTCTCCTACGCCCACGGCCTGGCCGCCGCCGTCAAACGGTCGAACGCCCCGCAGCGGCGGGTCGTGGCCGTCATCGGCGACGGGTCGATGACCGGCGGCATGGCCTTCGAGGGCCTGAACAACCTCGGCCACTCCGGTTCGCGGGTGGTCGTGGTGCTCAACGACAACGGCCGCAGCTACGCGCCCACCGTCTCGCGCCTGTCGGAGAGCCTGACCCGCCTGCGCCTCCACCCCGGCCTGCGGTCGATGCGCAGCCGGCTGGAGGAGGCGGTGCGCGACCTGCCCGCGGTCGGCAGCCTGGCCTACTCGAGCATCCAGGGCTTCTACTCGGCCGTGCGCGACGCCCTCGAGCAGCCGCCGACGTTCTTCGAGGCGCTCGGCGTGCGCTACTTCGGGCCCATCGACGGCCATGACGTCGCCGGCATGGAGCAGGTGCTGCGGCAGGCGAACGCCTACGACGGCCCCGTCGTGGTGCACGTGCTCACCCAGAAGGGCCGTGGCTACGCCCCTGCGGAGGACGACGACGAGAAGTGCCTCCACGACGCCCCGGTGTTCGACCCGGTCGTCGGGCCGCCCTCGCCATGGCAGCCGACGGGCTACACCCAGGCGTTCAACGAGGCCATGCTCGCCGCCGCCGACGACCACCCGACCCTGGTGGCGGTCACCGCGGCGATGCCGGGGCCGACCGGCTTGCTGCCCTTCGCCGACCGCCACCCCGACCGGTTCTTCGACGTCGGGATCGCCGAGCAGCACGCCATCACGTCCGCGGCGGGCATGGCGATGGGTGGCCTGCGCCCCGTGGTCGCCGTGTACTCGACGTTCTTCAGCCGGGCGTTCGACCAGGCGAACATGGACGTGGGCCTCCACGGCCTGCCCGTGGTGTTCGCCCTCGACCGGGCCGGCATCACCGGTGACGACGGGCCCAGCCACCACGGCATGCTCGACATGGCCCTGTGCCTGCGGATCCCTGGCATGACCGTCTTCGCCCCGTCATCGGCCCAAGAGGTGCCGGTGATGCTCGAGACGGCGCTGTCGCTGTCGGGCCCCTCCGCGCTGCGCTACCCCAAGACCGCCGCCCGCCAGGTCGGCCCCGACGAGGTCGGGTCGGGCCTGTCGGCCCGCCGCGTTCGCCGCGGTGACGGGACGGTGTGCGTGCTCGCCGTCGGCAAGATGGTCGAGGCGGCCGAGCAGGCCGCCGCCATCATGGCCGAGGAGGGGGTCGAGGTGACGGTCTGGGACGTGCGGGTCGTGCGCCCCCTCGACCCGGCCATGATCGCCGACGCCGGCGGCCACGACCTGGTCGTCACCGTGGAAGACGGTGTCCGCGAGGGGGGCGCCGGCACCCGCATCGCCGGGGCTGTGGCCGACCTCAGCGAGACGCTCGATGGGCCGCCGGTGCTCAGCCTCGGGGTGCCGACCTCGTACATCCCCCACGGCAAGCCCGACCGCATCCTGGCGTCGCTCGGCCTCGACGGCCCCGGCATCGCCGCCTCGATCGCCAAGGCCCGCCGCACCCCGCCGGTCGACGCCCCCTGAGCCTGGCCGGACCGCTGTGGCGCGCACCGACCGCGACCGTCATCTCCTCGACCTGCTGCGCGCCGAGTCGGCGTCGCTCGCCGGCATCGCCGCGGCCGCCGCAGGCGGCGCCGACGGCGGGGCAGGGCTGGCCGCCCCGGTGGCCTCGTGCCCGGGATGGCACGTCGCCGACACCGTCGGCCACACCGGGACGGTGCACCGGCGGGTGACCGCCCTGCTCGAGGGCACCGACGCCTCGTCGCTCCCGGACCCGCCCGGGGCAGCCGCCCTGGTCGACTGGTTCCGCGCCGGGGCCGACGCGCTGGCCGCCGCCCTCGACCGCCGTGACCCCGACGACGAGGTGTGGACCTTCTCGTCGGTCGGGGACCGCACCGTGCGCTGGTGGCTGCGCCGCCAGGCGCTGGAGACGGCGCTGCACCGGGTCGACGTCGCCGACGCCACCGGCGGTGCCGTCGGCCCGCTCGACGCCCGCCTGGCCGTGGAGGGGATCCGCGAGCTGCTGGTCGACTTCCTCCCCCGTGCTGTCGCCGGGCCCGATGGTGATGGGGCCGGACCGCTGCCCGGCGGCACCCTCCACCTGCACGCCACCGACGTGGACGACGGCGGCGAGTGGCTCGTCGACCTGTCGGCCCGCCCGGTCGACGTCCGCGAGGGCCACGCCAAGGCCGACACCGCCGTGCGTGGCCCGGCCTCCGCGCTGCTGCTGCGCCTCTGGAACCGGCCGCCCGGTGCGCCGCTCGAGGTGTTCGGTTCGCCGGCCGTGCTCGACGGGTGGGCGGCCATCCGCTTCTGACCCGGCGCGCCCGTGCGCGGGTGACCGATGACACCTACGCTTGGGGCATGACCGACCGCGTGCCGCACAACCCGTTCGTCGAGAGGTCCCCCGAAGAGGAGCGCCGCCACCGCAAGCAGCGTCTGGCCGCCGCCTTCCGCATCTTCGGCCGGCTGGGCTTCGACGAGGGCGTGGCCGGCCACATCACGGCGCGTGACCCCGAGCACGACGACCGGTTCTGGGTCAACCCGTTCGGCATGAGCTTCAAGCAGATCCGGGTGCGCGACCTGATCTGCGTCGACCACAGCGGCACGGTGGTCGAGGGGTCGTGGCCGGTGAACGCGGCCGCCTTCGCCATCCACTCGCAGGTGCACGCCGCCCGCCCGGATGTCGTCGCCGCCGCCCACAGCCACTCCGTGCACGGCAAGGCGTTCGCCTCGCTGCACCGGCCGCTGCGCCCGCTCACCCAGGACGCGTGCATCTTCTTCGAGGACCACGGCCTCTACACCGAGTACGGGGGCGTGGCCAACGACGTCGAGGAGGGGAAGCGGATCGCTGTCGCCGTCGGCGACCACAAGGCGGCGATCCTGGCCAACCACGGGTTGATCACCGTGGGCCACTCCGTCGACGAGGCGGTGTTCTGGTTCGTCACCATGGAGCGGACCTGCCAGGCGGAGCTGCTCGCCCTGGCCGCCGGGGGCGGGGTGCCCATCGCCGACGACGTGGCCCGCGGCGTCTACGCCCAGGTCGGCAGCCACGTCGCCGGGTGGTTCAGCGGCCAGCCGCTGTTCGATTGGATCCTCGCCGAGCAGCCCGACTGCCTGGAGGAGTAGCCGCCGGCGGCGCCGGGTGGCGCGTCGACGCCCGACGGGGCGGCCGCGGCGTCACCAGGCCACCGGCATGCGCTTGGGGCCGGCGATGAAGGTGGAGGTCAGCCGTTCGACGGGGCCGTCGAGGCGCAGGCCCGGCAGGCGGGTGACGACCTCGCGCAGCAGGGAGGCGATCTCGAGGCGGGCGATGTGGGCGCCCAGGCAGAAGTGCGGGCCCCCGCCGCCGAAGGCGACGTGCGGGTTCGGGTCGCGGCGCAGGTCGAGCCGCTCGGCGTCGGCGCCGAACACCGCTTCGTCGCGGTTGGCCGAGCCGTAGAACACCACGACCTTGTCGCCCTCGGCGATGGGCTGGCCGGCGAGCACGGTGTCGGCGGTGGCGGTCCGGCGCATGTGCACGACGGGGCTGACGAAGCGGAGCAGCTCTTCGACGGCGGCCGGCATCAGGCCGTCGGGGTCGTGGCGGAGCGCCTCCCACTGCGCCGGCTCGGCCATGAGGGCCTCGACGCCGCCGGCCACCAGGTTGCGGGTGGTGTCGCCACCGGCGTTGACCAGCAGCAGGAAGAACCACATGAGATCGTCGTCGGAGAGGGCCTCGCCGTCGATGGTGGAGCGGACCAGCACCGTCACCAGGTCGTCGGCGGGGGCGTGGCGCTTGGCGGCGGCGACCCCCGCCCCGTAGGTGAGCATCTCGACCATGGCGCCGACCCGCTGCTCGTCGGTGAGCGCCGGGTCGGCCGAGTGCATCACCTCGGTGAGGTGGTAGAGGCGGCGGGCGTCGTCGTCGGGGATGCCCATGAGCTCGGCGACGACCAGTGAGGGCATCTCCCCGGCGACGTCGGCCACGAAGTCGCAGCCACCCTGCGCCTCGACGGCGTCGACGATGCGGGTGGCCAGGGCACGGATGCGCTCGGCCCAGCGCTCGGCGGCGCGGGGGGTGAAGCCGGGGCTGACCAGCCGGCGGTGCCGGGTGTGGTCGGGGGCGTCCATGTAGAGCATCATCCGCCGGGCCGCCTCGAGCTGGCCGGGGTCGCCGTCGGGCAGCATGACCCCGCCGGCCCACGACGAGAACGTGCGGGGGTCGCGGCTGACGGTGTGCACGTCGTGGTAGCGGGTGACCGCCCAGAACCCGCGACCGTCGGGCTCGGGGTGGCGGTGCACCGGGTCGTGGGCCCGCAACCAGCGGAACTGGGCCCAGGGCTGGCCGTCGGCGAAGGCCGACGGTGAGAGCAGGTCGATCGGTGCAGCGGTCACCACGTCGCGGGACCCCCCGGTGTGCGCGTGGGCGCAGCCTAGGGGGCTACCAGCCGCCCCCGCCGCCCCCGTCCCAGTCGCCGCCACCACCGTCCCAGCCGCCCTGGCCGCCGCCGTCGCCGTCGAGCACGTCGCCGAGGATCTCGCCGCCCACGAGGCCGGCGAGGCCCGCGGCCAGCATGCCGCCGATGCCGCTGCCCTGGCGTGGCTGGCCGTAGGGCTGGCTGTAGGGCTGGCCGTACGGCGGCTGCGGGGTGGGGGCCGGGGTCGGCGGGGCCATGGGCGCGGCGGCCGGATCGGGTCCGGGGTCGAGGCCCATGCGGGTGCGAACCAGCCGGGTGGCGTGCAGCCCTTCGAGGGCCACCGACCGGGCGACCTGCAGGCCGCCGAGGTCGTGGGCCTCACCCAGCTGGGCGCCGGCGGTGTTGTAGCGCTCCGACGCGTCGGCGAGGGCCTGGCGGTTCTTGGCGTCGCCGCCGTCGTCGAGGGTCATCACGTCGTGGCCGAGCCGCTGCACGAGGGCGTCGACCTCGGCCTTGGCCGTGGCGAACGCCGGGTCCTCGTGGGGCTTGCGGTGGAACAGCGGCATGGCGATCTCCTGGGACCGGGCGGACCGACTCGGCGATCGACGAGGTCGGCGGTTCGATGCTACGACCGCCCGGGCCGGCGCCTGCGGTCAGCGGCGGCGGGCCCGGCGGCGCAGACGGCGCAGCACGCTCAGCGTGACGAGCACGCCGGCGGCGATGGCGGCGGCCCGCTTCGGGTCTCGCTGCACGGCGTCGGCGCCTGCCTGCACGGCAGGCCCCACCCGGGCCTTGGCGGCGTCGACCGCCGGGCGGGCCTGGTCGGGGACGGCGGCGTCGAGCTTGGCCCCGATCTCCGAGGCGGTGCTGACGGCGGTGGCCTTCAACTCGTCGGCCTTGGCGCCGGCCTGGGCCTTGACGTCGGCTTTCTCGCCCAGCTTGGCGATGGTGTCGGCCAGCTCCTGACGCGTCTCGGCTATCTCCTCGCGGATTGCGCCTGGGTCTTCAGCCACGCCACGTCCTCCTTGGTGCTGTCGATGGCTTGGGTGGGCAACGGCGGGCTGCCGCGTCCCACCTCCTTCTTGCCGGCCAGGGCGGCGATCGAGGCCACCGCGAGCAGCGCGACGGCGACGATCAGTGCGGCCAGCCAGGTGGCCAGCACCGTCGCCAGCCCGGCGATGGCTGCGGTGACCAGGCCGGCGAGGCCGAGGACGCCGAAGAGCGCGGCGCCGCCGAACATGCCGGCTCCCTCACCGATGCGCTTGCCCTTCACCGTGAGCTCGGCCTTGGCCAGCTCGACCTCCTGGTGCACCAGCTTGGTCATGCCGTCGCTCAAGTCACGGAGGAGCTCTGCGACGGTCTCGTCCCGGGTCTGGGTCGTGTCCGCCATGCCGGAGACACTTCCCATCGACGCGACCGCCGACACCTCCGGTGCGCAGCGGGCGGCCCGGCTACAACCCCAGGCGGGGGGTGTCGCTGCCGGTCGGGCTGGGCGCTCGGGGTGCGGGCTCGAGCAGCGTGGGGCCGTCGTTGGCGACGTGGTTGACCGCCGTGCCCACCGGCCACGCCGAGAACCACGCGTCGGGTGCCGGGGCGCACACGGCGGCCAGCTCGTCGGCGTCGAGGGGCTCGGGTGCCAGCCAGCGATCCCACTGGCCGGGGCCGAGCACCACCGGCATGCGGTGGTGCACGCGGGCGACGCAGGCGTTGGCGGCGGTGGTGACGACGGCCCACGTGCGCAGCGCCGGTGCCCCCGGGCCGGCGGCCGGGTCGCGCCAGGTCTCCCACAGCCCGGCGAAGGCCATGGGGGCACCGTCAAGGCGGGCGAACGCCCACGGCACCTTGGGGGCGCGCCGCCCCCCTGCGCCGGCCGCCTGCCACTCGTAGAAGGCGTCGGCCGGCACGATGCAGCGCCGGCGGGCCAGCGGGGCTCGGAAGGCGGCCCGCGACGCCAGGCCCTCGGCGCGGGCGTTGATCATCCGGGCACCGACCTCGGGGCCTCGCGCCCAGGGAGGCACGAGCCCCCAGCGCATGGTGCCGAGCACGCGGGCGCCCGACGACCGGGTGGCCACGACCGGCACGTCGGTCGTGGGGGCCACGTTCCAACGGGCGTCGAGGGCGTCGACGGCGACCTCGTCGACCGCGAAGGTCGACGCCAGCACCGCGGCCGGGGTGGTGGAGGTGTACCGGCCGCACATGGCGCCGCGGACGACCGGAGCCGGCCGCTCAGCCGGCCGACTCCACCTCGAGGCGCCCGGCGGCCTCCTCGGAGCGCAGCACCTTCTTGTCGAACTTGCCGACGCTGGTCTTCGGGATCTCGTCGACGAAGGTCCAGCGCTCGGGCAGCCAGAACCGGGCGACCCGCGGCTCGAGCCAGGCGCGCAGCTCGGCGCCGGTGACGGTCGAACCGGGCTTGCGCACGACCACGGCGAGGGGGCGCTCGCCCCACCGCTCGTCGCTCACCCCCACCACGCTGGCCTCGGCGACGTCGGGGTGGCCCATGATCTCGTTCTCCAGGGCGACCGACGAGATCCACTCCCCCCCGGACTTGATCACGTCCTTCACCCGGTCGGTGATCGTGAGGAAGCCGTAGTCGTCGATGGTGCCCACGTCGCCGGTGCGCAGCCAGCCGTCGTGGAACTTCTCGGGGTCGTCGACCCGGTAGTACGCGCCGGTGATCCACGGGCCGCGCACCTCGATCTCGCCCTCGGTGGTGCCGTCCCAGGGCGCGACGGCGCCGTCGGCGGTGACGATGCGCAGGTCGACGCCGGGCACGACGCGCCCGGCCTTGAGCCGCCACATCGGGTCGAGGGGGTCGTCGGCGTCGGCGGGCGGGGCGCTGACCGCGCAGACCGGGCTGGTCTCGGTCATGCCCCAGCCCTGGAGGATGGTCACACCGAGCTCACCGAAGCGCTCGATGAGCACCCGCGGCAGCGCCGAGCCCCCCGAGAGCAGGAACCGCACCGACGACAGGTCGACGCCCGGGTTGGCCTCGACGTGGGCGAGCAGCCCCTGCCA
Organism: Acidimicrobiales bacterium; assembly: GCA_035718085.1. GTDB lineage: Bacteria > Actinomycetota > Acidimicrobiia > Acidimicrobiales > Palsa-688 > DASTHS01. The sequence goes on along the minus strand of DASTHS010000233.1, from coordinate 12,117 downwards.
GATGGTCGGCACGCCGGCGGCCAGCGTCACGCCCGCCTGCTCGATCATCGCCGCCACCGGCGGCCCCTGCAGGAACCGCGACGGCATGATCATGTCGGTGCCGTGCATCCACGCCGCGTACGGGTAACCCCAGGCGTTCACGTGGAACTGCGGCACGATCAGCAGGATCCGGTCGCGCTCCGAGAGGGTGATCGGCCCGGAGTTGTTGACCATGAAGCTGTGCAGCCAGGTCGAGCGGTGGCTGTAGACGACGCCCTTGGGGTCGCCGGTGGTGCCGCTGGTGAAGCACATGGCCGCCGCCGACCGCTCGTCGAGGTCGGGCCAGTCGAAGGGGCCGCCGTCCACCGATGCCAGCAGCTGCTCGTAGTCGTGCACCTCGCCGAGGTGGGCGGCGAGCGCGGCGCGCACCTCGTCGGTGACGGGGGCGCCGTCGTCGACGAGCACGACGTGCTCGACGGTCTTGAGCTGGTCGGCGACCGCGGCCAGCATCGGCGCCACGGTGGTGTGGGCGATGACCACCTTGTCCTCGGCGTGGTTGGCGATGTGCACCAGCTGCTCGGGGGGGAGGCGCAGGTTCAGCGTGTGCATGACCGCCCCGATGCCGGGGGCGGCGAAGTACACCTCGACGTGCTCCTGCGCGTTCCACATGAAGGTGGCGACGCGATCGTCGCCGGTGACCCCGAGGCGCTGCTGGAGGGCCCGGGCCAGGCGCTCGGTGCGCTCGGCCACCTCGGCGAACGTGGCGTCGCGGAACCGCTCGCCGTCGAAGGTGCGGATGCGGCTGCGGCCGTGCACGGCGGCGCCGTGGCGGAAGATGCCCGAGACCAGCAGCGGGCGGTCCTGCATCGTGCTGAGCATGGCGGAAGGGTAGGCCCGCGCCGGGGCCTGGTGGGGCGCCACCGGTACGCTCGGCGGCGAGGCACCCCCCGGCCGACGCCGGAACGGCGCGCCCGCCGGATCGACATGCCCGACCCGCTGACCGTCAGCGCCCCCGACGGAGGCGCCACCCGCTTCGTGGTGGGCGCCGGCGCGCCCGGCCTGCCCCCCGGTGCGGCGGCGCGGGCGGCGGCGTCGCTCGGGCCGGCGCTGCTCGCCGCCACACTTGCGGTCGCCGCCCAGCTCCTCGGCCTGCACGGCACCGACCAGGCCATGCAGGTGTTCATGGTCGGGCAGGTGCGCGCCCACGGGCTGTCGGTGCTCGACACGGCCTGGTACGGAGGCGTCTACCCGATGGCCTACAGCGCGGCGTTCCCCCTGATCGGGGCGCTGCTCGGCGTCGGCGGCGCCGCCGTGGCCGCCGGGACGGGCGCGGCGTGGGCCTTCGACCGGCTCGTCACCGCCCACTTCGGGCGACGGCCCTTGGGCAGCTGGTACTTCGCGGCGTCGACGCTCGTGCAGGTCGGCATCGGTGAGCTGCCGTTCCTCTGCGGCGAGGCGTTCGGCCTGCTCGCCGTGCTGGCGCTGGTCCACCGTCGGCGGCCCGCAGCCGTGGCCCTCGGGGTCGTCGCCGCGCTGTGCTCGCCGTTGGCGGCCGCCTTCCTGGCCATGGTGTGCCTGGCGTGGTGGGCCCACCAGCTGCCCCGGGCGACCACGGTCGGCGAGACCGCCGGCGGGGCGGGCGCCGCCAGGGCCCGGGCCCGTCGGCTGCTGGCGCTCGCCGCGGCGGGGCTCACCCGGCGCCCCGGGGCCCTCGCCCTGGCCGCGGCGTCGATGGGGGTGGTCGGCGTGCTCGCCCTCGCGTTCCCCGGCACCGGGCCCTTCCCCTTCACCTGGACCGAGCTGGTGGTGGTGGAGCTGCTGTGCGCCGCCGTGCTCAGCCCGCTCGTGGCCACCACGAGCGCCGTCCGGCTGGCCGTCGCCGTCTACGGGGTCGCCTCGCTGGTGTCGTTCCTCGTGCCCAACCCGTTGGGGGGCAACGCCGGCCGCCTGGCCAGCGCGGTGGGGGTGCCGCTGCTGGCCTGCTTCGTGTCGGCCCGCACGCCGGTGCGACCCCGAGCCGCGACCCGCTGGCGCTCCTACGGGGCGGTGGTGCTGGTGCCCTTCGCCGTGTGGCAGTGGGCACCGTCGCTCAGCGCGGTCCGCCCGGCGCACGACGCACCGTCGTCGACCGCGGCGTTCTTCGCCCCCCTGCTGCACCACCTGGCGGCGACGCCCCCGGCGGCGTCACGGGTGGAGGTCGTGCCGCTCGCCGACCACTGGGAGGCCGCCTACGTCGGCGCCAGCCGCCTGTCGCTGGCCCGGGGGTGGGAGCGCCAGATCGACACCGCCCGCAACCCCGTCTTCTACACGCCGGGGGCCCTGACCGGCGACTCGTACCGGTCGTGGCTGCTCGCCAACGGGGTCAGCTGGGTCGCCATGCCGCGGGTGCCGCTCGCCCAGGTCGACTACGCAGGGGTGCAGGAACGGGCGCTGCTCACCGGGGGGGCCGTACCGGGCCTCACCCGGGTCTGGCAGTCGAGCGGGTGGGTGCTCTGGAGGGTCGACCGCAGCCCCGGCCTGGTGAGCGGGCCGGCTTCCCTGCGGTCACTCGAGGGGAACACCGTGGTGCTCGAGGCCCGGCGACCCGGGCAGGTGGTCGTCCGGCTGCGGGCGTCGCGCTACTGGTCACTGCAACCGGCCGCCGCCGGCTGCGTCGGGGCCACGGCCGACGGATGGACCGCGCTGCAGGTGACCCGACCCGGCCGGATCACCCTGCACCCGGCGGTCGGCCCCGCCCGGGGGCCGTCGTGCCCGGCGCCCCCGATCGGCGGCTGAGACCCGGCGGGCCGCCGAGCGGTAGCGTCCGCGGATGCCCACCCTCGAGGTCGACACCGACCCCGCCGAGGTCGGTGTCGACGCCGACCGCCTCGCCCGCATCGACGCCCGCCTCGGCCGCTACGTCGACGACGGGTCGCTCGCCGGCTGGCTCTGCGTCGTGGCCCGCCACGGCCGGGTCGTGCACTGCAGCGCTCGAGGCGTGCGCGACCTGGCGTCGGGGGCGCCGGTCGAGACCGACACGGTGTGGCGGCTGTTCTCGATGACCAAGCCGGTGACGTCGGTGGCGGCGATGATGCTCTACGAGGAGGGCGCCTTCCTGCTCAAGGACCCGATCTCGGCGTGGCTGCCCGAGTGGGCCGACGTGCGGGTGTGGCGGGGAGGCAGCGCCCAGGCCCCCGTGACCGAACCGGCCACCGAGCCGATCCGGGTGTGGCACCTGTTGACCCACACCGCCGGCCTGACCTACGGGTTCCACCATTCGCACCCGGTCGACGCCCTCTACCGGGCGGCCGGCTTCGAGTGGGGAGCGCCGGCCGGGCTCGACCTGGCCGGGGCGTCGGAGGCGTGGGCGTCGTTGCCGCTGGTGTTCCAGCCGGGACGGGAGTGGAACTACGGCGTGAGCACCGACGTGCTCGGCCGGTTCGTGGAGGCGGTGGCGGGCATGCCGCTCGACGAGGTGTTCCGCACCCGCATCCTCGAGCCGCTCGGCATGACCGACACGGCGTTCCACGCCGACGAGCGCCTGGCGGCGCGCCTGGCGTCGCTGTACGTGCGCGGTGGCGACGGCCGGGCCACCGAGACGGTGATGGGCGCGGCGGCGCGCCAGGCGCCCACGCTGCTGATGGGGGGAGGCGGCCTGGTCGGCACGGCGGGCGACTACCTCCGCTTCGCCGAGATGCTGCGCGGCGGCGGTGCGCTCGGCGGGGTGCGGCTGCTCGGCACCCGCACGGTCGACTACATGACCCGCAACCAGCTGCCGGGCGGGGCCGACCTCGAGACCTACGGGCGCCCCCTGTTCGCGGAGACCACCTACGACGGCGTCGGCTTCGGGCTCGGCTTCTCCGTCGACCTCGACGCGGCCGCCTCGAAGGTGCAGGGCACCGAGGGCACCTACGGGTGGGGCGGCGCGGCCAGCACGGCGTTCTGGGTGGACCCGGTGGAAGACGTGTCGGTGGTCTTCATGACCCAGCTGCTGCCGTCGAGCACCTACCCCCTGCGCCCCCTGCTCAAGGCGCTGGTCAGCCAGGCGCTCGTCGACCCGGTGCGCCGGCCGCGCTGACCGGCGGTCAGGCGGCGGCGGCAGGCGCAGCGGCGGCGAGGCCCACCATGGGCATGTGCCGGCGCAGCGCGACGTGCCAGAGCCCCTGCGCCTTGCGGCGGCACAGGAAGATCGACGCACCCACACCGCAGGCGACCCACGCCCACCCGGCGAGCTCGTGGGCCGCGGCGTACACCCCGATCGACTGGGTGAGCAGCAGCACCAGGGTGGTGGCGCCCGACAGCAGGTAGGTGACCGTCCAGACCCCCGACAGCCACCGGATCAGGCTGCGGCGGGAGGCGAGGTCCTCGGCGAGGTGGGGCACGAAGTCGCGGGCCAGGCGGACGATGAGCGGCTCGCTGGTGAACATCGACGCCAGGAAGAGCAGGCCGAAGCCGGCGGTCTCGACGACGGGCACGACGAAGTAGGCGAACACGCTGCCGGTGGCCGCCGCCGCCAGGGCCCGGATGGTGACCAGCAGCAGGGTCATGAGCAGCATCCCCGACACCCGGCGGTTGCGCCGCCACTGGTAGGCGGCCACCCCGTAGGCGTAGACCACCGAGGCGATGATGGCGTCGACCACCGAATCGAGGGCCAAGCCCACGTAGAGGATGGCGAGGGGGATCAGCGTCGCCACGCAGATCGCGGGGAACGCCCCCCGGATGGCACGGCCGACGGCCCGGACGATGCTGCCCGTTCGGTGCACATCGGAGACCCTAGAGGCTCCGCAGCAGCCGCAAGGGGTCGGGGCGGGCGACGTGCTCACGGTGGCGGTGTCGGGCGCTGCGGTCGTTGCCTTGAGCGCCGACCCTCCCGCTGCGCGCTTGACGCCGGTGGTGGGGTGCGGGGGTAGACAGCGGTCGTGCCCGACCCCCGCCTGGTGCCCGACCCGACCGTGTTCATCCTCTACGGGGCCACCGGTGACCTGGCCCACCGGCTGGTGCTCCCCGCCTTCTACCGCCTGGCCGCGGCCGGCCTGCTGCCCGACGACTGGCGCCTGGTCGGCAACGGCCGCGGTGACGTCTCCCACGAGAACTTCCAGGAGCGGGTGCGCCAGAGCCTCGAGGAGTTCGGTCCGAAGCCCGCCGACGGTCCCTGGGACGAGTTCGTGCGCCGCCTCCGCTTCGCCGGCGGCGGCTTCGACACCGACGACCCCGGCAGCCTCCTCGACGTGGTGGCCGAGGCCGAGCACGAGCTGGCCGGCACGCCGCAGCGGGTGCACTACATGGCGGTGCCCCCCGGGGCGTTCACCGGCCTGACCGACGCCATCGGCGAGCACGGCCTGGTCGAGCGTTCCCGGGTGGTCTACGAGAAGCCCTTCGGCACCTCGATGGCCACCTTCGAGGAGCTCGACCGGGCGGCGCACCGGGTCTTCGCCGAGGAGCAGATCTACCGCATCGACCACTTCCTCGGGAAGGAGGGGGCCCAGGCGATCCACATCCTCCGGTTCGCCAACGGCCTGTTCAGCTCCTCCTGGGACGCTCGCCACATCGAGAGCGTGCAGATCGACGTGCCCGAGACCCTCGACGTCGGGATGCGGGCCAGCTTCTACGAGGCGACGGGCGCCATCCTCGACATGCTGGTGACCCATCTGTTCCAGATCGCCGCCGAGGTGGCCATGGAGCCCCCCCGCTCGCTCGACGCCGAGCACATCGCCGAGGCCCGGGAGGCGGTCATCGGTTGCTTCCGCCCGCTCAGCTGGGACGACGTGGTCGTCGGCCAGTACGACGGGTACCGCGAGATCGAGGGGGTGCCGGCCGATTCGCGGACCGAGACCTTCGTCGCGGCCCGCATGATGATCGACAACGACCGCTGGGAGGGCGTGCCGTTCCTGATGCGCACGGGGAAGTGCCTGGCCGAGAGCCACCAGCGGGTCAGCATCCGCTTCCGCCAGCCCACCCAGACCCTCGGCGACCTGCCGCCCGGGGGCAACACGCTGAGCTTCGAGCTCTCCGGTGACGGCGAGATCGACCTCAGCCTGGTCACCAAGAAGCCGGGCCCGACCCTCGAACTGGCCACCGGAGCGGCCCGCCTCCCCCTCGGGACCACGTTCCACACCCCCGCACTTCCCGCCTACGCCCGGCTCATCCACGACGTCCTCATCGGGGACCGGTCCCTCTTCACCCGCCCCGACGGCCTGCAGCACGTCTGGGAGGTGGCCGCGGCCCTGCTCGACGACCGACCGGAACCGGTCCGCTACCCCCGCGGCTCGTGGGGGCCCCCGGAGGCGGAGGCGCTGGCCGGGCCGGGGGGCTGGTCGCTCGAGACCGGCGATACCGCTCCGAGGCGCTAGTCGCCGTCGCCGAGCCGGCGCACGACGCCGAGCTCCGCCCACCCGATGCCCTTCAAGCGGCGGGGGCGCATCCGTCGCAGGTGCAGCGTGGGGTCGGCGGCGACGACGTCGAAGAGGTCGGCTGACACCAGCACCGAGCTCGGCCGGGCGATCGCCGTGGCGCGTGCCGCCAGGTTGACGGTGGGGCCGAAGAGGTCGCCGGCCCGGGTCACCACGCTGCCGCAGGCCAGCCCGACGCGCACCGCGGGGACGTCGTCGCCGACGAAGGACTCGGCGAGGGCCAGGGCGATGTCGATGCCGTTGCGGGGCTCGGCGGCGAACATCACCTCGTCGCCGATCATCTTGACCACCCGGCCGCCTCGGGTGACCACGGCGTCGCCCGCCGTGGTCTCGAAGCCTTCGATGAGCGCAGCCAGCTCGTGCTCGTCGAGCCGCTGGCTGAGACGGGTGTAGCCGACCAGGTCGGCGAAACCCACGCACAGCGGGGTGCCCTCACCGGAGTCGCGCCGGTCTCCCAGGTGGCGGCGCAGCGCCTCGAGCAGGTGCCGGTTGAGCAGGTAGACCACGAGGTGGTCGAGCTCGCCGAGCAGCTCGGAGGTGGCTGGCCGGGCGCCGTCGCCCCGTTCGACGCGCTCCAGGGCGAAGCTGACCACCGACTCGGCCATGTTGGCGCTGGCCTGCCCCAGCACCCGGGCCAGGTAGAGCACGTCGCGGTCGTCGAGGGCGTCGCGCGCCATGAGCGACACGGCCCGGCGCAGTGCCGTGAGGTCGTCGTCGGTGAAGGCGACCTCGTCGTCGGGCACGTCGGCGAAGCCCATCGCCCGCCACAGGCGGCGGGTCAGCTCCCGGTCGGCACCGCCGGCGTGGGCGATGTCGACGGGGGTGTAGCGGGCGGCCGGCCCGAGCAGCGACGTGCGCAGCTCGCCGGCGACGCTCACCTCGCCGTCGGGGGCAACCCGCCCGGGGCGGTCACCGGCCACGACCGGCTCCGTCACTGCCCGTGGGCGGGACGGAGACCGGCGAAGAGGTCGGTCTCGGGCACCGGGCCGCCGGTGCGGTCGACGGCGCGCACGAAGTGCTCGGCCCCGAACAGGCGGGCGAAGACGTCCGGCGACAGTCGGCGGAAGAACACGTTGTCGGCCTGGCTCTCGTGGGCCATGAGCGACGCCCGCTTCGCCTCGACGTGGTCAGCGACGTCGACGGTGGTGGTCACCAGCAGGTCGGGCGTGCCCCAGTCGGGCTCGTCTCCGGGCTGCTCGTCGCCGTCCGGGGGCGCGTACTGGCCCTCCTCCCGGTCGCTCGGGGCCGGCGGCTCGAGGCCAGCGGCCTCGAGCACGGTGCGGAACTCGACGAGGTCCGATCGGCGCACGGCGGTGTAGTACAGCCGCTGGGGTATGCCGGTCACGGCGGTGGCGACCATGGCGATGCGGTGGGCCATGATGTGGTCGGGGTGGCCGTAGAAGCCGTTGGCGTCGTAGGTCACCACGACCTGCGGGCGGTGCTGGCGGATGAGGTCGACGAGGGGCGCGGCGGCGGCGGCGACGTCGGCCTGCCAGAACGCCTGGGGGTCGTCGTTGGTCGGCCAGCCCATCATCCCCGAGTCGTGGTAGCCGAGGGTCACCAGGTGGCGGACGCCCAGGGTGGCAGCCGACGCCGCCAGCTCGTCGGCGCGCACGGCCACGACCCCCTCGGGGTCGTGGCCGTCGTCGCCGGGTTTGGTGCCCCCCGGGCCGTCGCCGCAGCGGCCGTCGGTGCAGGTGACCAGCACGGTGCGGACGCCCTCGCCGCCGCAGCGGGCCAGCACGCCGCCGGTCGAGATCGCCTCGTCGTCAGGGTGGGCGTGCACCACCATCAGGCACAGGTCGTCGGCCACGGGCCCGCAGCGTAGAGGTCGGGCTGCCGGGGGGACGTCAGGCGGCGGAGCGGGCAGCCCGCGCCGCGTCGGCGGCCTGCACGGCGGCGATGCGGCCCTGGGCTTGGGCCAGCTTCGAGGCGCGCACCGCCGCCTTGCGGGCCTGCTTGGCCGCCTTGCGGCTCGTGGCCCGGGCGGTGGCCGCCAGCTCGGGCGCCTGGTGCGCCGCCGCGCTGGCAGCGGCCGTGGCGGCGGCTCGGCCGGTGCGCAGGGCGGACTCGGCCAGGTCGGGGGCCTGGTGCAGCGCCCCGGTGACCGTCGACGCTGCCCGGCCCGACGTCACCGTGGAGGCCACCTTCTTGGCGGCCTTGCCACCCTCGACCACGGCGCCCGCCTTCGCCGCCTTGCCGGCCGCCTTCTTGGCCGCCTTGCCGCCGACCTCGGCGGCTGCCGCCGCCTTGGCCGCCTTGGCAGCTGCCCGCTTGGCCGCCCGACCACCCTGCACGGCGGCGGCCGCCTTGCCGGCGTGCTTCCCGGCCCCGGCGGCCTTGGCGCCCTCGGCCAGGGTGCCGATGGCGTCTGCCGCCGCCGCCCGGCCGTCGGCCGCCCTGTTACCGACGGCCGCCCGGCCGGCGATGGCGACGGCCGCCGCCCGCTCCGCCCGCCGGCGGGCCCGCCACCCGAGCGACGGCGCGCCGTCGGTGTCGAACGCGGAGAGCAGCAGGCCGCCGGCGAGCCCGACGTTCTTCAAGAAGTGGATGCGTTGGGCGCGTCGTTCCGTGTCGTCGTCGTGCTCCCAGAACGAGTGCCCCGCCAGCGTGGTGGGAGCGAGCGAGCCGAGCAGTGCGAGCGACGACAGGCGCGGCAGCTTGCCCATGGCCAGCAGCAGGCCGGCGCCGAACTGCACCCCGCCGTTGATGCGCACCAGCGTCTCGGGGTCGGTGGGCAGGCCGGGCACCTTCTCGGCGATGGGCACGCCGACCTTCTCGGCCGCCTTCGCCGGGCCGGACGGGTCTCGCAGGGAGTTCAGCCCGCCGACGACGAACATGGAGGCGAGCATCGGGCGGGCCAATCGGCGGGACGCAGACATGTGCGCTGCCTACCCTCGCGACGCGCCCCTCACCCGGCCGAGGGGCTGCGGCGCCGACGCCGGAGGCGCGGGACGTCAGGCGCTGACGATGTTCGCCCGGCGGGCCTCGGTGACCCGCAGCAGGTCGGAGAGGCGCACCTCCACCGCCAAGCCGGCCTGGCCGCTCGGCACGATGACCGTGGTGGCGGGGCCGAGGTCGGCGACGCCTGCGTCGACCAGTGCGGGAAGCCGTCGGCGGGTGCCGAAGGGGCTGACGGCATCCGCGGGGTGCCCGGTGACCCGTTCCGCCACCGACTCGAGCACGATGCGCGCCGGGGCGCCGAGGGCGGTGCCGACTGCCTCCTCGTCGAGCTCGTCGCCGGCGACCACCAGGCACATCGCGGCCCGGCCGCCGGCCTCGACGACCACCGCCTCGACGACGCGCTCCTCCTCCACGTCGAGCAGCTCGGCCAGCTCGGCGCCGTCGTCGTACTCGACCAGGTCGTAGGGGTGCAGGGTGAACTCGACCCCGCCGCGCACCAGGGCGGTGACGGCGGGCGCCGGCCCGGGTCGGGCGGTCGACACGCCGCCAGCTTCCCAGACGGCCCGGGCCCACGGCCACCGGTACCCTTCCGGGCATGACCGTTCGCCCCGTCCGCCTCTTCGGCGACCCCGTGCTGCGCGAGCGGGCCGGTGAGGTCGTCGACTTCGACCGGTCGCTGCGCACCTTGGTCAAGGACCTGCACGAGACGCTGTACGAAGAAGACGGCTACGGCCTGGCGGCGACGCAGCTCGGTGTGCTGCAGCGGGTCTTCGTGTGGCACGACGGCACCACCGAGGGCCACCTGGTGAACCCGGTGCTCGAGTTCCCCGACGACGAGGTCGACGACGGGCCCGAGGGGTGCCTGTCGATCCCCGGCCTGTACTTCGACACCAAGCGACGGCTGCACACCGTCGCCAAGGGCTACGACATGCACGGTCGGCCGCTGCAGGTCGTCGGCGAGGCGAAGCTGGCCCGCTGCTTCCAGCACGAGACCGACCACCTCGACGGGGTGCTCTTCGTCGACCGGCTCGACCCGGAGGCCCGCAAGGCGGCCATGCGCGCCATCCGGGAGGCCGAGTGGTGGGGCCAGCCGGCGCCGGCCGTCAAGTTCTCCCCCCACTAGGTGCCCGGGCCGCCGGCGCGGCCGCTGCCCACCCGGGAGGTGACGTGGCCGGCGCTGCTCGCCCACCCGGCGGTGCGTGAGCACTGCCAGCTCGGCTCGCCCGTCGGGCTGCTCGCCTTCCACGCCGGCCTGGAGGCCGGCACGGGGGAGGTGGCCCGCGCCGCTGCCGCCGCCTCGGGGGCGTCGCTCTACCTCGTCGACCAGCCGGCCGACCTGCGCTGGCACGTGGCGTCGGCCGAGGTCGACCCGGCCGGCTCGGCTGCGCTGCGGGCCTTCCTCGGCCATGTGGTCGTGGCGGTGGCCGTGCACGGGTACGGCCGGCGAGGCCCCGGCGACCCGGTGCTGGTCGGCGGCCGGGCCCGTCGGGCCGCCGCCGTGGTCGCGGGGCACCTGCGGGCTGCGCTCCCCGGGGTCGAGGTGGTCGACGACCTCGGCGCCATCCCGGCCGCCCTGCGCGGGGTGCACCCGCGCAACCCGGTCAACCGGCCGCCCGGCGGCGGGGTGCAGGTCGAGCTGCCGGTGGGTGTGCGCCGACGTGCGGCCGCCCAGGTCGCCGCCGCGCTGGCGGCGGCGGCGCTGGACCTGGGCGGGCAGCCCGACTGACCCCCGCCCGGCGCCCCGGGCTGAAGCGGTGGGCCCCGGGGGTCAGGCGGCGGGGCCGGCCGCCAGGGTGATGGCGGCGGAGTGCGATGCCCCCGACTGGTCGGTCCAGGTGACGTTCACCGAGTCACCCGGGTGGTGCGAGCGCAACGTGTTGGTGAGGTCGGTCGACGAGGAGATCGGCGTGCCGTCGACGGCGGTGATCGTGTCGCCGCCGGTGATGCCGGCCTTGTCGGCCGGCGAGCCGGCGATGACACTCGACACCTGGGCGCCGTTGCCGCTGCCGATGGATCCGGGCACCCCGCTGTCGGCGGCCACGCTGACGCCGAGGAACCCGGTCTCACCGATGTGGATCTTGTCGGTGGCCTGGCCCTTCTGGATCTGGTCGGCGATCTGTCGGGCCTCGCTGATCGGGATGGCGAACCCCTCGCTGGCGGCACCGTTGAACTGGTTGCTCGACGACGCCGCGGTGTCCATGCCGATCACCTGGCCCTTGGTGTTCACCAGGGGCCCGCCCGAGTCGCCGGCCTGGATCGGGGCGTCGGTCTGGATCAGCCCGCTCAGCTGCTCGGCGTTGGCGCCGTTCTGGTCGCTGGCGGTGATCTGGCGGTTGAGATCGGTGACCGCGCCGCTCACCGCCGACGGCGTGCCGCCGGCGCCGCCGGCGTTGCCGATGGCCACGACCTGGTCGCCCACCTTCACCGACGAGTTCGACACGGCGATGGGCGTGAGCCCCGAGGCGTTGTCGATCTGGATCAGGGCGACGTCCTGGGTCACGTCGTCACCGAGGACGTGGGCCTTGAAGGTCTTGCCCGACGACACCAGGGTCACCGAGATCGACGTGGCGCCGTCGATGACGTGGTTGTTGGTGAGCACCACCCCGTCAGCGGTGAGCACCATGCCGGTGCCGGCGGCCGCGCCGTTCTGGTAGCCGAGCTCGGTGTTGATGTCGACGACCGACTTGTCGACGGTGGACACCACCGACTGCTGCGCCGGGGTGAGTTGGCTGCTGCCCGGGGCCCCGGTGCCGCCCGACCCGTCACCGCCCCCGAAGGGCAGGCCCGAGCCGCTGCTCGACCCGCCGGTCGAGCCGCCGCTGGCAGCGCTCGGGCTCGAGGTGGC
>DASTHS010000232.1:0-4021 GCA_035718085.1 Acidimicrobiales bacterium | reverse complement strand
CGCCGTGACCGGCGGGGTGGCGTCCACGTCACTGACCTGGGCCGCCGGGCCCGACGTCTACGCCACCCGGTCGTCGCTCACGCCGACGGCTGCTGCCGACCTGGCCGCCTCCATGCGCCCCTGGCAGGGCTGAGCCCGCCGCCACCCCCCGCGGCACCGCAGGTGGTGCCCGACCGGCCGCCCGGCCGCCCGGCAGAACGGCCAAATCTTCGCAAAGAGCCGATGACGCGACCCCGGCGGCCGCACAAGGTGGGGGAACGTGGGAGGGTGCTGCGCATGCTCGGCCGTCGTCGGACCAGGGGTGGGCGCCACGCGCCGGCCGCCCGCCGCGGACGCGTGCGCCGCGGGCACCCTTGGCGTCGGGCCGTCGCCGCGGTGGTCGTGGCCGGGGTGGTCGCCGTCGCCGCCACCGGCGTGGCCGCGTCGCGGGTGACCGGCAACGAACCGCTGTCGGCGAAGTGGGCCGACTGGCTGCGCGGCCACCACATGGCCGCCCTGGCCGCCACCCTCGAGCAGGTGTACTACGACCACAGCGCCCCGGCGAAGGGCGGCCGCCCCAAGCAGCTCAACCCGGTGCCGGCCGCCGACGCTCGGACGGCCACCGCCGCCCGGCGCACCGGCTCCGCCCCGGCGCACCTGGCGCCGCCCACACCGGTGCCGCTGATCGTGCAGCCCGCCGTGCCCGGCGAGGGGCAGTGGACGCCGATGGGCGACCTCGTCGGCGGCCGCCCCGCCATGTACGAGGCGCAGTTCCGGGCCGACGACCAGTACACCTCCCAGATCACCTCGGCGGTCTGGATCGACCCCACCCTCGCCCGGCTGTCGCTGGTGCCGGGCGCCACCGAGCCCGGCGGCACCTGGCCCGAACCCCCCGACCTGACCGGCTCCGCCGCCGCCCATGCCCTCGCCGCCTTCAACGGCGGGTTCCGCTTCCAGGACGCCCACGGTGGCTTCTTCCTCGACGGCCGCACCGCCGTGCCCTTGCAGGCGGGCGCCGCGTCGCTGGTCATCTCCCGCGACGGCCGGGTCGACGTGGGCCGCTGGGGCAGCCAGGTCACCATGACGCCGTCGGTCACCGCCGTGCTGCAGAACCTGGTGCCGATCGTCGACGACGGCAGGCCGGCGCCCGACGCCACCTACGCCGACTCGCGCATCTGGGGGCGCACGCTGCACTCGAGCACGATCGTCGCCCGCTCGGGGGTGGGCGTCACCGCCGACGGCGCGGTGGTCTACGTCGCCGGGCCGGCCCTCAGCGCCCGCACCCTCGCCGAGAGCCTGGCCCGGGTCGGCGCGGTGCGAGCCATGTCCCTCGACATCAACCCCGAGTGGGTCACCTTCAACGTCTACCGCCACGACCCGGCCACCGGCGCGATCGCCGCCGCCAAGCTGTACCCGCAGATGAACCGGCCGGCGACCCGCTACCTCGGACCGACCCGCGAGTCGCGCGACTTCTTCGTCGTCTCCGCGCCGGGAGGGCCATGATCGACGACCCCGCCGCCGGGCCGGTGCTGTCGGCGGGGCCGCCGGCCGCGGGCGGGTCGGCGGGCGCCCTGGTGCGTCTGTGCCGCCCCCGCCAGGCAGCGAAGAACGTCGTGGTGCTCGCTGCGCCGGCCTGCGCCGGTGTGCTCGGCTCGCCCGGGACCCTGGGGCGCGCCCTCGAGGCCGTGGCCCTCTTCGCCATGGTCGGCGCCGGCACCTACGCCCTCAACGACACCGTCGACCGGGTGGCCGACCGCGCCCACCCCCGGAAGGCGACCCGGCCGATCGCGTCCGGCGCCCTCAGCGTGCGCACCGGCTACCTGACCGCAGGGGCGCTTCTGGGCGCGTCCGTCGGCCTCGCCCTGCTGGTCACCTGGCGCCTGGCGCTGGTGCTGGGCGTGTACGCCGTCGTGCAGGTCGCCTACACCTACCGACTGAAGCACCTCCCGGTCTACGACCTGGCCGCGGTGGCCTTCGGGTTCCTGCTGCGCGCCATCGCCGGCGGCGTGGCCACGGGCGTGGCCCTCTCGCAGTGGTTCCTGCTGGTGGCCACCTTCGGCAGCCTGCTCATGGTCACCGGCAAGCGCCTGGCCGAGCACGCCGAGCTCGGTGACGGCCGCGGCGCCCACCGGGCCACCCTCGACGCCTACAGCACCACCTTCCTGCGCACCGCCGTCGCCGTCGCCGCCAGCGGCAGCATCGTCTGCTACTGCCTCTGGGCGTTCGACCTGCAGACGGCGATGCGACACCACGACGACCCGATCTGGTTCCAGCTGACGATCGCACCCGTCGCCCTGGCCCTGCTGCGCTACACCCTGCTCGTCGACCTCGGCCGCGGCGCCCGCCCCGACGAGCTGGTGCTCGGCGACCGCCAGCTGCAGGTGCTCGGGGTCGTGTGGGCGGCGCTGTTCGCGCTCGGCGTGTACGTGCACTAGTGGCCGTCACCACCGGCGACGACCGCCCCCTCGAGGTGCTGACCGGCTGGGGCCGCACCGCCCCGTCGGCTGCCCACGTGCGCCGCCCCCGGGCGCCCGCCGAGCTCGACGGCGCGTGGCGGGCGGCGGCGGCGTCAGGTCGGGGCGTGATCGCCCGCGGGCTGGGCCGCGCCTACGGCGACGCCGCCCAGAACGCCGGCGGCGAGGTCGTGGTCACCACCGGGCTCGACCGCATCGTGGAGGTCGACCTGCCCGGCCGGCGGGCCCGGGTCGAGGCCGGGGTGAGCCTCGACCGGCTCATGCGCACCCTGGTGCCCCTCGGGCTCTGGCCGCTGGTCACGCCCGGCACCCGGGCGGTGACCGTCGGCGGGGCCATCGCCTCCGACGTCCACGGCAAGAACCACCACCGCGACGGCGCCTTCGGCGCCCACGTCGACGCCATCGTGCTCGACACGCCCGCCCGCGGCCGCGTCACCGTCGGCCCCGACCGGGACCCCGAGGTGTTCTGGGCGACCGTCGGCGGCATGGGCCTGACCGGCATCGTGGTCGAGGCGGTGGTGGCCCTCCGGCCCATCGAGACGGCGACGATGCGGGTCGAGCGCCAGCGCCTCGGCGACCTCGACGCCCTGATGGCCCGCATGGTCGAGGCCGACGCCGACGCGCACTACAGCGTGGCCTGGATCGACTGCCTGGCCCGCGGGCGGGCCCTCGGCCGGTCGGTGATCGAGCTCGGCAGCCACGCCGCCCTCGCCGACCTGCCCCCCACCGCCCGCAGCCGCGCGTTGCGGTTCGCGCCGGCCACTCGCCTGGCCGCCCCGCCGTGGGTGCCCGGCGGCCTGCTCAACCGGGCCAGCGTCGCCGCCTTCAACGAGGTGTGGTTCCGGCGGGCCCCGGCGGCAGCCGAGCACCACCTCGTGCCGGCAGCGGCGTTCTTCCACCCCCTCGACGCCGTGGCCGGCTGGAACCGCATCTACGGCCCCCGCGGGTTCGTGCAGTACCAGCTCGTGGTGCCCGACGGCGCCGAGGCCGCGCTCAGCGCGGCCGTCGAGGCGGTGAGCAGCGCCCGCTGCGCGTCGTTCCTCGCCGTGCTCAAGCGCTTCGGCCCCGCCGACCCCGCGCCGCTCGGCTTCCCCATGCCCGGCTGGACCCTCGCGCTCGACGTGCCGGCCTCGACACCCGGGCTGGCGGCGCTGCTCGACGGCCTCGACGCCGTGGTGGCGGCCGCCGGTGGCCGGGTGTACCTGTCGAAGGACTCCCGGCTGCGCCCCGAGCTGCTCGAGGTGATGTACCCCGAGCTGCCACGCTGGCGGGCCGTGCGTGACGACCTCGACCCCGACCGGCTGCTCTGCTCCGACCTGGCCCGCCGGCTGCCCCTGCTCGCCCCCCACCCCGGTCACGCCCCCCAGCCCGGCCGCCCGGGGGGCGGCGCGTGACCGACGCCCTCGGCGCCGTGCGGTCGGTGGTGGTGCTCGGCGGCGCCTCCGAGATCGGCGCCGCCATCGCCGCCGAGCTGGCCCGGCCCCGGGCGGCGACCGTCGTGCTCGCCGGCCGGCACCCCGACGCCCTCGCCGCGGCCGCAGCGGGTGTCAGCGCCGCCGGTGCCGGCA
>DASTHS010000231.1:0-7103 GCA_035718085.1 Acidimicrobiales bacterium | reverse complement strand
CCCGTGGTGCCCGGGCCGACCAGCAGGCGCCGCACGGCCAGCGGATCCCCGCCTCGGCGGTGCAACGCGTAGCCGACCTCGCAGCCGAGCGACCAGCCGGCGGCGGCGGCCGCCGCTCGGACAGCCGCGGTGTGGTAGCCGAAGGGGTAGGCGATCGAGCGCGGGGCCCGGCCGAGCACCTCGGTCAGCATGGAGCGACTGGTGCGCAGCTCGTCGGCGAGGGTGGCGGCGTCGAGCAGGTCGAGGGGCGTGTGCCTGTGGCCGTGCCCGCCGACCTCCACCAGCGCTGGCGGCAGGGCGGCGACCTGGGATGCGGAGAGCACGTGCAGCCCGGCGGCGTCACCCGACTCGGCCCAGTCGGCCGCCGAGCCCATCCACGCGGTGGGCACGAAGACCGTCGCCCCCGCCCCGTGGGCGTCGAGGAGGGGCACCACCAGCTCGGCGAAGGAGGTGAAGGCGTCGTCGAAGGTGAGGTAGACGTCGTGGGGGGACGGGTCGTCGAGCAGCGCGCCGACCGGGCGCAGCCGGCGGCCGGCGGCCACGAGGGCGGCGAGGTGCTCGTCGAGCTCGTCGGCGCCCACGGTGAAGGGGTCGCCCGGGCCGGGGTCGCCCCCCACCACGTGGTGGTACATGAGCACCGGCACCGGCGGGCTCACGGCGCCACCACTGCGGCGGGCGACGGCGGGCGCCGCCGCTCGACGGCCCGCAGCACCACCCGGCCCATGCCGGCGCGCCCGGCGGCGAACCCGGTGGCCGTGGCCGCCAGGCCGCCGCAGAGGGCGGCGAGGCGGCCGAGGCCGCTGCGGTCGCCGTGGGCGACGTCGGCGACGGCTCGGCGGGCGGCGCCTGCAAGCACGACGCGCACGTAGGTGCGCTCGGTCGACGTGGCCGCGCCGGCGCCGACCATGCCGGCGATCACCGCCTTGGAGAGGCCCTCGGCCAGGCAGCGCCGGAGGAAGTAGCCCGGCCGGGTGCGCTCCGGGCTCACCGTGTGGTGCACCTGCACCGCCGGGTCGTAGCGCAGCACCGTGCCGGGTGCGATCCCGGCGACCCGAATCGACAGCTCGGTCTCCTCGCAACCGAGCGGCGCGGTGGCCGATCGACCGACGCCCTCCGAGAAGCCGCCCACCGCCTCGAGCGCGTCGCGGCGGAACGACATGTTGGCGCCGATGAAGTTGCGCACCGGGGCGGGCGCGGTGGGCAACCCTTCGTAGCTGCAGCCGACGACCCAGTCGAACGCCGCAGGGAACCACCCGGGGCGGGCGCCCCCCGGCCACTCGGGGGCCACATCGCCGCCGACCCCGACGACAGCGGGGTCGCGGTAGGCGGCGAGCATGCCGGCGAGCCAGCCGGGAGCCACCCACGCGTCGTCGTCGAGGAAGGCGACGACGTCACCGGAGGCGGCGGCGGTGCCGGCGTTGCGGGCGCCGGCCAGCCCCTTGGCCCTGGTGTTGTCGACGATGCGCACACCCGCCGGCGCCGCAGCGCGCACCGCAGCGAGCAGCTCGTCGTTGTGGTCGACCACCACGATCACCTCGGCAGGCGCGGGCTGCTGGGCGCGCAGCGACTCGACGGCGCGCCGCACCTGCGCCCACCGGTCGAAGGTGTAGCAGCACACGACGACCGACACCGAGGGCGGCCCCTGCCGCTGCGCCCGCCGGGGGGCCACGTCTGTGTGCGTCACCGGAACTCCTCCCGACCTCGTCAGAGCATCGGCAGGTCGTGCCGCCCCTTGAGGGCCGACCCTAACCGCCGACGACGACGCCGGCCGGCCTCCGGCGCCCGGCAGGCGGGCGGCGGGGCCGGGCGTCGGAGGTCAGACCATCAGGCCAGCAGTGGTCAGGCGGCGCTGCGTCGACGGCTGACGAGCACCAGGCCGCCGCCACCGAGGAGCAGGACCCCGGCCAGGCTGCCGAGGGCGGTGGCATCCACGCCGGTGTAGGCCAGCGGGCCCGACCCGTCGGCGGGAGAGCTCACCGCCCCGGGGGTCATCGAGGTGCCCGACCCGGTCAGCGTGGCGGTGGCCGGGCCGCCGCTCGACGGCGAGGAGATGATCGGCGACGATGGGCTGCCCCCGCTGCCGTCGCTGCTGCCGGTGGTGACGCAGTCGTTGCTCGAGGTGACGCCGACCGGCGTGGCGGCCGCCCCGGTGAGGGGAGCGGACGCGGCGACCGGGGTCGCCGACGCGGTGCCACCGGTGGCCACGAGCAACAGGCCAACCGCCCCACCGCCGAGGATGCCCTTCAGCCTTCCGTGCATCGTGCCCAGGTCCTTCCCACCGTGTGCCACCGGCGGTGGCACATTTGAATTGTACCCGGCGGCCTCGCCGACGAAAGACGGTGATTCGTTTTGCCGCGGCCCCTGGCGAATCCGTCACCGAGCGCGTCGCCCGACCCGCGCAGCGTGGCTGGTTCGGTTCTCGCAGGGAGCGGGATAACGCCCGGGCCACACCAGGGGTTACGTTTGGGGCGTCGGGGGCGCTCAGGTGGCGTCATGTGGTGCCGAAGTCCACCATGCCCGGCATCCCCGCAGCGCAGCCCCGGCACCGAAAGGCCGTGATGTCGACCCCTCACCCCCACTCCGGACAGCAAGGCAATGGCAGCAGCGTCGTCGGCTTGCACGCCGTGAGCGACGCCGCCGTCGAGCTGTTCACGGTGCACGAGGGGAAGGTGCCGCCGCCCACGGTGAGCGTGGTGATCCCCACCCTCAACGAGGCGGGCAACATCGGCTACGTGCTCGATCGCATCCCGGGCTGGATCGAGGAGGTGATCGTGGTCGACGGCCGCTCGACCGACGGCACCCCCGAGGTGGCCCGTCGGCACCGGCCCGACGTGCGCATCGTGCACCAGGACGGCAGGGGCAAGGGCAACGCCCTCAACTGCGGGTTCGCCGCCGCCACCGGCGACATCATCGTGATGCTCGACGCCGACGGCTCGACCGACCCGGCCGAGATCCCCCGCTTCATCGCCGCCCTGCGCACCGGCGCCGACTTCGCCAAGGGCACCCGGTTCGTGACCGGGGGCGGGTCGACCGACATCTCCAAGACCCGCATGTTCGGCAACCGGGCGCTCAACGCCCTGGTCAACACGCTGTGGGGCAGCCGCTACACCGACCTCTGCTACGGCTACAACGCCTTCTGGCGCCGGCACCTGCACCGCCTGGCCGTCGACGCCCCCGGCTTCGAGGTCGAGACCCTGCTCAACATCAAGGCGATCAAGGCGAACCTGCGGGTGGTCGAGGTGCCGTCGTTCGAGTCGGACCGCATCACCGGCGCGTCGAACCTGCACGCGGCGAGGGACGGTCTGCGGGTGCTGCGCACCATCGTCGCCGAGAAGGTCCGCCCGCACTGAGCCGACCCGCCGGCGGCGGGGCCACTCCCCTACCGGCGGGCGAGCAACGCCTCGGCGATCTGCACGGCGTTGAGGGCAGCCCCCTTGCGCAGGTTGTCGCCGGCCACGAACAGCACCAGCCCCCGCCCGTCTGGCACGGTGGGGTCGGTCCGGAGGCGCCCCACCAGCGACACGTCGCCGCCGGTGGCGGCCAGGGGGGTGGGCACGTCGACCAGGCGGACACCGTCGGCGCCCTCGAGCAGCGCACGTGCCCGGGCCGGTGACAGCGGCGCGGCGAAACGGGCGTGCAGGGTCAACGAGTGGCCGCTGAAGACCGGCACCCGCACGCAGGTGACCGCCACCTCGAGGTCGGCCAGGCCGAGGATCTTGCGGCTCTCGTTGCGGAACTTGAGCTCCTCGGTGGTCTCGTCACCCTCGAAGCTGCCGGCGTGGGGGATCACGTTGAAGGCGATGGTGGTCGGGAACGCCGAGGCGGGGGGGAAGCTGAGGGCGGCGCCGTCCATGGCCAGGGCGGCGGCCTTGTCGGCCACCGCCTGCACCTGCGCCTCGAGCTCTGCGGTGCCGGCCAGGCCCGCCCCCGACACCGCCTGGTAGGTCGCCCCGGTGATCGCCACCAGCCCGGCCTCGTCGGCCAGCGGCTTGAGCACCGGCATGCAGACCATGGTCGTTCAGTTGGGGTTGGCGACGATGCCCTTGGGGATGTCGGCCAGCGCGTCGGCGTTGACCTCGGGCACGACCAGGGGCACCGCCGGATCCATGCGCCAGGCGCTCGAGTTGTCGATCACGGTGGCGCCGGCGGCGGCCACCTTGGGCGCCCACTCCTTCGAGGCGCCGGCGCCCATGGAGAACAGGGCGATGTCGACCCCGGTGTGGTCGGCGGTGGCCACGTCTTCGACGACCACGCCGCCGAGCTCGCGGCCCGCCGAGCGGACCGACGCGAACAATCGCAGCCCGGCCATCGGGAAGCGCCGCTCCGCCAGGATGGCCCGCATGACGGCGCCGACCTGGCCGGTGGCGCCGTAGACGCCGACCACGGGGGCCGGCCGGTCGGCGCTCACGCCTCGTCGAGCCCGAAGGCCCGGTGCAGGGCGACGACGGCGCGCTCGGCGAGGTCGCGGCGCACCACGCAGGTGAGGCGGATGGCCGACGTCGAGATCATCTCGATGTTGATGCCCTCCCCGGCGAGGGTCTCGAACATCGTGGCGGTGACCCCCGGCTCGGTCTTCATGCCCGCCCCGACGATCGACACCGTCGCGATGGCCGGGTCGGCGGTCACCGCGGTGGCGCCGATCTCAACCTGCAGCGCCCGCACCGTCAGCTCGGCGACCTCGAGGTCCTCGTGGGGCACGGTGAAGCTGATGTCGGTCGTGCCCGCCACCGACACGTTCTGCTCCACCATGTCGACGTTGATCGACCGGTCGGCGAGGGCCCGGAACAGCCGGGCGGCCACGCCGACCCGGTCGGGCACGCCCGAGACGGTGAGCTTGGCCTCCGACTCTTCGGAGACGACGGCGGACACGAGAGCCCGCTCCATGGAGGTGTCGGGTCGAACGGGCACGGGGTGCTCCTCGTCGGTGATCCAGGTGCCGGGCTCCCACGTGAACGCCGAGCGCACGTGCAGGGGGACCCCGTGGTTGCGGGCGAACTCGACCGAGCGCATGGCCGGCTTGGGGCAGCCGGCGGCGCACATCTCGAGCATCTCGTCGAAGCTGATCAGCCGCAGGCGCTTGGCGGCCGGCACGGCGCGCGGGTCGGCGCTGAACACCCCCGACACGTCGGTGTAGATCTCGCAGGCGTCGGCGCCGAGCGCCTTGGCCAGGGCGACGGCGGTGGTGTCGGTGCCCCCTCGCCCGAGGAAGGTCACGTCGTGGTCGGTGGAGACGCCCTGGGCGCCGCCGACCACCGGGACCCGCCCGGCGTCGAGGCTCTTGCGCAGCCGTTCGGGGGTGACCTCCACGATGCGGGCGCGGGTGTGGTCGGTGTCGGTGAGGATGCCGGCCTGGCTGCCGGTGAAGCTGTCGGCGGGCACCCCCTTGTCGTGCAGGGCCATGCACAGCAGGGCCATGGCCTTGCGCTCGCCGGCGGTGATCAGCATGTCCATCTCGCGGCCGGGGCGGGTGTCGGAGACCTGGGCGGCCAGGTGCAGCAGCTCGTCGGTCTCCTTGCCCATGGCGGAAACGGCGACGACCACCTGGTCGCCGCGGCGCACCGTGCGGGCGATGTGGTCGGCGACGGCCCGCATGCGGTCGGCGTCGCCGACCGAGGTGCCACCGAACTTCTGCACGACCAGGGCCACCCCCCGAGGCTACCGCCCGCCCCGGGCGCCCCCCGGCGCACCCGCTAGCTTTGCGGCCCGTGCCGTCAGACAAGCGTGCCCGCCAGCGGGCCGGCCGCCAGGCCCGCCAGGAGCAGCTCCGCCAGGGGCAGGTGCGCCGGCGCCGGCGCCGCCAGCTGCTCTTCGTCGTCGCCCCCGCCGTGGCGGTGGCCATCGCCCTGATCGTGGTGCTCAGCCTGGTCAACAGCGGCGGCTCGTCGACCACCACCACGGTGAAGAAGGCGTCGGCGACCGACTGCGCCGGCACCCCAGCGCCGTCAGCGCCGACCACGACGGTGCCCGCCAAGCCGCCGGCGGTGGCGGTCATCGACGCCCCGGCCGGCGTCGGCTTCCCCAAGCTCGACGGCTCGTCGCCGCACTACACCCACTTCAGCGTGGCGCCGCCGTTCTGCATCGACCCGGCGAAGACCTACACCGCCACGATGGTCACCGACGTCGGCACCATCACCGTCAAGCTCGACCAGAAGGCGGCGCCGCGCACGGTCAACAACTTCGTGTTCCTGGCCGGCTACCACTACTTCGACGGCACCGTCTTCCACCGGGTGATCCCCGGCTTCGTCGACCAGGGCGGCGACCCGACCGGCACGGGCAGCGGCGGACCGGGCTACCAGTTCGCCGACGAGCTGCCGAAGTCGAACGCCGTCTACACCGCCGGGGCCCTGGCCATGGCCAACAGCGGCCCGAACACCAACGGCAGCCAGTTCTTCATCGTCGTCGACGGCGGCGGCAAGCAGCTGCAGCCGAGCTACACCTACTTCGGGCAGGTGACCAGCGGCCTCGACGTGGCCAACAAGATCAACGCCGACGGCGACGCCAGCGACAACGGCTCGCCCCCCAAGGTCACCCACCACATCGTCTCGGTGTCGATCACCGCGTCGTAGCCCCCATCGGGGAGGAAGTCGCCGGCACCGCGCACCGCCAGCCGACGACTTCCCCCGCCGCTGCCGCTCAGTCCGCCTCGGTGACGGTCACCGACACGATGACCACCGTCTCCTTGGGCGACCCCGACGAGGTGCCGATGGCGTCGATGGCCGCCACCACGTCGAGGCCGTCGATGACCTGGCCGAAGAGGCTGTACTGCGGGGGCAGGCGCACCCCGCTCGGTCCGCTGATCACGAAGAACTGGCTGCCGTTGGTGTTCGGCCCGGCGTTGGCCATGGCCAGGGAGCCGATCTCGTAGCGGCCCGGCTTGGGCAGCTCGTCCTCGAAGCGGTAGCCGGGGCCGCCGCGGCCGCTGCCCTCGGGGTCGCCGCCCTGGAGCACGAAGCCGGGGATGATGCGGTGGAAGACGATCCCGTCGAAGTAGTGGTAGCGGGCCAGGAAGACGAAGTTGTTGACCGTCTTGGGGGCGGCAGCGGCGTCCAGGGCGATGGTGATGGTGCCCTTGGTCGTCTCCATGGTGGCCGTGTAGCGCTTGG
>DASTHS010000230.1:0-14832 GCA_035718085.1 Acidimicrobiales bacterium | reverse complement strand
GTGGCGGTGGGGCAGGGCGGGTGCCTCCTCGTCGGTCGGAGCCCGCGGTCGGGCGGCGGCACGATGGGCGCACGCAACACTACTCACAGCAGTCACATCCGTCACAGGCGGCGTCCCGTCCGGCCGCTGCTGGCCGGGCACGAGCGGGTACCGTCCGGCCCATGAGCGACCCGCAGGAACAGTTCCGCATCGAGCACGACTCCATGGGTGACGTGACGGTGCCGGTCGCCGCCAAGTGGCAGGCCCAGACCCAGCGCGCCGTCGAGAACTTCCCGATCTCCGGGACCAGGGTCGAGCCGTCGCTCATCGCCGCCCTCGCCCGGCTCAAGGGGGCTGCCGCCCTCGAGAACGCCCGGCTCGGCTCGGTCGACCAGCAGGTGGCCGAGGCCATCGCAGCGGCGGCGGCAGAGGTGGCGGAGGGCCGGTGGGACGACGAGTTCCCCATCGACGTCTACCAGACCGGGTCGGGGACCTCGACCAACATGAACATGAACGAGGTGCTCGCCACCCTGGCCGGCGAGCGCAGCGGCCAGAAGGTGCACCCCAACGACCACGTCAACGCCGCCCAGTCGTCGAACGACACGTTCCCCAGCGCCATCCACCTGGCGGCCACCGGCGAGGTCGCCTCGTCGCTCATCCCCGCCCTCGAGCACCTCGCCGGGGCCCTCCGGACCAAGGCCGCCGAGTTCGCCGCGGTGGTCAAGTCCGGCCGCACCCACCTGATGGACGCCACCCCCGTCACCCTCGGCCAGGAGTTCGGCGGCTACGCCGCCGCGGTCGAGCACGGCATCGAGCGCCTGCAGGCCGCCCTGCCCCGCATCGGTGAGCTGCCGCTCGGGGGCACCGCCGTCGGCACGGGCATCAACGCGCCCGAGGGCTTCGCCGCCGCGGTGATCGAGCGGTTGAAGGCCGACACCGGGCTGCCGCTCTCCGAGGCGCGCGACCACTTCGAGGCCCAGGGTGCGCGCGACGCCCTGGTCGAGGCGTCCGGGGTGCTGCGCACCATCGCCGTGTCGCTCTACAAGTGCGCCACCGACCTGCGCTGGATGGGCAGCGGCCCCCGCACCGGCCTGGCCGAGATCCGCATCCCCGACCTGCAGCCGGGCTCGTCGATCATGCCGGGCAAGGTGAACCCGGTCATCCCCGAGGCGGTGTCCCAGGTCGTCGCCCAGGTCATCGGCAACGACGCCGCCGTCGCCTTCGGCGGCGCGGCCGGCAACTTCGAGCTCAACGTGATGCTGCCGGTGATCGCCCGCAACCTCCTCGAGTCGATCCGCCTGCTGGCCGCAGTGAGCCGGGTGTTCGCCGACAAGTGCATCTCCGGCCTGGAGGCCGACGTCGAGCAGTGCCGCACCTATGCCCTCTCGTCGCCGTCGATCGGCACCTCGCTCAACCCCTTCATCGGCTACGAGCAGGCGGCGAAGGTGATCAAGGCGTCGGTCGCCGAGGGCAAGACGATCCGGGACGTCGTGCTCGAGTGGGGGCTCATGAGCGAGGCCGACGTCGACCGGGCACTCGACGTCGAGGCCATGACCCGGGGCGGCATCGTCAAGTGACGGCCTGAGCGCGTGCACCCCATCGAACGGCTCCGCTACGTCGCCAGGGCCGCGGGCGCCGACCCGGCCCTGGTCGCCCGCGAGGCGGCCGGGGCCCTGGCCGAGGTGGCGACCGACGACCCGGCGGGCCTGGTCCCGGCGTGTCGGCGCCTGCTCGGCCACCACGTCACCTCCGGGCAGGTCTGGTGGCTCTCGGCGCGCATGCTGGCCTCCGACCGCCCGGCCCGGGCCGCCCGTGAGGCCGTCGCCGCCCTCGAGGGCGACGAGACCACGAGCCGGTTGGCCGCCGAGCTCCCCGACGACACCACCGTGTGCATCGTCGGCTGGCCCGACGCCACCGCCGCCGCCCTCCGCCGGCGCGGCGACGTCGAGGTCCTCGTCGCCGACGCCGGCGGCGAGGGCGCCGTGCTCGCCCGCCGCCTGGGTGAGGCGGGCACCGACGCAGCCGTGGTGCCCGACGCCGGCATCGGCGCCGCCGCGGCGGTGTCGGGGCTGGTGATCGTCGAGGCGCGTGCCGCCGGCCCCGGCGGGCTGCTGGCCGCCACCGGCTCGCACGCCGCCGCCGCGGTCGCCACCGCCGCCGGCGTCCCCGTGTGGGCGGTGACGCCGGTCGGCACGGTGCTGCCGGAACGGCTGTGGGACGTGCTCTGCTCCCGCATCGACGCCGGTGGCGACGAGCCATGGGAGCGCGACGTCGAGCTCGTGCCGGCGCGCGTGCTCAGCGCCGTCGTCGGTCCCGGTGGCCTCGCCGAGGTCGGCCCCGCCCTGCGCTCCTCCGACGCGCCCCCGGTCGCCGAGCTCCTGCACGACCCCCGCTGACCTCACCAGGAGCCCGGAATGCCTGACGACGCCGACACCCTCGTCGAGCGCTACGCACTGCTCGGCCTCGCCCTCGGCCGTCACGTCGACGGCCTCGTCGATGCCTACTACGGGCCACCCGACCTGGCCGCACGCGCCGCCCGGGGGCAGCCAGAGCCGCCAGCCGTGCTGGCCGCCCGTGCCCGCGAGCTGCTGGCCGACCTGGCAGCCGACCGCTCCCTCGGCGACCGTCGGCGAGCCTGGCTCGAGGCGCAGGCGCGGGGCCTGGCGACCACGGCCGCCGTGCTCGCAGGGGAGCGCCTCGGCTACCTCGACGAGGTGGAGGCGGCCTACGGCGTGCGTCCACGCGAGGTCAGCGACGACGAGCTGGCCGCCGCCCACCGCCGCCTCGACGACGTGCTGCCGGGCAGCGGGCCGGTCGGTGAGCGGCTCGTCTCCTGGCGTGAGGCCCAGCGGGTGCCCCCCGACCGACTGGGCGCAGCCGTCGCCTCGATCGCCGACGACCTGCGCGAGCGCACCGGCCGGCTCTTCGGGCTGCCCGACGGCGAGCGCGTCGACTTCGAGCTCGTCGACCACAAGCCGTGGTCGGGATTCAACTACTACCTCGGCGGCCTGCGCAGCCGGGTGGCCATCAACACCGACCTGCCCGTGCTCGCCACCGGCCTCGGCCACCTCGTCGCCCACGAGGCCTATCCGGGCCACCACACCGAACACAGCCGCAAGGAGGTCGGCCTGGTGCGGGCCCGCTCCCAGCTGGAGGAGACGATCTTCCTGGTCGGGACCCCCCAGTGCCTGCTGGCCGAGGGCCTCGCCGACCTCGGCCTCGAGATCGTCGTCGGCCGCCACCCCCAACAGTGGCTCGCCGGGCACCTCCACCCCCTCGGCATCCCCTACGACGCCGACCTGGCCGGCGAGGTGGCCGAGGCGGGGGAGGTGCTCGGGGCCGTGCGCGGCAACGCCGCCATCGCCCTGCACGAGCGGGGCGTCGACCCCGACGAGGTCACCCGCTACGTGCAGCGGTGGTCGTTGACCACGCCGGAGCGGGCGGCGAAGGCGGTGGAGTTCCTCACCGACCCCACCTGGCGGGCCTACGTGTTCTGCTACATCGAGGGCGTCGCCCGCTGCCGGAGCTTCGCCGCCGGTGACCCGGGTCGCTTCCGCCGGCTGCTCGACGAGCAGCTGGTGCCGGCCGACCTGGAGTCGGGCGCGGCCTGACGGGCGCGTACGATCCCGCGCATGTCGGCCCGAACCCGCAGCCTGCCCCGCCGTTCCTGCCACGCCGTGCCCGGGTCGAACGAACGGTTCCTCGCCAAGGCGCCGGGCCTGGGCGCAGACATGTACTTCCTCGACCTGGAGGACGCGGTCGCGCCCCTCGAGAAGGAGGCCGCCCGGGCCAAGGTCGTCGCCGCCGTGCGCGACCACGACTGGGGCGACGCCGTGGTCTGCGTGCGGGTGAACGCCTGGGACACGCGCTGGACCTACGGCGACGTGATCGAGGTGGTGGGCGGGGCCGGGGAGCGCCTCGACGAGGTGATGCTCCCGAAGGTGCAGTCGGCCGCGCAGGTCGTCGCCCTCGACCTGCTGTTGACCCAGGTCGAACTGAACTGCGGCCTCCCGGCCGGGCACATCGGCATCGAGGCGCAGATCGAGACGGCGCAGGGGCTGATCAACGTCAACGAGATCGCCGTCGCGTCACCGCGCCTCGAGACCCTGATCCTCGGCCCGGTCGACTTCTCCGCCTCGATGGGCATGCCGTCGCTCGCCGGAGGGCTGCAGATCCCCGACTACCCCGGTGACTACTTCCACTACGTGTTCATGAAGATCCTCATGGCTGGGCGCATGGCCGGCCTCCAGGTGATCGACGGGCCCTACGTCAAGGTGCGCGACCCCGAGGGGTTCCGCGACTACTGCACCCGGACCCAGGTGCTCGGCTACGACGGCAAGTGGAGCCTGCACCCCGACCAGGTGGCCATCTTGAACGAGGTGTTCTCGCCGACCCAGGCGCAGTTCGACCGGGCGCTGGAGGTGCTCGACGCCTACGCCACGGCGACCGAGGGCGACCGGGTGGGGGCTGTCATGTTGGGCGACGAGATGATCGACGAAGCGTCGCGCAAGGTGGCCGTGACCCTCGTCGCCCGCGGCCAGCGGGCGGGCATGGTGCGTTCGTCGGCCGTGGGGTAGGGGTCGTCGTCGGGGGGTGACACGCCGTCACCCGCCGGGGTTGACCGGTCGTTTGGCTCAGCGTCACTTAGCGTAGGATCAGATCACCTCGCACGGACAGGAGCCGGCCATGGGATGGAGCAGGGCCACGTGGGACGCCGACGGTTGGCGCACGGAAGCGGCATGCCGCAACGCCGACCCCGAGCTGTTCTTCCCGATCGGCACCTCGGGTCCGGCCCAGGCCCAGGCCTCGGTGGCCAAGGAGGTCTGCGCCACCTGCCCGGTGGCGGAGGAGTGCCTCATCTTCGCCGTGACGACCAACCAGGAGTACGGCATCTGGGGCGGCCTCGACGAAGACGAGCGCCGCGACGTGCGCCGCCGCTGGCGGCGGGCGACGCGCGAGGCGGCCCGGGCGCCGCAGCCGGCCCCGCTCGCCTCCGCCGGCTAGCCCCGCCGGCGGCCCCGGCCGGCTATCCCCGGGCGGCGGCGTCGGCGACCAGCCGGCGGGCGATCACCTTCAGCGCCAGCGTCTCGTCGGCGCCCTCGAAGATCGACAGCACACGGGCGTCGACGAACAGCCGGCTCACCGGGTACTCCTCGGCGTAGCCGAACCCGCCGTGCACCTGCATGGCCTCGCGGGTCACCCACTCGGCAGCCCGGCACACGTACGCCTTCACCATCGACGCCTCGAGGGCGCCTTCGCCCTTGGCCATCAGCCGGGCCACCTCGAGCATCGACGCCCGGGCGGCGACGATGGCGGCGGCCATGCGGGCCAGCTTCACGCGGGTGAGCTGGTAGTCGCCCACCGGCCGGCCGAACACCCGCCGGTCGGCCCCGTAGGCGCGCGCCGCCTCCCACGCCGCCTGCATCACGCCGACCGCTCGCGCCGCGGTCTGCAGCCGGCCGTTCTCGAAGCCCTCCATCTGCAGGTAGAACCCGCGGCCGAGGCCGGCCTCCCCGCCGACGAGGTTCTCGGCCGGTACCCGCCAGCCGGCGAACGCCAGCTCGTAGCTGTGCATCCCGCGGTAGCCGATCGTGTCGATCGGGCGGCCCTCGAGGCGCCCGCCGTCGGGCTGGGTGAGCACGAAGCCGTGCCCGTCGGCCCGCTCCTTCTCGACCACGAACAGCGACAGGCCGCGGTGGGCCTTCGACCGGTCGGGGTCGGTGCGGGCCAGCAGCATCAGCAGGTCGGCCCGGGCGGCGAAGGTCGACCACGTCTTGGTGCCGTTGACCACCCACGCCCCGTCGGGCGCCCGGGTGGCGGTCACGGTGAGGCCGGCGACGTCCGAGCCGAAGTCGGGCTCGGTGACGGCCACCGCAGCCATGAGCGACCCGTCGGCCAGGCGCGGCAGCCACCGCCGCTTCTGCTCCTCGGTGCCGCCCTTCACCAACGCCCGGGCCAGGATCTCCGGTCGGGTGATGAGCGAGCCACCGGCGCCGAGCGATGCCCGGGAGAGCTCCTCGGTGGCGACCACCATGCCGAGGTAGTCGCGCTCGCCCCCGGTCGCGAACCCGCCGTAGCCCTCGGGGATCGACAGGCCGAACGCGCCGAGCTCCGCCAGGCCGGTGATGATCTCCTCGGGGACGTCCCCGTTGCGGCGGTGGACGTGCTCGGCCACGGGGGCGATGCGCTCGACGGCGAAGCGGCGGAAGGCGGTGGCGACCATCTCGAAGTCGGGGTCGAGCTGGCGGGGCGGGTCGAGGTCGGCCAGCGAGGCCAGCCACACCGGGTCGCGGCCGGCAGCCAGGAGGGCGACCACGGCGGGTTCGGCGGCCACGGCGCCGGCCGGGAGGCCCCACGCCGCCTCGCGGCCGGCCAGCCGGGCGCCCAGGTCGGCGAGGGCGTCGGCGCAGAACGCGACGGCGAGCGCCGCCTCGTCCGGGCCGGCCGCACCGTAGGCCAGCGCGGCGCGCCCGGTGGCCAGGGCCGACGCCGCGTGGGCCAGGTCGTAGGCGACGACCTGCTGCTCGTCGAGGGCGGCCGGCCCGGCGGCGGCCAGGCGGGCCGCCGCCGCGGCGACGGCGGCGTCGGCGACGTCGAGGGCGGCAGCGGCGGCGGAGAGGCTGGCCTCGGGCATGCGTGGAGCGTAGGGGAGGGCCGCCGGTTGCGCCCCGGCCGACTACTTCCCGGCGGTCACCCGCGCCACCACGGTGACCAGCGGCGGCAGCACGATCGACGCCGCGCCCGGGTCGACCTCGGTGAGCGCCTCGAGGTAGTCGGCGACCGGGCCCGCACCTGCCCACGCCGGCGCCTCGGCCCAGGCGTCGACGAGCTCCAGGCCGGCGGCGCGGGCCAGGCCCGGCAGGCGGGCGCCGACGTCGGGGTCGCGGCCGACCTCCGAGGACAGGGGAGCCCCGTCGACCCTGCCGGCCGACGAGATGGGCTCCTGGGCGACCACCCACCCGCCGGGGCGCACGGCCGAAGCCATGCGCGCCAGGGCGACCACCGGGTCGTGCACGTGCATGAGCACGAAGCGGCAGAAGGCCAGATCGACGGGCTCGGGGAGGGTCAGCTCCTCGGCGGCCTGGGTGAGCGCCACCACCGAGGCGCCGGTGCCGGCGGCGGCGGCGGCCACCTCGTCGCGGCGCACCGGGTCGATGTCGACCGCGTAGACCCGCCCGTCGGCACCGACGATCGACGCCAGCGCGACCGACACGTCGCCGCCTCCGGCCCCGACGTCGACACAGCGCCACCCCTCCCGCAGGCCGAGCCGGTCGAGGGCGGTGGCCAGCGGCCGGCGGTAGACGTCGTTGCGGAGGCCGAGCTCGAACACCGGGCGGCACCCTACGCTGCCGCCCCGATGACCACCCACGAGCGCCCCTTTGGCCGCCACCTCGAGGACTTCGTCGTCGGTGACGTCTACCGGCACTGGCCCGGGAAGACGATCACCGAGTACGACGACCACCTCTTCTGCATGATCACCATGAACCACCACCCGCTGCACACCGACGCGTGGTTCGCCGAGCACTCGACGGTGCACGGCCGCAACGTCGTGGTCGGCAACCTCGTCTACAGCGTGGTGCTCGGCATGAGCGTCCCCGACGTCTCGGGGTCCGCCATCGCCAACCTGGAGGTGGAATCGCTCAAGCACCCACGGCCGACCTTCCACGGCGACACCATCTACGCCGAGAGCCGGGTGCTCGACGTGCGCCCGTCCGCATCGAAGGACGACCGCGGCGTGGTGACCGTCGAGACCAAGGGCGTGAACCAGCGGGGCGAGGTCGTCTGCGAGTTCCGCCGCAAGGCCATGGTCTGGAAGCGCGACGCCGCCCCCGAGCGGCGTCGGCCCTACGACGACCTCTGGTAGCAGGTGGAGGAAGTCGCGGTGGCGGCGGCGGTCGGCGCGTGGGGCGCCGCCGCCCGCCGCGACCTGCCCTGGCGCCACACCCGCGACCCGTGGGCGGTGCTGGTCAGCGAGGTGATGCTCCAGCAGACCCAGGTGGCACGGGTGGCGCCCCGCTGGGCGGCCTGGCTCGAGCGGTGGCCCACCCCGTCGGCGCTGGCGGCGGCCGCGCCCGGAGAGGTGATCGGCGCGTGGCACGGGCTGGGCTACAACCGGCGGGCCCTGGCGCTGCGGGCCGCCGCCGTGGCCCTCGTCGACCGCCACGGGGGCGCCCTGCCCGACGACCTGGCCGCCCTGCGGGCCCTGCCCGGCATCGGGCCGTACACGGCGCGGGCCGTGCTGGCCTTCGCCTTCGAGCGCGACGTCGCGGTCGTCGACGTCAACGTGGCCCGCGTCGTCGCCCGCGTCGCCGGGAGACGGCTGGG
Source organism: Acidimicrobiales bacterium (assembly GCA_035718085.1). Classification (GTDB taxonomy): domain Bacteria; phylum Actinomycetota; class Acidimicrobiia; order Acidimicrobiales; family Palsa-688; genus DASTHS01. The sequence goes on along the minus strand of DASTHS010000230.1, from coordinate 6,528 downwards.
CCCGGCCCAGGCGCAGGCGCTGGCCGACCGGTTGGTGCCGCCGGGGCAGGCCTGGGCCCACAACTCGGCGATGCTCGACCTCGGCGCCACGACCTGCACGGCCCGGGCGCCGCGCTGTGGCGCCTGCCCGCTCGCCGGCACCTGCGCGTGGCGGGGCGACGGCCCCGACCCGGCCGCACCGCTGGCCCGCCAGGGCCGCTTCGAGGGCTCCGACCGCCAGGGCCGCGGCCGGCTGGTCGCCGCCCTGCGCGACGGGCCGGTGCCGGCCGGCGGGCTGGCTGCCGCCGCCGGGTGGCCCGACGACCCGGCCCGGGCCCGGCGGGCGGCCGCCGGCCTGGTGGCCGACGGCCTCGCCGCCCACGCTCCCGACGGAGGGCTGACGTGGCCGGCGGTGCCGGTCGAGCGCCCGGCTGCCACCCCGGCCGGGCCACTACGATCCCGCCCCCGACAGGCGGCGCACCCACCGCGGTCCTAGCGAGGTTGGGGGACACTGCGTGCAGGTCGAGTTCTACGGCGTCAGGGGCTCCTGCCCGTGCTCATCGGAGGCCATGTTGCGCTACGGCGGGAACACCGCGTGCGTGGCCCTGACCGTCGAGGGCGAACCGCCCATCGTCTTCGACCTCGGCACGGGGCTGCGGGGCTTCGGGGCCACCCAACCCACCGACGGCAGCTTCCGCGGGGTGGCGCTGGTCACCCACATCCACTGGGATCACATCCAGGGCCTGCCGTTCTTCCCACCGGCCGACCGCCACGGCGCCGAGCTCGACATCTACGGGCCGGAACAGGACGGTGGCGACCTCGGCACCGTCTTCGACGACTTCATGCGGCCGCCGTACTTCCCGGTGCGGGTCTCCGACCTCCGCGGCCGGATCGAGTTCCACGCCGTGCACACCGGCGAGCTCGAGCTCGGCCACGCCCGGGTGCTCGTGCGCCCGGTGCCCCACGTCGGTCCGACCGTCGGCTACCGGGTCACCTGGCAGGGGGCCACGGTGACCTACATCAGCGACCACCAGGCGCCCGTAGATCTCGAGGCCGTCGACGACGGGGTGCTCGAGCTGGCGGCGGGCGCCGACCTGCTCGTGCACGACGCGCAGTACACCCGGAGCGAGTTCGAGGAGAAGTCGCACTGGGGCCACTGCACCACCGACTACGCGCTGCGGGTGGCCCAGGAAGCGGGGGTCGGCCGCCTGGCGATGTTCCACCACGACCCTGCCCACGACGACGCGACCATCGACCGGCTGCTGGCCGAGACCCGGGCCATGGCGCACGGCAGCGGGGTCGAGGTGGTCGCCGCCTACGAGGGGCTGCGCCTCATCCTCTAGCCCGCCCCCGCCCGGCCGGCAGGGACGCGGTGGGTGGTCACCCGACCACCACGCCGGCGCCCTTCCCGCCCTTCCGGAAAAGCCGTGTGGAGGCGGGGGCGCACCCGTCGGCGGCGGGCAAGACTGCCGCATGGCTCTCGACCCCGTGGCCCCGCTGTCGCCCACCGCCTTCCTCGGCGCTGCCGGCGTGCTGCGCAGCGCCGACGTGAGCGCGGCGCGCGAGCGCCTCCGTCGCCGCCGGTTGGCGCGCCTGGCCGCCGTCCTCGCCGTGGTCGCCGTGCCCCTCGCCACGCGCGCAGTGGAGGCTGTCGTCGACGCCGCCGCCGGCCGCCCCGGCCCCCACGGGCTGCCCTTCGCCCACCTCGGCCTGCCCGCCGGCGCCGGGCCCTACCTGCCGTCGATCGTGCTCATGGGTGTGCTGGTCGTGGTGCTGGCCCTGCCGATGCTCGGCGCCGGGCGATCGCCCCACGTGCTCTACCGGCCCGAGGAGATCGACGTGCGCCTCTCCGACGTGGTGGGCGCCGAGCCCGTCGTCGAGGAGGTCGTCAAGACCCTCAACCTGTTCCTCGCCCACAAGACCTTCAAGGACCGCATGGGCGGCACCCCGCGGCGGGCCATCCTCTTCGAGGGTCCCCCGGGCACCGGCAAGACCCACATCGCCAAGGCCATGGCGGGGGAGGCCGGCGTGCCGTTCCTGTTCGTGTCGTCGTCGGCCTTCCAGTCGATGTTCTACGGGCAGACCAACCGCAAGATCCGCTCGTACTTCAAGGCGCTGCGCACCCACGCCCGCCGGGAGGGCGGCGCCATCGGCTTCATCGAGGAGATCGACGCCATCGGCGCCTCCCGCTCGGGCATGGGCGGCCAGGGCCGCGAGGGCGTCGCCGGTGTGGTCAACGAGCTGCTCATCCAGCTGCAGTCGTTCGACGCCCCGACCGCCGGCCAGCGGGTGGCGGGTGGCCTGGTCGACCTGGCCAACCGGTGGCTGCCAGCCGGCCGGCGGCTGCGCAAGCCCCGCCCCACCCCGGCGAACATCCTGCTCGTGGGGGCCACCAACCGGGCGCAGGACCTCGACCCCGCCCTGCTGCGCCCCGGCCGCTTCGACCGGACGGTGACCGTCGACGTCCCGAGCCGCGCCGGCCGGCGGGCCATCCTCGACTACTACCTCGACCGCAAGGCCCACGGCCCCGACCTCGACGACCCGGCCAAGCGCGACGCCCTGGCCGCCATGACCTTCGGCTACAGCCCGGTCATGCTCGAGCACCTCCTCGACGAGGCGCTGGTGTGGGCGCTGCGGCGAGGCGCCGACCGCCTCGGCTGGGACGACGTGCAGCGGGCGAAGATGACCGAGGAGCTCGGCCTGGCGCAGCCGGTCGCCTACGCCGAGGGCGAGCGGCGCACGATCGCCACCCACGAGGCTGGCCACGCCACCGTCGCCTGGTTGGTCGCCCGCCATCGCAAGCTCGAGGTGCTCTCGATCATCAAGCGGAGCGCGTCGCTCGGGCTGCTCGCCCACTCCGAGGCCGAGGAGCGCTGGACGCGCACCCGCTCGGAGGTGGAGCACCTGCTGCGCATCGCCTTCGGGGGCATGATCGCCGAGGAGCTGTTCTTCGGCGAGACCAGCACCGGGGTCGCCGGCGACCTGTCGATGGCCACCGACCTGGCCGCCGGCATGGTCGGCGCCTACGGCATGGCCGGCCGCCTCCGGTCGCTCGAGGCGGTGCGCACGCCGGGCGGCGCCAACCTCACCGCCAAGGTCCTCTCCGACGACGACGGGGCCGCCGCCGTGGAGGCGATCCTGGTCGAGGCCCGCGACGAGGTGCGCGGCCTGCTGGGTGCCTACCGCCACCTCGTCGAGGGCCTGCGTGACGCCCTCCTCGAACGGGAGGAGCTCATCGGCGACGAGATCGTCGACGTGCTCGCCGCTGCGGCTGCTGCCGGTGACGCCCGGGTCGTCGACCTCACCGACGCCGCCGTGGTCGCCCCGCCGGTCGCCGGCGCTTAGCCCCCGGCGGCCACGGCGTCGAGCATGAACGCCTGGGTGCGGGCCTCGTCGCGCCAGGCGCCGTGGCGCCCCGAGGGGCCCTGGTGGCCGGCGCCGAGCTCCACGCGCAGGAGCGTGGGACCGGCGTCGGTGCGGGTCGTGCGCAGCTTGCACACCCACTTCGCCGGCTCCCAGTAGCCGACCCGGGGGTCGTTCAGCCCGGCGGTCACCCACATCGCCGGGTAGGCCTGCGCCGTCACGTTGTCGTAGGGCGAGTACGCCCGCATCACCCGGTAGGCCTCGGCATCGTCGACGGGGTTGCCCCACTCCTCCCACTCGGTGACCGTCAACGGCAGCGACGGATCGCTCATGCTCGTGAGCACGTCGACGAAGGGCACCTCCGCGACCACGGCGCGGAACAGGTCGGGGCGCATGTTGGCCACGGCGCCCATCAGCAGGCCGCCGGCGCTGCCGCCGCGGGCGACCAGGCCGGCGGGTGAGGTCCAGCCGAGGCCCACGAGGTGCTCGGCGCAGGCGATGAAGTCACTGAAGGTCGTCGGCTTGGCGGCGAGGCGACCCTGCTCGTACCAGGTGCGGCCCATCTCCCCGCCGCCGCGCACGTGGGCGATGGCGAACGCCCAGCCCCGTTCGAGCAGGTTGAGGCGCAGCGCGGAGAAGACCGGGTCGATGGTGATCTCGTAGGAGCCGTAGCCGTAGAGCAGCAGCGGCGCCGACCCGTCGGGGGGGTGGTCGACCGGGGCCACCAGCGAGATCGGCACCTCCACGCCGTCGGCGGCGGGCGCCCACAGCCGCTCGCTCCGGTAGCGGGCCGGGTCGTAGCCCCGCACCGGCTGCACCTTCACCACCGTCGCCCGGCGGGCGGCGATGTCGTAGTCGATCGACGAGGTGGGCCGCACCAGCGACGAGTAGCCGAAGCGCAGGGTGGGGGTGGCGAAGTCGGCGTTGCCGCCCTCCGAGAGGCTGTAGACCGGGTCGGGCTGGGCGACGAGGTGGCCGTCGTCGACGAGACGCCCCCCGGCGTGGTCGACGCGCAGCACGCGGAGCTGCTCGAGGGCGCGCGACCGCTCCGCCACCACCACGTGGTCGGCGAAGGCATCGACGCTGTCGAGGCGGACGCCCGGCCGGTGGGCGAGCACCTCGTCGGCGTCGGCGAGGTCGGTGGCGCCGACCGGCATCGCCCACAGGGCGAACTCGGTGGCGCCGCCGTCGTTGGTGCGCACCAGCCAGGTGTCGCGGCCACCCACCACGGCGTGGTCGACGTCGTACTCGACGCCTTGGCGGCGGGGGAGGACCGCCACCGGGGCGTCGGCCGGGCGGGCGGCGTCGACCCAGAGCACCTCGGAGGTCATCTTCGAGCCCGAGTGCACGAGCACGAACCGCTCGGAGCGGGTGAGGCCGACCGACACGAAGAAGCGCTCGTCGGGGTCCTCGTAGACCAGCCGGTCGGCCGCAGGGTCGGTGCCCAGGTCGTGGGCCCACACCTGGAACGGGCGCATGGCGTCGTCCTGGCGGACGTAGAAGAAGGTGCCGCCGTCACGCGACCACGCCGAGCCGTAGGAGACGTCGGCGACCTCGTCGGGGAGGTCGCGGCCGCTGGCGATGTCGCGGAAGCGCAGCTGGTAGCGCTCCGAGCCGTCGTCGTCGAAGGCGTAGGCCACGATCCGGTGGTCCGGCGACACGTCGAACACGCCGACGGCGAGGAAGTCCCGGCCCTCGGCCAAGGCGTTCTCGTCGAGCACCAGCTGCCCGGCGCCGGCGAGCGCAGCCGGATCGGTGGCGTCACCCAGCGCGGCGGTGGCGTCGGCGAGCACCTTCGTCGCGTCGAGCACCCGGTCGGGATCGGCCCGCCGCCACCAGCTGCGGTAGTCGTGGTCCTCGAGGGTCCGGGTCCAGTACCACCAGTCGCCCGAGCGCGACGGCGCCGACACGTCGGTCTCGACCACCCGGGTCCGGATCTCGTCGAAGAGCTGCTGCTGGAGCTGCGCGGTGTGGGCCAGGGCCTCGGCGCTGTACGCGTTCTCCGCCTCGAGGTGGGCGAGCACGGCCGGGTCGTCACGATCGCCCAGCCAGTACCAGTCGTCGACGCGCACGTCGCCGTGCGCCTCCATGCGGTGCGGGCGGCGGGCGGGCACGGGGGGCGGTAGCGGCACGCCGGCCAGCTTGGCAGGATCGGGCCGTGCGGCAGGCGGGCGGGTGGCGGGTCGTCGTCGGGCCCGACGGGGTGGCCGCCGTGCCCCCCGGTGACGGGGTGGTGGTGGTCGTCACCGACGGCCGTGCCGTCGACCTCGCCGGCCTGCGGTCGTCGCGTCCGGGGCGGGTGGCGGTCTACGTCGGCGATCCCGCCGATCCCGAGGTGCTCGCCGGGGCCGCCGAGATGGCCGCCGAGCTCGGGGGTCGCCCCGACGCCGTCGCGTAGGCTCGTGCCATGGTCCCCGCTGTGGTGAAGGCGCCCCTCGACTACCTCTTCGGCCTGGCGATCGCAGCGCTGGCCATCGGCACCAGCTTCGACTGCGACCCGCGCAGCACCGGCTGGATCGTCTTCGGCGTCGGCGTGCTCATCGCCGTCACCGTGCTGGCCGCCGCCCTGCGGCCCGTGCCCCGCGACTGACAGCGCGGGGCGGCCGGCCGCCGGTCAGACGGGGGCGGGCAGGCCCTTCGCCGCCCGCACGGCCCGCAGCTCGACCACGACCTCGTCGGTCGGCTGGGCCGTCGCTGCCGCCAGCAGCTCGTCGATGCCCGCCCGGATGCCGTCGGTCAGCACCGCCAGGTCGCGGCTGCTGTCCCAGTCGGCCGTCACCCCGAACGACACCCGGCCGTCGTAGCTGAAGATGGCCGTGGCCAGCCGCATCTGCGCGCCGAGCGGTGCGTACGGGTGGGCGGTCACCATCCGCCGGCCGCAGGCGTACAGCGGCAGCTGCGGTCCGGGCACATTGGTGGTGAGGGTGTTCACCGTGCGCTGCGCCACCCGGGTGCCGAGGCGGCCGGCCAGCGCCAGCAGCGCCGGGGGAGCGAACCCGGTGAGCTCCACGATGCGCTCACCGGCCAGGGCCTGGTGGGACTGCTTGAGGCCGTCGGTCTGCACGACGATCGCCTCCAGCCGGTCGACGGGGTCGGCGACCTGCACGGGCAGCTGCACGAACAGGGCGGAGATCCGATTGTCGAAGGTGCCGTCGCCGACGGCCATGCCCCGGTCGTCACGGGCCC
>DASTHS010000229.1:0-18866 GCA_035718085.1 Acidimicrobiales bacterium | reverse complement strand
GCAGGGCACCCGGTTGATGGCGTACTCCGAGTCACCGTTGCGGAACAGCGTCCGGGTGATGGTGACCTCGTTGAACTCGATGGGGAGCAGACCGGCGGAGTTGTCGATCGTGAGGGACACCTCGGCCCGGCCCAGCGCGGGGCGCTTCGGCGTGCCGGCGAAGATGACGTCCTCCATCTTCGTGCTGCGCACCGTGCGGGCGCCCTGGGCGCCGAGCACCCAGGCGACGGCGTCGACGACGTTCGACTTCCCGCTGCCGTTCGGGCCGACGACCACGGTGACGCCCGGCTCGAACTCCAGGGTGGTCGGGTCGGCGAAGGACTTGAAGCCCTTCAGCTGCAGCGACTTGAGGAACACCGGTCCGTCAACCTAGCGGCGGGGTCCCCCGCCGCCGGGCCACCCTGCGACCGGATCAGCGCTGGCAGCGGGGGCAGGAGAAGCCGGAGCGGCCCCCGACGACGGCGCGCACGATGGGGCAGCCGCAGCGCACGCAGGGCTTGCCCTCGCGCCCGTAGACGGCGTGGCGGTGCTGGAAGGTCCCGGTCATGCCGTCGAGGTCGCGGTACTGCTGGTCGGCAAGGGAGGAGCCACGCGCCTGCACCGCCGCCGCCAGGATGTCGGTGATCGCGCCGTGGAGCCGGCGCACCTCGGCGGGGCGCAGCGACCCGGCGGGCCGGTCGGCGGCCAGCCCTGCGGCGAAGAGCGACTCGTCGGCGTAGATGTTGCCGATGCCGGCGAGGCGGCGCTGGTCGGTGAGCAGCGCCTTGAGCCGAGTGGTGCGGCCCTCGACCAGGCGAGCCAGGTCGCGCCAGGTGGCCAGGCCGTCGAGGGCGTCGGGGCCCAGGTGGGCGAGCTCGGGAACGTCGCCGGTGGTGGCCCACACCTGCCCGAAGGTGCGGGGGTCGACGAAGCGCAGCTCCTCACCGGCCGCGGCGTCGTCGAAGCGCCACGCCACGTGGGTGTGGGCCGGGCGGGGGACGTCCGGGGCGGTGGCGCGCACCAGCTGCCCGCTCATGCCGAGGTGCACGACGAAGGCGCCGCCGTCGTCGAGCCCGGCGACGATGAACTTGCCCACCCGCCGCACGCCGGTCAGGGTGCGGCCGGCCACCCGCTCGGCGAAGTGGGCCGGGGTCGGGTGACGGCGGGTGCTGCGGACCCCGGTGGCGTCGACCGCGGCGATGCGCCGGCCGGTGAAGGCGGCGGCGACCCCCCGGCGCACCGTCTCCGCTTCGGGCAGCTCGGGCACGGTGGGGCCGGTCAGGCCGGCTCGAGCTCGCCGCTGGCCTGGAGGTGCTCCCACGCCCGCCGGGCGGCGGCCTGCTCGGCCTGCTTCTTGCTCCGCCCCCTGCCGGTGCCGAGGGCCCGGCCGTCGACGGTCACCTCGGCCTCGAAGTGCTTGGCGTGGTCGGGGCCCTCCTCGGCGATGCGGTAGGAGGGCAGCGCGTCGTAGCGGCGGGCGCACAGCTCCTGCAGGCGGGTCTTGTAGTCGTGGCCGCCGGGCCCGGCGGCGGCCTCGTCGATGCGCTCGCCGAGCAGCGCCATCACCGTGGCCGCAGCCGCGTCCCAGCCCCGGTCGAGGTAGACGGCGCCGAGCAGCGCCTCCATGGCGTCGGCCAGGATCGACGGCTTCTCGTCGCCGCCCGACTGGCGCTCGCCCTTGCCGAGCAGCACGGCGTCGCCGACGCCCAGGTCGGCCGCCACCACGGCGAGGGGGGCGGAGTTGACGACAGCGGCGCGCACCTTCGCCAGCTCGCCTTCGGGCATCTCCGGGTAGCTGCGGAACAGGTGGTCGGTGACGACCAGGCCGAGCACCGAGTCGCCGAGGAACTCGAGGCGCTCGTTGCTGGCCTGCTCGGGGTGCTCGGCGCACCACGACCGGTGCGCGAGCGACTGGGCGAGCAGCGCGTGGTCGCCGACCTCCCAGCCGAGGCGGTCGGCGAGCGCAGCCCGGGGGGCGGCGGCGGTGTCGGTGTCGGTGCTCAGGCGGCGTCCAGCTTGGCCACGACGTAGTCGACCGCGTCGCGGACCGTCTTCAGGTCTTCGAGGTCTTCGTCGTCGATGTGGAAGCCGACGGTGCGCTCGCCGAGCTCTTCCTCCAGGGCCTCCACCAGCTCGATGAGGGCGAGGGAGTCGGCGCCGAGGTCGTCGCCGAAGCTGGCGCTCTCGGCGATCGACGACGGGTCGATCTCGAGGATGTCGGCCAGGCACCCGCGCACGAGCTCGAGCACCTCGGGTCGGCCCATGGGGCCCTTGGTCACGTGGGTCTCAGCGGGCACTCGCGCCTTCCTTTCCAGCGGTGGTGTCGGTCGTCGTGGTCGTGGTGGTCGTGGCCGTCGCGCTCGGCGAGGCGTCGATCGGGGTGATGGCGCCGGCGAGCCGGTCGACCAGGCCGTCGGCGACCGCGGCGGCGGCGACGCCCACGGCGTTGACGATGGCGGTCGCGCTCGAGGAGCCGTGGCTGATCACGCACACGCCCTTGACGCCGAGCAGCACGGCCCCGCCGGTGGTGTCGGGGTCCATCTCGGCGGCGAAGGGCAGCAGGGCCGGCAGCAGCACCGTGCCCGCCGCCCGGGTCTCGTCGTCGGTCTCGAAGCTGGCGAGCACCGAGCGCATGGCGAAGCGCATCGCCCCCTCGAGGGTCTTGAGCACCACGTTGCCCGTGAAGCCGTCGGTGACCACCACGTCGACGGTGTCGGTCATCACGTCACGTCCCTCGACGTTGCCGATGAAGTCGACCGCCGGTCCCGCCGCCCCGCCGCGCAGCAGGGCGCCGGCCTCCTTGGTCAGCGGGTTGCCCTTGCCGTCCTCCTCACCGATCGACAGCAGCCCGACACGCGGGCGTTCGATGCCGTAGCGCTGGCTGGCGAACACCGAGCCCATCTGGGCGAACTGCACCAGCCAGGCGGCGGCGCACTCGGCGTTGGCCCCGGCGTCGAGCACCACCGTCGGGGTGGTGCCGGGGACGGGGATGGGCGTGGCGATCGCCGGGCGGGCCAGCCCCTTGAGCCGGCCCATGCGCAGCAGGGCGCTGGCCATCGTCGCGCCGGTGTTGCCCGCCGAGACCATGGCCGAGGCGCGCCCGTCGCGCACGGCTTCGGCGGCGCGCACGAGGGAGGAGTCCTTCTTGGTGCGCACGCCCTTGGCCGGGTCGTCGTGCATCTCGATCACCTCGCTGGCGGCGATCACCTCCAGCCCGCCGGTGTCACCGAGGCGCGCCGGGTCGCCGACGAGCACGACGGGGTGGCCGGCCTCGGCGGCCTGGCGGGCGCCGGCCACGATCTCGGCGGGCGCTCGGTCGCCGCCCATGGCGTCGACCGCAATGGGCAGCACGGGGCTAGCCGACGTCGATCGCCTGGCGGCCGTGGTACCAGCCGCAGGTGGGGCACACGACGTGGGGCAGCTTGGCCTGGTGGCACTGCGGGCAGATGCTGCGCGCCGGGGCGCTGATGCGCCAGGCGCTGGCCCGGCGGCTGCGGCTCTTGGCCTTGGAGGTCTTCTTCTTGGGGACGGCCATCAGTGGTCTCCGGGGTCGAGGCGGGGGCGCGGGCGCGCCGCGGCGGGCGCGCGCACGGCTGGAGCAGTCTACGGGCTGGCGGGCCGGCGTGCAGCCCGGCAGGTCTCAGACCCCGTCGGGATCCCCGAGCGCGTCGAGCGCGCTCCAACGGGGGTCGGCCGGCCGGTGGTCGCACCCGCAGGGCCCGTCGGCCAGCAGCGCCCCGCACGTGGGGCACAGCCCGGCGCAGTCGTCGCTGCAGAGGGGGGCCAGCGGCAGTTCCAGCAGCAGGGCATCGCGCACCATCGGGGCCAGGTCGAGCAGCTCACCGGCGAGGGGGTAGGTCTCCTCGTCGGCGTCACCGCCCACCTCCCGGGCGTGGGGGCGGTAGAGCTCGCGCACGGCCACGTCGAGGCACCCCGTGACCGGGCGCAGGCACCGACGGCACTCGCCGACCCAGGGGGCGGCGACCCTGCCACCGACCTCGATGCCCCCGTCGATGACGTCGAGCACCACGTCGGCGCTCGCCTCGGCGTCGGCGGGCACCCGGCTGCCGGCGACCACGAGCTCACCGATGGCACCGGTGCGGTGCTCGGCCTGGCGGGCGCCGGGGGTGCGCCGGATGGCGGTGACGGGCACCAGCCACGGCGAGCGGGTCATGCCTGTTCTTGGTCGAAGAACGCCTCTGCGCGGGCCAGCTCGTCGTCGCCGGGCACCACCCCGATCGGCGTGTCGGGCGGCAGCGGCGAGGGGGTCACGGCCAACTTCTGGCGTCCGGCGTTGACGGTCTTGAGGGTGCGCTCCAGCACGATCTCGAAGGCGGCCAGCTTCTGGTCGCAGTAATCCTCCGCCTCGAGGCGGAGCCGACGGGCCTCGTCGCGCGCCTCTTCGACGGTGCGGCGGGCGGTGTGGCTGGCCTCCCGCACGATCTCGGTGCGCTGCACCATGCGCGACGCCTGCTGCCGGGCGGCGTCGATGATGTCGTCGGCCTCCCGACGCACCTTCTCGAGGTGCTCGTCGCGTTCCTTGAGCAGCCAGCGGGCGCTGCGCACCTCCTCGGGCAGGCGGGCCACGGCCTCCTCGAGCAGCTCGAGCACCTCGTCTTTGTTGTCGAGCTTGACCGACGACGACAGCGGCAGCGCCCGGGTGCCCTCGAGGATGTCGATCACCCGCCGCAGCAGCGCCTCGGTGTCGACCTGCGGGCCGCCGAGGGCGCTCACGCCGGGAACTTCTCCTTCAGCTTCGCGAACACCGGGCCCGGCACCATCGGGCCGATGCGGTCGGCGCCCCCGAAGCGGGCGAACTCCCGCACGTACTTGCTGGCGATGAACGAGTACTCCGACGAGCAGGGGATGAACAGCGTCTCGATGCCCGACGCCGACTTGTTCATCTGCGCCTGCATCAGCTCGCCCTCGGCGTCCGACGCGACCCGCAGGCCCTTGACGATCACGTCGGCCCGCACGGCGCGGGCCAGGTCGACGACCAGGCTCGAGAAGCTGTCGAGCTCGATGTTGTCGAGGTGCGACACCGAGTCGGCGATCATCTGCTGGCGCTCGGCGAGGCTGAAGAGCGCCTCGGTCTTCTGCGGGTTGCGCACGGGGGCCACGACCACGCGGTCGAACAGCTTCGCCGCGGTCTCGACGATCTCGAGGTGCCCGTTGTGGAAGGGGTCGAACGAGCCGGGGAAGAGCGCGGTCCTCACGACCGCTCCCCCGTCGCGGGGCGCACCATGGTGACCACGGTACTGCCGTAGGCCTTCCGGCGAAGGGCATCCCACCCCGCGGGCAGGTCGAGGGGGCCGCCGGTCTCGGCGACCAGCAGCCCGGCGAAGCCACCCGCCGCCAGGTGGGCGAGGAGGCGGGGCCAACCGTCGAAGGCGTAGGGCGGGTCGGCGAAGACCACGTCGGCGCCGGCCACCTCGGGGGCCGCGGCCAGCGCCACCGCGTCGGCGGTGCGCACGGCCGCCCGCGGCCGGTCAGGGGTGGCCCACTGCAGCCCCAGGGTGGCGAGGTTGCGGGTGATCACCGATGCGGCCCTACGGTCGAGCTCGACGAAGGTGGCCGTGGCCGCTCCCCTGCTCAGCGCCTCGATGCCGAGCGCCCCGCTCCCGGCGAAGAGGTCGACCACCACGGCGCCCTCGAGGTCGATCAGGCTGGCCAGGCTGCTGAACAGCGCGCCGCGCACCTTGTCGGCGGTGGGGCGGGTGCCCCGCCCCGGCGGGGCGACCAGGCGGCGGCCGCCCAGCTCACCGGCGACCACCCGCATGGCCCGACCGTACCGTGGGGGGCGTGCCCCGCCCGCTGCCCCCCGACGAGACCATCACCTGCGTCGACTGCGGGGGCACCGCCCACCTGCTCACCAGCTGGCCAGACGACGACCCGCCCTACCCCGGTGACCTGCTCACCTACCGCTGCGCCGACTGCCTCGACCGGTGGGACACGATCATGCCCGAGCCACCCGACGACCTGCCCCTCAGCTCTTGAACAGGTACTCGCGGTCGTCGTCGTCGACGAGGGCGGCGATGTCGGCGACGAGCAGGGGGTGGTGAGCCAGGCCGGGGTCGGCGTCGACGAGGGCGAAGGCCACGTCGCGGGCCAGCTGCACGGTCTTCTTGTGGCGGCGCAGCGACGCCAGCTTGAGGTCGGTGGCGCCCTTCTGCCGCGTGCCGAGGATGGTGCCCTCGCCGCGCAGCTCCAGGTCGGCCTCGGCGAGGGCGAACCCGTCGGTGGTCGACGCCACGGCACCTAAGCGCGCCTCGCCGTCGGCGCTCAGGCCCTCGCCCAGCAGGTAGCACCACGACTGGGCCGCCCCCCGCCCCACCCGGCCGCGCAGCTGGTGGAGCTGGGCGATGCCGAAGCGGTCGGCGTCGAGGATGACCATCACCGTCGCGTTGGGCACGTCGACGCCCACCTCGATCACGGTCGTGGCGACGAGCACATCGAGCTGCCGGGCGCGGAACGCCGCCATGACCGCCTCCTTCTCCGGCGCCGGCAGCTGGCCGTGCAGCAGGCCGAGGCGCAGGCCCGCCAGCTCGCTGGCGGCCAGGCGCTCGACCTCCTCGGCGGCGGAGCGGGCCTGCACCTTCTCCGAGCCCTCGACCAGCGGGCACACGACGTAGGCCTGGCGACCGGTGGCCACCTCGGCGCGCACCCGCTCCCAGGCGGCGGCCTCTTCGAGGGGGCCGCGCGCCCAGGTGGTGGTGATCGGCGTGCGGCCGGGCGGCAGCTCGTCGAGCACGGTGGTGTCGAGGTCGCCGAACACCGTCATCGCCGCCGTGCGGGGGATGGGGGTGGCGGTCATCACCAGCACGTCGGGCATGGCCGTGCCGTCGCCCTTGTCGCGCAGGGCGGCGCGCTGCTCGACGCCGAAGCGGTGCTGCTCGTCGATGACCACGACGCCGAGGTCGGCGAAGGCCACCGACTCGGTGAGCAGGGCGTGGGTGCCGATGAGCACGTCGATGGAGCCCTCGGCGAGGGCGGCGAGCAGCCGGCGCCGCTCGGCTGCGCCGGTGCGGTTGGTGAGCAGGCGCACCTCGAGGGGCCGCTCGGCGAAGAGGGTGCCGGCCGCCGCAGGCACCTTCAGCCCGTCGAGCAGGGCGCCGACGCCGGCGGCGTGCTGCTCGGCGAGCACCTCGGTCGGCGCCATCAGCGCCCCCTGGTGGCCGCCGTCGACGGCGGTGAGCAGGGCGGCCACCGCCACGAGGGTCTTGCCGGCGCCGACGTCGCCTTGCAGCAGCCGGTGCATCGGGTGGGCGGCGGCCAGGTCGGAACGGATCTCGTCGATGGCGCGGCGCTGGGCGCCGGTCAGCTCGTAGGGCAGGCCGGCCAGCCACCGCTCGACGAGGGGCCCGTCGACGACGTGGCGGATGCCCGACGCCGTCCGCTCCAGCTGGCGTTTGCGCAGCACCAGCACCAGCTGCAGTCGCAGCAGCTCGTCGAACCCGAGGCGGCGACGGCCCGCGTAGGCGTCGGCCATGGTGTCGGGGAAGTGCGTCTGGCGCAGCGCCCACCCCCGCCCCGCGAACCCGTGCGCGGCGCGCAGGTCGTCGGGCAGCGGGTCGACCACGTCGCCGGCGACCACGAGCGCCTCGGCGACCATGTCGGCCAGGTCGGCGCTCGACAGGCCGGCCTTCTCGCTCTCGGGGTAGATGGCGACGATGCGGCCGGTGCGGTCGCCGATCAGGTCGACCAGCGGGTTGGTCATCTGCATGCGGCCCTTGAACCGCTCGACCTTGCCGGAGAACACCGCCTCGGTGCCCACCGGCAGCTGCCGGGCGCGCCACGCCTGGTTGAAGAACGTGCACTTGAGGTAGCCGCGCCCGTCGAACACGTCGATCTCGACCAGCGCCCGGCCGGCCCGGGTCCGCCGGGAGGTGACGTGGCGCACGGTGGCCAGCACGGCGGCGTCGGCCCCCTCGACCAGGTCGCCGATGCCCTCGGTGACGGTCCGGTCGACGTAGCGGCGGGGGTAGTGGGTGAGCAGGTCGAGCACCGTCTCGATGCCGACGACCGCCAGGGCCTCGGCGCCCGGCGGTGCCCCCCGGACGCCGCGGTGGGCCCGCACGGCGGCCAGGGTGTCGACCGGCACGTCAGCCAGGCTGGCGAGGGTGCGGGCGGCCATGCCCGGCCGAGGCTACCGACGGGGGGCGACGGCGCCGGCTACTCGATCGACAGGAGGTACGGGTAGAGCGGCTGGCCGCCCTGGTGCAGCTCGGTGGCCACGTCGGGGTGGTGCTCGGCCAGCCACTCGGTGATGCGGCGCGTGTCGGCGGCCGCCGCCCCCTCGCCGACGATGATGGTGGCGATCTCGTGGTGGCCGGCGTCGATCAGCCGGTCGAGCAGCCCGATGGCCGCCTCGGAGGCCGACGCCCCCACCGCCTCGATGCCCGAGCGCGACAGGCCGATGAAGTCACCGGCGCGCACCGGGCCGACCTCGGCGGTGGTGTCGCGCACGGCGACGGTGACCTCGCCGGCGACGACCCGCCCGGCGCTGTCGGCCATCAGGGCGGCCACGTCGTCGACGGCGCCCTCCGGGTCGTACTCGAGGAGGGCGGCGAAGCCCTCCTGCACGCCACGGGTCGGCACGACCCGCACCGCCTTGGCGGCCTGGGCGGCGGCGGCCTCGGCGACGGGCACGATGTTCTTGTTGTTGGGCAGCACCACCACCTGATCGGCGGGGGCGGCGGCGATGGCCTCGAGCAGCTCGGCGGTCGAGGGGTTCATGGTCTGGCCGCCGGTCACCGTCGTCGACACGCCGAGGGAGCGGAAGATGCGGCGGATGCCCTCACCCGTGCACACGGCGACCACCGCGCAGCCGACGGGCTCGGGCGGCGCCTCGGGGACGCCACCCGCGGCGGCCTCGCGCACCCAGCGCTCTTCCTCGACCTCTTCCCACAGGTCGGTCACGCGGATCTTGCGCGGCCGGCCCACCTCCAGCGCCGCTTCGATGGCGCCGCCGATGTCGGCCGTGTGGATGTGGCAGTTCCAGATGCCGTCGCCCCCGACCACCACGATCGAGTCGCCCAGGCCGGCCCACACGCCCCGGAAGCTGTCGATGGCGGCGTCGGGGGCCTCCAGCAGGTACATGACCTCGTAGCGCAGGTCGTCGTGGTCGTCGCCGCCCTCGGCGCGCCCCCGACCCTGGGCGTTGGTGGCGGCCGGTGCGGCCGACGCGTCGGGCTCGGGCAGCGGCGTGCCGCTCACCACGTGGGCCAGGGCGTCGAAGAGCAGCAGCAGCCCGCTGCCGCCGGAGTCGACCACGCCGGCCTGCTTGAGCACCGGCAGCTGCTCGGGGGTGCGCTCCAACGCGGCGGCGGCCGCGTCGCGCACCTCGGCGACGAGGGCGCCAAGGTCGTCGGTGTCGGAGGCGGCGGCGGCCTCCGCGGCGGCGGCGACCACGGAGAGGATCGTGCCCTCCACCGGGTTCTGCACCGCCTTGTAGGCGCCGTCGCGCGCCGCGGCCAGGCCGTCGCGGAGCACGGCGGCGTCGACACCCCCCGCCGCACCGAACGTCGTCGCCAGGCCCCGGAGGATCTGGCTGAGGATCACGCCGGAGTTGCCCCGGGCCCCCATGAGCGAACCGTGGCTGATGGCCTTGGCCACCGCCGGGAGGTCGTCACCGGCCTCGGCGAGGCCCTCGAGCACCGACTCCAGCGTCAACGCCATGTTGGTGCCGGTGTCGCCATCGGGCACCGGATAGACATTGAGGCGGTTGATGCGCTCCTGGTGCGCCCGCAGGGCGTCACGGAACGCCTCAACCACGGCGACGAGGTCGCGCGCCGCCAGGCGCTCCAGCGTCTGCATGGGCGGATGCTAACCTCGTCGCTCGGCCCACCCGGCCTGCGGCCCGGCGCCCTCGAGCCGGCGGCGCCCACGAAGAAGAGGTTGTCTCCGACGATGGCATCGGTCTGTGAGGTGTGCGGCAAGCACCCCTCGTTCGGTATGAGCATCAGCCACTCCCACCGGCGCACCAAGCGCAGGTGGAACCCGAACATCCAGCGGGTCCGCGCGCTGGTGAACGGGTCGCCGCGCCGGCTGCACGTGTGCACGTCGTGCATCCGCGCCGGCAAGGTCACCAAGGTCACCCGCACCGCCGCTCCCTGATCCCAGGCGCGGCAGCGTCCAGACGCGGAGGAAGGGCGCCGGGTTGCCGGCGCCCTTCTCGTTGTCGCGCCCGTGGCCGGCGGGCGGCCGGGTCAGCTGCCGGTGCGCCGGGTGGTGAGCAGGGCGTGCACGTCCTCGCTCCGGAAGCGGAGGTGGCCGCCCATCGTCCGGAGGCTCGGCAGCTTGCCGGCGGACGCCCAGTTGATGACGGTGCGCTCGGTGACGTCGAAGAGCTGGGCCACCTCGTGGCTGCGGAGCAGCTGCTGGCCCTCGGGCAGCGGCGCCCCCCGCCGGGGCCGTTCCGGCACGCCCCGAGGCCCGGCGGGGTCGGGCGTCGAGGGGGTGGCAGACGGGCGCAGCGCCAACAGCTGCGCGGTGAGCAGCCGGGCACCGGACGCCAGTGCCTTCTGCTCGCGGCGGGTCACCTGCCGCAGCCAGCGGTCGAGCAGGCAGTAGACGGCCACCACCGAACCGTCGGGTGCCCGCAGCGCCGTGCCGTAGGCCCAACGCATCGACACCGGCCGCCCGGCCATGGGGCTACGACCCAGCTCCGGGTGCGCCGCCAGGTCGGCGATCTCGAGCGGCTCGCGCCGGGCGGCGATGGCGTTCCAGAGGAGCGGGTCGTTGAGCGCCTCCTTGACGTCGACGCCGTTGGCCAGGGCGCTCCAGCGCCCCCCCGGCTGGGGCACGGCCACCACAGCGGCGGCCGCCTGCACCGACAGACCGCCGAGCAGCAGCAGGTCGGCGACGGCCTGCCCGGCGGCGGGCCCCGGGGTCGCGGCCGCACCGCCGCCGGGACCGGCCGGGCCAGCACCGACCCGGCCGGCGTCCGGCGCGGCGCCGACCTGGGCGGCCAGCGGGCTGCCGAGGGCGGGGACGGGCGCCGGGGCCACCGGGGCGGCGCTGATCGCCGGCCCGGCAGGCACGGCGGCGAGTCGGGCGCCGGGGCTGACCGCGGCGGCCAGGCCGCCGCCCGGCGGCTCGGGGGGCATGGTGTCGGCCAGCGAGGTCAGCGACCGCGCCGGGCGGCCGGGCCGGAGCAGCCGCTGGTGCAGGTCGTCGCGGGCGGCGGAGAGCATCTGGCCCGCGGCGGCCATCGACGCAGGCAGGGCGCCGGCGACGGCGTCGAGCAGCCCGATCATGTGGACGTCACGCACGTGCGTGCGGTCGGGGCCGGCCAGCTCGTCGCCCAGCCACTCGAGCAGCACGGCTGCGTCGCCGGCCCACATCGCCGCGAGCAGCACGTCGCCGAGGCCGCGGACCGTCGCCTGGGCCCAGGCCTCGTCGGGGCCGCCCGTGCCGGCGGCGGCCATGACGATCGCCGGCCACGCCGCGCGCACCAGCGCCGCCTCCGCCGGCTCCTCCACGTTCATGGGCAGGGCGCCCCCGCCCGCCTGCCAGCGGGCGACGACGGCCAGCACGGCGACCGGGTCGCCTGCGAACGACGTCGCCCCCACCCGCGCCGCCCGGCCGCCGTCGGGCCCGAACGCCGGCCCCGTGGCCAGCAGGGGGATGCCGGCCCGGCCGGCCACCGCCGCCAGCCCGGCGATGGAGGGCAGCGTGCGGGCGTCTGCGGCGGCGGCGACGACGGCCAACGGGCGCAGGCCGGTCAGGTGGCGCTGCAGGGCGTCGGGCTCGGTCACCGCGACCAGCAGCTGGGCGGGGTGGCCGGCGGCCACCAGCGATTCGTAGAGGCCCTCGGCCTCCAGGCTGCCGTCGCCGTCGGTGGCCGCCACCACCACGTTGCGCTGCCCCGGCTTGGGGCCGCCTGCCGCGTCGCCGGCGGTGATGAGGGCGCGCCGGGCCAGCGACGTGCCGGCGGCCAGCACGACGGGGTCGATCTCGCCGTGGCGGGCCCGGCGGCGCAGCTCGCGCACGGCTGGCAGCACCAGCTGGCCGATGACCTCGGCGGCCCCGGCCCCGGCCCGGGCGGCGGCCACGTCGGCCATCACCTGCCCGCCGTCCGCGGCCGCCAGCGCGTCGGCCAGACGGGCGGGCGTCGTCGAGGTGGGCAGGTTCGCCTCGGCCTTCATGCTCGATGGGTCGGTGCGCGCCACTTCGCACTTGAGCGAAAACCGCCCTCGGCGGGTCGGGCGTCAGTCGACCGCGGGCCCGGCGGCGGTCAGGGGCCGACGGCGTGGGCCCACCCGGCGCGTGGCAAGGGCCGGCCGCCGAGGGTCGCCGCCGCCCGGCCGGCGACCACCCGGCCGATCGGCAGCGGCGCCGGCAGGGCGGCCGCCGCGAACGCCTCGGCCACGCCGGCGTCGGGGGGGGCGGCGAAGAGCAGCTCGTAGTCGTCGCCGCCGCCCACCGCCTCCTCGAGGGTGGCCCCGGCCCGCACGGGCACGTCGTCGAGCTCGGCGCCGACCCCCGAGGCGTCGAGGAGGTGACCGAGGTCGGCGCCCAGGCCGTCGGAGACGTCGATCATGGCCGTCGCCCCCGCCGCCCGGGCCGCCCGCCCCTCGGCCAGCCGGGGCACCGGGCGGGCGTGGGCCGCCGCCAGGGCGGCGTCCGGCGCTGGTCCCGCTGGCGCGTCGAGCGCGGCGCGCAGCAGCCGGAGGCCGGCGGCCGCGCCGCCGAGCGGCCCGGTCAGCCACAGCCGGTCGCCGGGGGACGCCCCCGAGCGCAGCACGGCGGCGCCGTCGACGACGCCGGTGACCGTGACCGACACCACCAGCTGCCCGGCGCCGACCAGGTCACCGCCGACCACCGGGCAGCCGGTGGCGGCCGCCGCGGCGCCCAGCCCGGCGTAGAGCAGTGGGAGGTCACAGCCGGGGGGAGCGGCCACGGTGACCACCGCGGACGTGGGGCGCCCGCCCATGGCGGCCACGTCGCTCACCGTGGCGGCCAGCGCCTTCCAGCCCAGGTCGTCGAGGCCGGTGAGGGCCAGGTCGGCGTGCACCCCGGCGACCACCGCGTCGCAGCACACCAGCAGGCGCAGGGGGCCACCGGCGGGCCACTCCAGCACGGCAGCGTCGTCGCCGATGCCCACGTCGCCGGCGTCGGGGCCTGCCCCCGCCGCGACGAGCGCGGCGTGCAGGGCGGCGATCACCCCGAACTCGCTCATGCGGAGGGGCAGCCGGTACGGTTTGCCACTGAGCGCAGCGTAGGTGCACCGCCCCAGGGTTCTTGCGCTGCAGTTGCCGGGTATGTGGCCCGACGACCAGCCCCAAGGCTCACCTCCGGCCCGAAAGGAACCCTCGCCTGTGACCTCGTCGACGCCCCTCACCAACCACAAGGGCCTGCTCGCCTGGGTGGACGAGTGGGCGGAGCTCCTCGGCCCCGACCGCGTCGAGTGGTGCGACGGCACCGCCGAGGAGTACGACGCCCTCTGCCAGCAGCTCGTCGACGCCGGCACCTTCACCAAGCTGTCGGAGGCGAAGCGGCCGAACAGCTACTGGGCGACCAGCGACCCCGGCGACGTCGCCCGGGTCGAGGACCGCACGTTCATCTGCTCGGAGCGGGAGCAAGACGCGGGCGCCACCAACAACTGGAAGGCGCCGGCGGAGATGAAGGAGATCCTGCGCGGCCTCTACCGGGGGGCGATGAAGGGCCGCACCATGTACGTGGTGCCGTTCTCGATGGGGCCGCTCGGGTCGCCCATCGCCCACATCGGGGTGCAGCTGACCGACTCGCCGTACGTGGCGGTGTCGATGCGCATCATGACCCGCATGGGCAAGGGCGCCCTCGAGGTGCTCGGGGACAGCGGCGAGTTCGTGCCCTGTGTGCACAGCCTCGGCGCGCCGCTCGAGGCGGGCCAGGCCGACAGCCCCTGGCCGTGCAACCCCGACCAGAAGTACATCACCCACTTCCCCGAGACCCGGGAGATCTGGTCGTACGGGTCCGGCTACGGCGGCAACGCCCTCCTCGGCAAGAAGTGCTTCGCCCTGCGCATCGCGTCGGTGATGGCCCGCGACGCCGGGTGGCTGGCCGAGCACATGCTCATCGTGAAGCTGACCAGCCCCCAGGGCGAGGCGCGCTACGTCACCGGGGCGTTCCCCTCCGCCTGCGGCAAGACCAACCTGGCCATGCTGATCCCGACGCTCCCCGGCTGGAAGGTCGAGACCGTCGGCGACGACATCTGCTGGATGAAGTTCGACGACGAGGGCGTGCTGCGGGCGATCAACCCCGAGTACGGGTTCTTCGGCGTCGCCCCCGGCACCAACGACTCGACCAACCGCAACGCCATGCTGACCCTGTCGGCCAACTGCATCTTCACCAACACCGCCCTCACCGACGACGGCGACGTGTGGTGGGAGGGCATGACCAAGGAGAAGCCGGGGCACCTCACCGACTGGAAGCGCAACGACTGGACGCCCGCGTCCGACACCCCGGCCGCCCACCCCAACGCCCGTTTCACCGCTCCCGCCTCCCAGGACCCGGCCATCGCCCCCGAGTGGGAGGACCCGGCCGGGGTGCCGATCTCGGCGATCCTCTTCGGTGGTCGGCGCTCGACGGTGGTGCCGCTGGTGACCGAGGCGTTCGACTGGACCCACGGGGTGTTCCTCGGGTCGATCATGTCGTCGGAGACCACGGCGGCGCAGGCCGGCGCCGTCGGCAAGCTGCGCCGCGACCCCTTCGCGATGCTGCCGTTCTGCGGGTACAACATGGCCGACTACCTGCAGCACTGGCTCGACGTCGGCGCCGCCACCAGCCCCGAGAAGCTGCCGAAGCTGTTCTACGTCAACTGGTTCCGCAAGGACGCCGACGGCAAGTTCCTCTGGCCCGGCTTCGGCGACAACAGCCGGGTGCTCGAGTGGGTCTTCGAGCGTTGCGCCGGTCGGGGCGGGGCCGTCGAGACGCCGATCGGCTACCTGCCGACGGCCGACGCGCTGCCCACCGAGGGCCTCGACCTCAGCGCCGACGACATGGCCGAACTGCTCCGGGTCGACGTCGAGGGGTGGCGCTCCGAGGTCCCCAGCATCGCCGAGCACTTCGACGACCTGGGCGAGGGCGTGCCGGAAGAGCTGCGTGCCGAGCTCGACAAGCTCCGCGGCCGGCTCGACGACCAGGCTGCCTCCGAGCAGCGGTGACGATCCGGGCGTACGTCCTGATCCAGACCGAGGTGGGGCAGGCGGCCGACGTGGTGGCCGCCGTCCGCTCCATCCCCGGGGTCGTCGAGGCCGACGACGTCACCGGCAACTACGACGTCATCGCCCGCGCCGAGGCCGACTCGCTCGACGAGCTCGGCCGCACGGTGCTGACGAAGGTGCAGCGCCTCGAAGGCATCACCCGAAGCAGCACCTGCCTGGTCGTGGAGCTGGGTTAGCGCCACCGGGCGCATCGTCGCCGGGCAGCCACCCGCCGGCGCGAGGGCGCCGAGTAGCCGGTCGGGGCGCCCGGCTGCGATCATGGGCGTCATGGCAGGCCTGTGGTTCGAGACGGTGGCAGAGGCCCAGCGACGGGCCAAGAAGCGGCTCCCGCCGTCGGTCTACGGCGCCCTCATCGCCGGCTCCGAGCGGGGCTGGACGATCGAGGACAACCAGCTGGCCTTCGCCGAGGTGGGCCTGGCCCCCCACGTCGCCGGCCTGCCGGCCAAGCGCGACATGGCGACCACCGTCCTCGGCCAGTCGGTGTCGATGCCGGTGATGATCTCCCCCACCGGGGTGCAGGCCGTGCACCCCGACGGTGAGGTGGCCGTCGCCCGGGCCGCCGCCGCCCGCGGGGTGGCCATGGGGCTGAGCAGCTTCGCTTCCAAGCCCGTCGAAGACGTCGTCGCCGCCAACCCGCAGACGTTGTTCCAGCTCTACTGGTGCGGCACCCGGGAGAAGATCGCGGAGCGCGTGGAGCGGGCCCGGGCCGCGGGCTGCGTCGGGCTGATCGCCACCCTCGACTGGTCGTTCTCGCACGGCCGCGACTGGGGCAGCCCGAAGATCCCCGACACCATCGACCTCAAGACGATGGTGGGCTTCGCCCCGGAGGTGCTGCGCCGGCCCCGCTGGCTCTACGACTTCGCCCGGAGCCGCCGCCTGCCCGACCTGACCGTGCCGAACATGGCCGCCCCCGGGCAGCCGGCACCGACGTTCTTCGGGGCGTACGGCGAGTGGATGCAGACGCCTCCTCCCTCCTGGGACGACGTCGCCTGGCTCGCCGAGCTGTGGGGCGGTCCGTTCATGCTCAAGGGCATCACCCGCGTCGACGACGCCCGCCGTGCCGCCGACATCGGCGTGACGGCCATCTCCGTCTCCAACCACGGTGGCAACAACCTCGACGGCACCCCGGCGACGATCCGTTGCCTGCCGGCGGTCGTCGACGCCGTCGGCGACCGCATCGAGGTGCTGCTCGACGGGGGGGTGCGGCGTGGCTCCGACGTGGCCAAGGCGCTCGCCTTCGGCGCCACCGCCGTCATGATCGGCCGTGCCTACCTCTGGGGCCTGGCCGCCGCCGGGCAGGCCGGCGTCGAGAACGTGCTCGACATCCTGCGCAGCGGCCTCGACTCCGCCCTCCTCGGCCTCGGGCACTCCTCGATCGCCGACCTCTCCCCCGCCGATCTGGTGGTGCCGCCCGACTTCACCCGCACCCTCGGCGCCTGAGCGGCCCGCCGCACCGCCGGGCCGCCGGGCCGCGGCCCCGTCAGGCGATGGCCCCCGTCTGGCGCAGCCGGGCCACCTCGGCGGCGTCGAAGCCCCAGTCGACCAGGGCGGTGTCGGTGTGCTCGCCGGCGAAGGTCGGCGGCCCGGACACCTCCGCCGGGGTGCGGCTGAAGCGGGGCGCGGGCGCCGGCTGGGGCACGCCGTCGAGCTCGACGATGGTGGCCCGTGCGGCCACGTGGGGGTGGCTGGCGGCGTCGGCGAGGGTGCGCACGGGCACCACGCAGGCGTCGCTGCCCGCGAACACCGCCTCCCACTGGTCGCGGGTCTTGGTGGCCACGATGGCGGCGAGGCGGTCCTTCATGGCCGGCCACGTCGACCGGTCGTGCTGGGCCGGCACCGGGCCCTGGCCGTCGACGTCGTCGGCCAGGCCGGTGCGGCGCAGCATCTCGTCGTAGAACTGCGGTTCGAGCGACCCGAACGACAGGTGGCCGCCATCGGCGCACTAGTAGACCTCGTAGAACCAGGCGCCGGTGTCGAGGAGGTTGGTGCCGCGCTCGGCGGACCACATGCCCGATGCCCGGAACCCCCAGATCATGGCGCTGAGCAGCGCCGACCCGTCGACCATGGCGGTGTCGACGACCTGGCCCTCGCCCGACCTCGAGGCCTCGAGGAGCCCGCAGACGACGCCGAAGGCGAGCAGCAACCCCCCGCCGCCGAAGTCGCCCACCAGGTTGACCGGGGGCACGGGGGCCTCGCCGACGCGGCCGAACATCGACAGCGCCCCCGACAGGGCGATGTAGTTGACGTCGTGGCCGGCCATGGCGGCGTAGGGGCCGTCCTGACCCCAGCCCGTCATCCGGCCGTAGACCAGCTTCGGGTTGCGGGCCCGGCACTCGTCGGGGCCCAGCCCGAGGCGCTCGGTCACCCCCGGGCGGAAGCCCTCGATCAGGGCGTCGGCCGACGCGACCAGGCGCAGCACCGCCTCGCGGCCCTCGGGGTGCTTGAGGTCGACGCCCACCGATCGCTTGCCCCGGGCCAGCACATCCCCCGCCGGCGTGGTCGCCCCGGGGCGCACCGCTTGCGCCCGGTCGACCCGCAGCACCTCCGCCCCCATGTCGGCGAGCACCATGCCGGCGAACGGCCCGGGCCCGATGCCCGCCAGCTCGATGATGCGGGTTCCCTGCAGCGGTCCAGCCAACGTCGTCGCCCTCCCGGGGTGTAGCGGTCGACCGACGGTAGCGTCGGGGGGTCGTGGACGTCATCGACGTGACCGTCGTCGGGGGGCCCGACGTCGCCGCGGTCGTCGACCGGTCCGGCCCGCTGCTGCGGGTCTCCCTGCGTGCCGGGGGCAGCGTCCCCGCCCGCGTCGAGCGGGTGGCGGTCGTGGTCGAGACCGCCCCCGTGCACCGGGTCACCGCCCCGCCGTGGGCACCCGACGAGCCGGGCTTCGACGGCCGCCTCGCCGGCACCGACGTGCGCGGCCCGTGGGCGGCGACCGACCAGGGGTGCGTGGCCTGGCTCGGTGCCGCAGCCCACCGGGGGGAGGTCGTCGTGAAGGCCGACGGGTGGCTGGTCACCGCGTGGGCCGACCTCGGGGGCCTCGTGCTCGGGCCCGGCGAGTCGATCGTCCTCGACCCACTGTGGGTGGGCGGTGACCTGCCCGACGCCGTCGGCGCGTGGGCCGAGGTGGCGCGACCGGTGGCGGCCCCTGCGGGCCCTCGGCCGTTGGCGCACCGGGCGGTCGCCGTGGTCGACCCTCTCGGCCCGCTCCCGGCCGACGGCGTCGCCGCGACCACAGAGGTCGACGCCCTGGCGTCGCTCGCCGCCGCCGCCCCCGGCCGGGCCGGGGTGGTGGTCGACCCCTGGCCGGCCGACGCCGACCTCAGCCGCCCCGGAGCAGTCGCAACGGTCACCGCCCTCGGGGCCTCCCTGGCGGCCGCCGGGGCCTGCTGGGTCGTGGTGCGCGGCGCCAGGCGGCTGCTCGCCGCCGGCACCGCCGAACGCCGGTGGGGGGCATCGTCGAGCACCCCGGTCGCCGACCTCAGGGCCGGGATGCTGGCCCTACGGGCCGGCCTGGGCCCGGGCCCGGTGCTGCACCTCGCCGAGGCACCGCCGGCGACGGGCAGCGGGGTCGCCGACGTGGTCGACACCGGCCCGGGGGCGGCGCCGCTGTGGGCACCCCTCGACGGCGCCGTCTGGCACGCCGCCGGGCCGCCGCCGGCGGGAGGCACGACTGCC
>DASTHS010000228.1:0-9173 GCA_035718085.1 Acidimicrobiales bacterium | reverse complement strand
GGACGTGACAAGTTCTCCGGGGTGGGCTGGGAGGCGACGCTCACCGGCTCGCCCCGCCTGGCCGGGGCGCTGGCGTGGGTCGACTGCCGGGTCGACACGGTGCACGAGGCCGGCGACCACTGGCTGGTCGTGGGGTCGGTGGTCGACCTCGGGTCGGCTGCGGGGGAGCCGCTGATCTTCTACCGGGGCGGCTTCGGCGGGTTCCGGGCCTGACCAGCGCCAGCACCGGCCGCCGGGTGCCACCACCCGGCGACGCCGGTGCAGCATCCTGAGGTAACCGCCTACGCCGCGCTACCCTGGGCGCAGGTGGGAGCAGGGGCGCCGGGTGGCGCTCGCCGGCGGCGGCCGCAGGCCGCCGAGGCGGTGCTCTCAAGCCGTCGGCGTGATGCCGGGGGCGGCACATTGGAGAAGCGGAACTGGACCGGATGGACCTGGAGGCAGCGGTCGTCGCCGAGGCGACGGGATGCGCCACTGCAGCGGAGCTCGCCGTGCTCGAGGCGCGGCCCCTGGCATGGTTGGGCGCGCTCCGCCGGCTCCTCTGGGACACCGACGAGGCCCTGCGCGACCTGGAACGACGCCTCACCGGGGACGAGCGCGCCCAGGTGCTCGCCGACCTCACCGCCGAGCGTCGGGCGCTGGCCCGGGCCATCGAGCGCCGCACCGGCGAACCGGTCGACGGAGGCGTGCCCAGCGCCGCCGCCCCCGGGGCCGCGGCGTCGGCGGCGCCTGCGGCCATCGACAGCGAGCCGCCGGCCCGGCCACGCCTGCAGGCGTCGTGGGCCGACGGCCGGCTGGTGGTGTGGGCCGGCGGCCGGGGCGCGTCGCCGCTGGCCGGCGACGAGCTCGAGCGACTGGTCAAGGAGGCCGACGGTGCCGGCATCGCGTGGGAGGCCCACGCCACCGTGCCGCTGCCGAGCGGTGAGCGGGCCGAGGCCCGAGCCGCGGCGATCAGCAGCTGCCTCGGCTGGCTGGTGGGCATCGGCGCCGGCCAGGTCGGCGGCGAGGTCGGAGCCAGCCTGGCCTGGGTCGGCGAGCTCGCCGTGTGGGGCACCGAACTGGTGGCGGGCGGCCACATGGTGCCCGTGCTGCGCGGCAACGCCGGAGCCGGTCCCCGCAGCGGCATGGGTCGCCACCGGGTGCGGTGGGTGCCCGCCCTGATGGGTCGTGACCGCCTGGCCGACCTGGTGGCCCGCATGCCGCTGGCCGTCGTGGCCCTGCAGCAGGCCCCCCAGGCCGAGGGCGTGTGCCGCTCGGTGCTCTCCGCGGTGGTCGACGCCGTGTCGCGCGCCGGGGCCGACCGGCTGGTCGCACCGGCCACGGTGGCCCAGGCCACGTCGCGCAGCGAGGTGTCCGAGGCGGTGCTCTCCGGGCTCGACGGGCGGCCCTTCACCGCCGACAGCGACGTCGCCGGCCGCATCGCCGAAGACCTCAAGCGGTGGGCCGCCCCGGTCACCATGGGCACCAAGGTCAACCTGACGGTGCGCCTCGACCCGCCCGGCGACGACGGCGGGTGGCTGCTGCGGGTGGAGGCGACGGGGGTCGACAAGGCACCGCTGCCGGTCGAGCACGCCCTGGTGGTCTCCTCGGGCACCAAGAGCCAGCAGGTGGAGGCCCAGCTGCGGCGCCTCGAGCGGCTGCTGCCCGTGCTGCGCCGGCCGACGACGCGCCGGGGGCAGGTCGTGCTCGACGGCGACGAGGCCGGCGAGGTGATGTTCCACACCGGCCCGATCGTCGCGTCTGCCGGTTTCGAGGTCATGCTGCCCCTGGTCTCCCGTCGGCGGCCGTCGCCGCAGCTGCGGCTCTTCGCCGAGGCCATCGCCGGCGGCCCGTCGCAGGTCGGCGTGGCCCAACTGTCGAACGTGCGCTGGTCGGTGGTCTTCGACGACCTGGAGCTGGACGCGGCAGACATCGCCAAGCTCGCCGCCGAGGCCC
Organism: Acidimicrobiales bacterium; assembly: GCA_035718085.1. GTDB lineage: Bacteria > Actinomycetota > Acidimicrobiia > Acidimicrobiales > Palsa-688 > DASTHS01. Next base: position 7,241 of record DASTHS010000228.1, on the reverse strand, counting down.
GGCCCCTGGTGCAGGTGCGGGGCCGGTGGGTGCACATCGACCGCGCCGACCTGGCCGCCGCCGCGGCCGCCCTCGCCGAGCGGGCATCGATCACCCAACTGTCGGGCGCCGCCCTGCTGCGCCATGCCGTGGGCCTCGAAGGGGGCGCCCTCGGCGGGGCGCTGCGCGTCGACGGGCACGGCTGGGCCGTCGACATCGTGCGGGGCGCGACGAGCGCGCCACCGGCGCCGCTCGACCCGCCCGCAGCCTTCAAGGGCCAGCTGCGCCACTACCAGGCCGACGCCGCCGGGTGGCTGGGGTTCCTCGAGCGCGCCGGGCTGGGCGGCATCCTGGCCATGGACATGGGGCTGGGGAAGACCCCCACGCTGCTCGCCCACCTCGTCGCCCACCGGGGCGAGGGCCCGACGCTGGTGGTCTGCCCGCCGGCGGTGATCACCAACTGGCAGCGGGAAGCGCTGCGCTTCACCCCGACGCTCAACGTCGCCCTGCACCACGGTCCCGGCCGGGCCGAGGGCGACGGCATCGCCCGGCTGGCGGCGTCGTCGGACCTGTTGCTGACCACCTACGCGACCGCCGTGCGCGACATCGAGGCACTGGCGAAGGTCGACTGGCGGCGGGTGGCGGTCGACGAAGCCCAGACCATCAAGAACCACACCAGCGACACCGCCCAGGCCCTGCGCCGGCTCCCCGCCCACAGCCGCATCGCGCTCACCGGCACGCCGGTGGAGAACGGCCTGGGAGACCTGTGGGCCATCCTCGACTGGGCCAACCCGGGTCTGGTCGGCGGCCGGAGCGCGTTCATCGAGTCGCTCTCGGGACGCAGTGGCGACGGCCGCGACCGGGGAGAGCGCGACGAGGGCGCCCTGCGCGCCCTCAACGGGCTGCTCGTCTTCCGCCGCACCAAGCTCGAGCCCGACATCGCCGCCGAGCTGCCCGACAAGGTCGACAAGCTCGACCACTGTGGCATGACCGCGGAGCAGGTGGGCCTCTACCAGGCGGTGGTCGACGGGCTGATCGCCCAGGGCCTCACCCCCGACATCACCGCCCGCAAGGGTCAGGTGCTCGCCGCCATCACCGCCCTCAAGCAGATCTGCGACCACCCCACCGCCTATCTCGGCGACGACGACACCGGCGAGGGCCTGGCCGGCCGCTCGGGGAAGCTCACCCGGCTCGAGGAGATCGTCGACGACGTCTTCGCCGCCGGCGAGCGGGTGCTGATCTTCACCCACTTCGCCCGGTGGGGCGAGCGGCTGGCCCGCTACCTCACCACCCGCACCGGTGTGCCCGTCGGCTGCTACCACGGCGGGCTGTCGCGCACCACCCGCGACGAACTGGTGGCCGACTTCCAGTCCGGGCGGGGCCCGGGGGCCATGGTGCTGTCGATCAAGGCCGGCGGGGCCGGGCTCAACCTCACCGCCGCCCGCCACGTCGTGCTCTACGACCGGTGGTGGAACCCGGCGGTCGAAGACCAGGCGCGTGACCGGGCGTGGCGCATCGGCCAGACCAGCACCGTCGTGTCGCACCGGCTGGTCTGCCCCGGCACCGTCGACGAGCGCGTCGAGGAGATCGTCGCCGGCAAGCGCCAGATCGCCGGCATGGTGCTGCCCGCCCGCAGCACCCTCGGCGACCTCGACGCCGAGCAGCTGCGGGTCGCCCTGGGCCTGTCGGCCGACGAGCTGATCGAGGAGGAGCCCGTGGGTGACCGCACGGAAGAGGAGGCGGCGTGAGCAAGCGGCGCCGGTCGTCGGCCGGCAAGAAGGCGTCCGAGGCCAGGTTCTGGGGCCCCGACGACCCGCCCGCGGCGACACCGGGCCCCATCCGGCCCACCCCGGCGCCCGCGGCGATGGTGCGCTCGCTGGGCGCCCCGCCGCTGGCGGTCGCCGCCGAGGTCGCCGACCGCCACCTCGGAGCCGTCTACGAGGAGGCCGTGCGCGCCGCGACGGCGCTGGCCGCGGTCAACGGGCTGCTCGCCGCCCCGGACGAGGCGTAGCAGCCCCAGGCGCGGCAGCGCCGCGCCCTCGGGCGCGGCGCGTCATCTCGATCGTTACTTGTAGCGGTAGGTGATGCGACCCCGGGTCAGGTCGTAGGGGCTGATCTCGACCTGGACCTTGTCGCCCGGCAGCACCCGGATGCGGTTCATGCGCATCTTCCCGGAGTTGTGGGCGAGCACCTCGTGCCCGTTGGCCAGCGCGACCTTGAACATCGCGTTCTTCAGCGCCTCGCTCACCGTGCCCTCGAGCACGATTGCGTCTTCTTTCCCCTGGGGCAGTGCATCCTCCGATCGGCCACCGGCAGCACCGGCGCGCGCCACCGCGGCGCAGCCGACAGGGTACCCGCGGCACACCGCTGTGTCGCCGGTACCCTCTACGTGTGCATTCGGCCGCACCCCCCTCGGGCGGCCCGCCGGCCACGGCGATCCAGGGTGGCGTCGGGCTCGCGGCACCGGGCAGCGGCGACGATCAGCTCGGGCCGACCCGTCGGTCACGGCGCTGGCCCAAGCGGCTCCGCCGTGCCGTGTCGGTGCTCCTGCTCGCCGTCGGGGTGGGCGTCGCGGTCAGCCGGCGCGGCCAGATCGGCCAGGCCTTCAGCCGCCTGGGCCATCCGGCGTGGGGCTGGCTGCTCGTCGCCGTGGTGTTCCAGGCGTCGTCGATGGTCGCCTTCGCACGGCTGCAGCGGTGGCTGCTGCGCTGCGGCGGCATCAGAGTGCGCCTGCGCGACATGGTCGAGATCACCCTGGCCGGCAACGCCCTGTCGACGTCGATCCCCGGCGGCGCCGCCTTCGCCGCCGGATGGATCTGGGGGCAGCTCCGGCGGCGCTCGGTCGACCGGGTGCTGGCGGGATGGGTCGTGCTGGTCGCCGGGGCGCTGGCCAGCTTCGCCCTCTTCCTCTACGTGGTCGCCGGCGCGTTCCTGGCCGGAAGTCGCGGCCCGGTCGCCCCGCTGCGCTGGTTGGGCGTCGCCCTGCTCGCCGTCGCCGTCGCCGCCCTCGCCGGTGTCGTGGCCGTCGCCCGGTCACCGCGCCTCCAGCGTCGGTGGGCGGCACGGGTCGCCGCCGCCGACCGGGCCCGCGGCTGGCGGCCGTGGCTGGTGCGCGCCGTCGACGGCTTCTCGGCGCGGGTGCGCGTGGTCACGCCGTCCCCGGCGGCGTGGCTCGAGGCGCTGGCCCTCGCCGGGTGGAACTGGGGTGCCGACCTGGCCACCCTCGTCTTCACCATCTACGCGGTGCACGCCGACGTGCCGTGGCGGGGCGTGGTGATCGCCTACGCCCTCACGCAGATCTCGGCCAGCATCCCCATCACCCCGGGCGGCCTGGCGGTCGTGGAGGCCAGCCTCACCGCCCTCCTGACCGCCTACGGCATGCCCGCCACCACCGCCGTGACCGTCGTGCTGCTCTATCGCATCATCAGCTTCTGGTCGCTGGTGCCCATCGGGTGGGCGTCGTGGGGATGGCTCGAGTGGGCGGGCCGCAACGGCGGCAGCGGCCGGCACCACCCGTGGGCGTTCCACCGCCACGGCGGCGGCGTCGAGCGCCGCCACCGATCGGGCCCCGAACGGCTGCGGGCCACCCGCGACTGCGAAGGGTGCCCGGCCCCTGGCGACCGCATCGACCTCGACGCGCCGACCGTCGCCGCCACCGACGCGTGACCGCCTGCCGCCCGGGCGGGAGGAGACCGGCCTCGGTGTCGGCCCGTAGGCTTGGGGCGTGACGACGACCCCCGGCACGCCGCTGGTGGTGCCGCCGGCCCGCATCACCTTCGACGAGGCCGCCCGGGCCAGGGTGCTCGCCCTCGTCGACCGGTCGCTGCAGACCGGCTCGCTGACCCTCGGCCCGGTGGGCGAGGCGTTCGAGGTGGCCTTCGCCGCCCGCCACCGGGCCACCCACGGCATCGCCACCTCCTCGGGCACCGCCGCCCTCGAGATCGCCCTGCGGGCGTCGGGCATCGGCACCGGCCCCCTCCAAGGCGCCGAGGTCGTCGTCCCGGCCAACACCTTCTTCGCCACCGCGGCGGCGGTGGTGCACGCCGGCGGCCAGCCGCGGCTCGCCGACGTCGACCCCGCCACCCTGTGCCTGAGCGCCGCCACCGTGGAGGCGGCCCTCACCCCGGCGACCCGGGCGGTGGTGGTCGTGCACATCGGCGGGCTGCTCACCCGCGACCTCGACGCCATCGCCCGGCTGTGCGCCGAGCGGTCGCTGCTGCTGGTCGAGGACGCCGCCCACGCCCACGGCTCCTCGCTCGACGGCCGTCCGGCAGGGTCGTGGGGCAGGGTGGCGGCATGGTCGTTCTACCCGACCAAGGTCGTCGCCGGCGCCGAAGGCGGCATGATCACCACCGGCGACGACGCCCTCGCCGCCGAGGCCCGCATCTACCGCGACCAGGGCAAGGCCGGCTTCTTCGGCGGAGAGCACGTGCGCATGGGCTACGCGTGGCGCATGAGCGAGGTGCAGGCGGCCGTCGCCGCGGTGCACTTCGAGGGCCTCGACGACGCCATCGCCGTGCGCCGCCGGGCGGCCGACCGCTACCGGGAGGCCCTCGCCGGGGTGGCAGGCCTGACGCTGCTCGACGAGCTGCCCGGCGCCGTCGGGTGTCGCTACAAGCTGCCGGCCCTGCTCGACCCCGGGGTCGACCGCGCCGCGCTCAAAGCGGCGCTCCGCGACCGGCACGGGGTGGGCCTCGCCGGTGAGGTCTACGCCCGGGCGCTGCACCAGGAACCGGTGTTCGCCCACCTCGGCCGGCCCGGGCTCGAGGTCGCCGCCGACGTGTGCTGCCGTCACGTGTGCCTGCCCGTGCACTCCGACATGACCGACGCCGAGGTCGATCTCGTGGTGGCCGCCCTGGTCACCGAGCTGGCGGCCCGGTGAGCGAAGCGCCCGGCCGGTCGCCGGCGGCCGCCGCCACCCTCGGGGTGCTCGGCGCCGCCGCCGCTGCGCACTGGGTGCCGAGCGTGGTGAGCCTCGGGCAGTGGCTGCCGGTCCGGACCCTTCCCTCCGGCCTCTGCACCTGGCGGGGCCGCCCGGCGTTGAGGCGGGTGGCGGTCACCTTCGACGACGGCCCCGACCCGGCCGCCACCCCCGCCGTGCTCGAGGCCCTCGACGCCCTCGGCGTGCGGGCCACGTTCTTCTGGCTCGGCGAGCAGGTGGAGCGGCACCCGGCGCTGGCGCGCGAGGTGGTGGCCCGTGGCCACGACGTGGGCACCCACGGGCACCGCCACCGCCACCACCTGCTGGCCGGCCCGTGGACGCCCGGGCGCGACCTCGACCGCGCCCTCGCCGTCACCGAGGGGGTGACGGGACGGCCCGTGCGGTGGTTCCGCCCCCCCTACGGCCAGTGCAGCGGCGCCACCCTCGCCGCCGCACGCCGCCGGGGTCTGCGGACCGTGCTGTGGTCGGCGTGGGCGCGCGAGTGGGCGGCCCCCGGCCGATCGACCGCCGACCGGGCGGTGGCCGCCGCCGCCGAGGTGACCCGCGGCCTGCGGCCGGGCGCAGTCGTGCTGCTGCACGACTCCGAGGCGTCCTCGCCGCCCGGCTCGGCCGCCGTGGGGCTGGCCGCCTTGCAGGCACTGGCCGCCGCCGCCGACGGCGCCGCCCTGGAGCTGTGCGGCCTCGACGAGCTGCTCGGCGCCATGCCGGTCGGGTCGGCGCCGGTCGGGTCGGGCCGGCGATGAGGCTCGAACGGGCCCTGTTCCTCTCGGGATCGCTCGGCAAGGGCCACGACGTGGTCGCCGAGGCGTGCAGCGCCGCCCTGGCCCGCCACGGCGTCGAGTCGCGCACGCTCGACTCGATGGCGCTCCTCGGCGGCGGGGCCGCCGCCGGTGACTGGGTGTTCCGCAAGCTGCTGTCGGTGACCGCCGTCTACGACGCCTTCCACTTCTCCCAGCTGCGCGACGACGGGGCCGTGGCCCGCGCCGCCGACCGGGCCGCCATCGACCGCATGCAGGCGCCGCTGGCCGCCGAGCTCGACCGCTTCGACCCGCAGCTGGTCGTGCCGGTGTTCGCGACCGGCGCCGGGGCGGCCACGCGGCTGCGGGCGGCCGGGCGCCCCTTCGCCACCGTGGTCGTCATGACCGACTCGTTCGCGCACCGCATGTGGGTGCACGAGGGCACCGATCTGTTCCTCGTGACCTCCGCGGCGGCCGGCGAGTCGGTGCGCCGCTACTGGCCCGAGGCGACCGTCGAGGTGGTCACCGCCCCGGTGCGCCCCGAGTTCCACGCCGCGCCTCCCCAGGCCGACGCCCGCCGGGCGCTCGGCGTGCCCGCCGACGCCGACTGCGTGCTGCTCATGTCGGGGGCCTGGGGCCTGGGCCCCCTCGACGAGGCCGCCCGGGCCCTGGCCGCCGACGGGTTCTGGGTGCTCGCCGTGGCCGGCACCAACGCCACGATGCACCGGCGCCTGCAGCGCCTCGCGACCGCGGCGCCCTCGGTGCTGCCCTTTGGCTACACCGACCGGGTGCCCGAGCTGATGGCGGCCAGCGACGTGGTGGTCACCTCGTCGGGCGACACCTGCCGGGAGGCCCGGGTGCTCGGCAAGGGCCTGGTGCTGCTCGACGTGGTACCCGGCCACGGCCGCGAGAACCTGATGCACGAGCTCGAGCTTGGCGGCGCCACCGCCTGCATGCCGACGGCCGGGTCGATCGCCCGGGCCGTGCGCAGCTTCCTGGGCGACAGCGAGCGCTCGAAGGTGCCCGCCGTGGTCGAGCCGGGCGTCGCCGAGGCGCAGTTCGTCGCCGCCGTGCGCTCGCTCGGCCTCGAGCTCTGAGCCCCGCGGCCGGTCAGGCGAAGCGGTCGGCCAGGGCGCGGTAGAGGCCGGGGGCCAGCCCGCGCAGGCGCACGGGCACCCCCAGCCACGCCGGCACCACCGCCGACGGCCGGCCGGTCACGATGCAGTCGACCACGGTTGCCGCCACCCGGTCGGCGCCGATCGGGGCCGGCCGGCTGCGCTGGTAGCCGACGTTGCGACGGGAGAAGAACTCCGTGGCCACCACCCCCGGGCTCACCACCGACACGGTCACCCCGTCGGAGCGCAGCTCGGCGCGCAGCGCCTCGGCCAGGGCGGTGACCCCCGCCTTGGCTGCCGAGTAGGCGGCCTCGCCGGCCACCGGGAGCAGCCCGGCGATCGACCCGACCGCCACCGCGGCCACGGGGGCGCCGTCGCCCCCTCCGGCGCGCCGGTCGGCGGCAGCGGCGCGCAGGTGGGGCACCGCAGCGAGCAGCAGCTCGGCGGTGGCGACCAGGTCCAGCCCCA
>DASTHS010000227.1:0-17255 GCA_035718085.1 Acidimicrobiales bacterium | reverse complement strand
CGACACATGCGTGATGGCGGCGGCGCGTTCGGGGCCCAGGGCGTCGAAGAACGCCTCCACTGTCGCCTGGTCACGGCCCTTGGCCGCCCAGATCAGCCGGCCGGTGTCATGGTCGGTCACCGCCAGCAAGTAGCGCTGCCCCTTGCGGTAGGCGAGCTCGTCGATCCCGACCCGGGTCACCCCCTCGAGAAGGTCGCGGGAGCCGAGCGCGTCAGCGACGATCCGCTCGACGATCGCGGTCACGCTGCGCCACGCCACCCGCATCAGCTCCGCCACCGCCGAGCCCGCGCAGTGCGCGGCCAGCCAGGCGCACTGCTGCTCGAACGCCAGGGTGAAGCGCGACCCCGGCCGCGCCCACGGCACCGCCGCGACGACCACCCCATCGTTGCGGCAGCGGACCCTGGGCGCCGCGGCATCCAACTCCACGATCGTCGATCCCAGATCGAGCGACCGCCACCGGCGCCGGCCCCCGCCGTTGTCGTAGCGGGCCGCCTTCGGCCGCCCTCTCGGGTTCAGCGGCCCCCCGGTGGAGCTGCACCTCACCGTGCTGTGGGGTGGCGCCACCGCCTTCACCGGTTGGTAGAGGCCTGCGTCTGGGGGGCCAGTGTCTCGGTGGTGTCGAAGCCGGGGACCGGGCGGACCTCGAACAGCGGTAACGCCCCATCGCCGTCCGGCCCAGGCTCGCCCGGCGAGGTCGACGGCGAGGCCGCCCAGCCTCGCTCTGGCGCCCGACCAGGCAGGGGACAGTTCGCAGTGCCCAGAGGACCCTTGCGTGCCAGTGGTACCGCTGGTACAGTGACTTCCTGTGACGTTGCGAGCCGATCCTCATGCCTCGTTCGCCTTGGCCCACCAGTTCAAGGCCCGGGAGGCTCGGGACCACTTCAAGGAACTGATGGACCGAGCTGAGAGCGGAGGGGTGGCGGTGCTACGCCGAAACTCCACCATGGTGCTCGTCGAGCGCGACGTCCTCGACTCGGCGCTCGCCGCTCAGCACCCCTTCGACGTCAAGGTGAGCTTCTCCGACGGTCAGACCTCGATGTGGATCGAGCGCGTACCGGTGCACGGAGTCGGCGAGTCCTACGACGAGGCGGAGGAGGACTTCTTGGACGCGCTGGTCGACTATGCGGAGGCCTGGGTGACCGAGCTGCGATTCGCTCCCAACCACAAGGCCAACGCAGGCTTGGTTGAACGCGTACTCATGTTCGCCGGCAACCGCGACGAGCTACGCCGGGTCGTCTTCGGCGACGAGTGAGACCCCTTACCCATGCGGCCCACCGAAGGTTCGTCGAGACCGAAGGCTGGACCAAGAAGGGTACGGCGCGGGGCTCTCGCAAGACCGGGGACCACTACCGGTACAACCTGACCTTGGCCACCGGAGAGGTCCTTACGACTCGCGTGTCTCACGGAGCCGGCCAAATCAACGATCCAAAGCTCATTGCCGCCATCCTCCGGGACCAGCTGGCCGTCTCCGAGGAAGATTTCTGGGCCTGTGTGGAGAGCGGCAGACTGCCCCCGCGACCGCAGCCGCAGGAGCCACCCCCAGCGGGAGAAGTCCTCGACGCGAAACTCGTACGGAACCTGATCCGAAAGGTGAAGCTCAGCGAGACGGAGATTGCCGGACTCACGAAGGCAGAAGCAGTGCGCCGCTGGGAGGACTATCTCGCTGGAGGAGGAAGCTGACAGGCGGACCTGCCACGGTTCTTCCTGCAAGCACCGAGCGTCCCATCTGAGCGTCCGCATCCCACCACGATCACTGCCGGGCACGCCGCCAGATCGACGGATATGGAGCGCGCTAGTGGTGTCGGTGTACGTGGACGAGGAGATCCCGTCCGGCGTCCGCGAGAGCCTCCTCGGTTGCCACCGAAGCCCATGCCGGGTCGCCGTAGACGGACATCCAGCGCCGGGTCCGGGTGACGCTCGAGATGAGCACCCGCTCGGCGACCTCGGCCACAAGGTCGAGCAGGGTCGGCGGCGCCGCTTCGGTCGCCCGGCGGAAGTTCGGGGTGCCTGCTGACAGGTCGATGAGCCGGAAAAGGTCCCAGGCGTCGGAGGCCCGCTTGCGGTCCTCGCTTCGATCCTCGATGGCGTGCAGCTTCATGGCCATGAGGGCGAGGGGCGTGGCGACCGGGAGGTCGACCTCCACGTCGGTGCCGACGACGCCGACGCGCACCTGGGTAGCCGAGTCGAGTGCCCAGCGGTGTGCGAGCACGAACAGCCGTGCCCTTGCGGGCTCGACGTCGTGGAGCTCTTCGATCCCGACCGGCGAGGTCTCGATGAGCTCGACCCTGGTGCCGGCGACGTCCAGGCGCACCACTTCGCTTCCGGCCACTCGGGTGGCGAGGCCGGCCTGGACGAGGCTCCCGGCCGCCGTGCCCCCGGCGACGAGCGCCGGCTCGTCGGCGACCAAGTCGACGTCGGCGGTCGCCCGGTGGGCCACGGCGAGCCGGCAGGCGACGGCCAGCCCTCCGACGACAGCCGTGCGCACGCCGGCATGGGTGACCACCGCGTCGGCTGCCCGCACCAGCGATGCGGTCGCCTCGCCCTCGAGCCACCTGGTCTCACCAGACACGGCGCACGTCCCCAGGCGTCCACCCGCTCAGCACCTCGCGGCCCCGGGAGCGGTCCTGGGCAAGGTCGAGGGCGACCACGACAGGGTGGGCGACAGGCCACGGAGGCCCAGGCAGACGGTGGGCGGACGAGAAGGCCGTCACCAGGGGTGACGGAGCCACGGCGACCGTGGCGGCCCGCTCGTCGTATGGGGACCGGCCGAGCCGGCGCACCACCCGGCGGAGCGCCGCCGGGGTCGCCAGGTACAGGTCCGGCGCCGAGCCGCCGGCCAGCACGATGGGAGCACCCACCGACGCCGCCGCCACGTCGCCGCTCACCACGTAGGCCACCCCGTCTTCGGTCCCGATGTCGTCGAGGTTCGGCACCTCCCTGACGGGGATGCGCTCCGGCCGCCAGACGGCGGCGACGGCGTCGAACAGGTCGGGCACGAGGGGCGCTCCGGACGCCTCGACCAGGGCGTGCTCGCGCAAGGCACCCGCAGCGGCGTGAACGGTCGACGGCGACGCCCCGAGCAGCCGGGCCACCTCCCGGATCGGCTCAACGGCGTCGGGCTCCATCAGTCGGCGGAGCGCCACACCCAACGCCACCCGGCCCCGGATCGGCTCAGCCGGCGGTCGGTGCGACCGGGAGCCGGGCGCCAGGGTCGTGTTGTGGATGAACAGGCCGGCGCCCCGCAGCCACAGCGCCCCCCGCCGGTCGAGGTAGCCCACCCCGGCCCCACGGAGCACGTCACGAGCTTCGGCCGTGACCTTGTCGGCGACGACCACGGTCAGCTCGGGGCTGCGGGCTCCGTCGGTCCCTTCGACCAGCGACCGTGCGCGTCCACCGTCGACCACAGAGGCAGCGATGACCTTGACAGGGACCTTGCCAGCTGAGGAAGTGAGCTCGACAATCCCGCTGGTCGACGGGGCCGCCGGCACCCCGGCCGCAGCGAGAGCGTGGAGGAAGGCGTCGGTGCCCTCCTCAACGAGCTCAGGCCGTCGGGTCCGCATGATGAGATGGTATCCGTTCGGTGTTCGGTAACGACCGAACACCGAACGAACGGGCATGCCAGTGGCGAGGGATCACCGGGAGCACCACGCCAACGGCCCGGCTACACGACTGCGGACGGGCCCCTGACCGTGATTCTGACCATAGAGCCATTCGCTCTTCACAGCCTTGATCGGACGCCGAGGAGCGAACGTGCTGCTCAGAGGCGATGTTGCGGACCGCTGACCACCCGGTGGAAGGCTTCTTCATCACTTGAAGAGCCTTGGGGTGCAAGCCCCCGTGGGTTCAGATCCCACTCCCTCCGCCAGTTCTCCGACCTCGAGGTCGGCATTGACCATAGAGATGGTGGCCCAGGGCGTCCCCTGAGGGACACGCTGCGCGAGCGCGCCCTCGTCGACGAGCTACTCCGCTACCAGCTCGCCCGACGTGACGCCGACTTCCGCCTCCGGCACCGTTCGGGCCCTGCCAACACCGATGAGGTGACCGTCGGTGGCCGCGCCGGAAGGCGTCGAGCGGCGATGAACGGGAACAACCGGAACATGCCACGTGACTCACGGCACGGAGGATTCATGGTCGGGAAGGGGAACTACACAGGCATGGAGCAACCGATGCCCCCACTCATGCTCCGACGCCGCGACCGCTGGTCGCTCAAAGTCCGGCTGTGGCGGGCCGCGCGCGCCGGGCAGGGTGAGCGCCGTTCGTCGCTCGTGGCCGCGGCGCGAGCCGTCGCCCTCGGTGCGCCGGTGTCGACGGTCGACAACGACGCCACCGTGGCCCTGTCGAACGCCGAGCTGCGCCTCATCGGCGGCGGCAGCCTCGAGCTCGGCCGCTGCCACCGCCCGACGGTCGCCCGCCTTCGCGCTGCCACCGAGGCCGGGCCGGTGTTCGTCGACCGCATCGCCGACCACGGCCACTGCTTCGGCGTGTACCTGCGCACCGCGGCCGGCCAGCGCATCGCGGTGCTGACCGCGCAGCTGGGCGTGGGCTCGGCTGGTGGCGGCACCTCCGTCGACCTCCGGCCGCTCGCCCTGGCCTGACACCACCCGGCCTGCGGCCCTGGTCGGCGAGCGGCGCGCCGCCGAGCTGCGTCAACGACGCAGGCGGCCCTCGGCGGTCTCCTCGACGCCCACCTCGTCGGACGGCGATGGGAAGGTGACGATCCGGTCGTCGAACCACACCTTCCGGCCCTCGCGGTGGGCCACGGTGCCGTAGTCGAGGGTCCGGTCGCCGGGCTCGAGCTCGTCGACCCGGCGGTGCGTCACGGTCCGGTCACGCTGGCGATCCACTGCCACCTCCATCGAGAAGGGTGTGCCCCGCCACGGTGCCACACCGACGGGCGCGGACGACGACACCCCCGGCGGCCGCCGGAGAGCTTCAGGCCGCGCCGCTGAGCACCGGCCGGGGTGCGGCGACGACCCGCAGCGCCGGCCGGCGCGGCCGGCAGAGCACCGCGACCATGGCCAGTTGGGCTGCCGCCACGGCGGCCATCTCGCTGCGCATGCCGAGGGCGCCGGCCAGCAGGCCGCCGAGGGCCGCCCCGACGACCCCGCTGCCGAGCAACCCCATCCGGAAGACCGTGCCCACCCGGCCGCGCAGGTCGTCGGGGATCAGCCGCTGCCGCAGCGACGAGGAGGCCACGTTCCCCACCACCACCGCCCACCCCTCCACCGCCAGGCCCAGCCCGGCGACGACTGGGGACGTGTGGGCCGCCAGCAGCACGTAGGCGTAGCCGGCGGCGGTGCCGCCGATCGCGGTGGCGGCCCACGACCCGTAGCGGTGCGCCAAGCGCGGGGCCAGGACGGTGCCGCACAGGCTGCCGAGCGAGCCGACCATGAGCAGCACGCCGAAGAGCACTCGCCCCGCGTGCACCTGGGTGGTGAGGAACAGCGCCAAGGTGGCGAACGCGGCTGACTGGCAGCCCGCGAACGTGCAAACCATGGCCGCGAGGCGCTGCAGCTCACGATGCCCGGCGAACCAGCGGAAGCCGTCGACCAGGTCGGTGCGCCACGACGGCTGCCCGGCGACCACCACCGAACGCGGCGGCAGGCAGGTGAGCAGGAGGGCGCCCGAGGCCAGGAAGCTCAGCGCGTCGGCGGCGAAGGGCACGGCCCGGCCCGCCGCGAACGCCATGCCGCCGATGCCCTGGCCGGCGAGGTCGCGCGCCGACGCCTCGGCGACGAACAGCCTGCCGTTGGCCCGTTCGAGGTCGACGTCGGGCACCAGCGCCGGCACGAGCACGCTCTTGCACACCGAGAAGGCCGTGGCCGAGGCCCCGAGCAACGCCGCTGCCCCATACAGCATCGGCAGGGTGACCCGGCCGTGCGCCACCATCACCGCCAGCCCCCCGGCCACCGCGCACTGCAGCACCTGCACGGTCACGATGACGACCCGACGGTCGACGCGGTCGATCAACACCCCGATCAGCGGGGCGAGCAGGAAGGCCGGCAGCTGGTCGGCGACGGCCACCCCGGCTACGGGGAGTGGGTCGTGGGTCAACGTCAGGGCCAGGAGCGGCAGGGCGACCAGCACCAGGCCGTCACCCAGGTCGGAGCTCATCGCGCTCGCCCAGAGCCGCCAGAACGGGCGGGGCAGGCGGGCGCGGGTGTCGGGCAATCCTGGCTCCGGGGTCGAGGCGGGCAGGGGCTCGACGACCCCGCTCCTGTCTGCGCATCGGCAGCCGGCCCCGGGACCTTGAGCCGCCACCACCGCCGGTAGCCTGGCGCGACCGTGGCGCACGACCCCCAGACCGCCGGCGAGGTGGGCCGTCACGCCGCCTCTCGGCGCACCTTCGCCATCATCAGCCACCCCGACGCGGGCAAGACCACCCTCACCGAGAAGTTCCTGCTCTACGCGGGGGCGATCCAGGAGGCGGGGGCGGTGAAGGCCGCCGCCGGCCGTCGCCGGGTCACCAGCGACTGGATGGCCCTCGAGCAGCAGCGGGGCATCTCGATCAGCTCGACGGTGCTGCAGTTCCGCTATCGCGACCACACCGTCAACCTGCTCGACACCCCCGGCCACCGGGACTTCTCCGAGGACACGTACCGGGTGCTGGCCGCTGCCGACGCCGCGGTGATGGTGCTCGACGCCGCCCGGGGCGTCGAGCCGCAGACCTTGAAGCTGTTCGAGGTGTGCCGAGCCCGCAACCTGCCGGTGCTCACGTTCCTCAACAAGCTCGACCGGCCCGGCCGTGAGCCCCTCGAGCTGCTCGACGAGATCGAGGCGCAGATCGGGCTGCGCCCCACGCCGGTCACCTGGCCGGTGGGCGACCCGGGTGACTTCAGGGGGGTGATCGACCGGCGCGACGGCGGCTTCGTGCGCTTCACCCGCACCGAGCGTGGGTCGACCGCCGCTGGCGAGGAGCGCCTCGACGCGGCCACCGCCGCATCCGAGCTCGGCCCGGCGTGGGAGCGCGCCGCCGACGAGTGCGCGCTGCTCGACGAGGTCGGCGCCGTCGTCGACGAGAAGAGCTTCCTCGAGGGCGAGTCGACCCCGGTGTTCGTCGGGTCGGCGGTCACCAACTTCGGGGTCCGCCACCTCCTCGACGCCGTGGTCGACCTGGCCCCCGGCCCGTCGCCCCAGTTGGACGACGCCGGAGTCCCCCGCCCCCTCGACGCGCCCTTCTCGGGGTTCGTGTTCAAGGTGCAGGCGAACATGAACCCGGCGCATCGTGACCACATGGCCTTCGTGCGGGTGTGCAGCGGTCACTTCGAGCGCGGCATGACCCTGACCCACGAACCGACCGGCAAGCCGTTCGCCACGAAGTACGCGACGAGCGTCTTCGGTGCCGAGCGCACGACCGTCGACGACGCGTGGCCCGGGGACGTGGTGGCCCTGGTCAACGCCAGCGGCCTGCACATCGGCGACGCCGTCTACCTCGACCAGCCCGTGCGCTTCCCCCGGATCCCGGCCTTCCCGCCGGAGTTGTTCACCGCGGCATCGCCCGTCGACGTGAGCCGCTCCAAGCAGTTCAAGCGTGGGGTGGCCCAGTTGGCGCAGGAAGGCGTGGTGCAGGTGCTGCACCGGCCCTCCACCCCCGAGCCGGTGCTGGCGGCCGTCGGCCAGATGCAGTTCGAGGTGTTCACCCACCGCATGGCCCACGAGTTCGGCGCCGAGGTGCGCCTCGGCCCGGTCACCGAACGCGCCGTGCGCCGCACCGACGCCGCCACCGCCGAGGCGCTGAAGGGCTACATCTCCGCGATGGTGCTCGAGCGCGATGACGGCGCCCTGCTGGCGGCGTTCGACTCGCCCTACGTGCTCGCCCGCCTGGCCTCCGACCACCCCGACTGGGTGCTGGACCCGATCCTCACCACCTGAGCCCCACCAAGTCGCGGCGCCGGGCCCAAGATGGACGGGTGACCGGGCTCACCACCGACCGCGCCGCCGCCGGCGTCGACCTCGACGCCCTCGAGGAGGTGCAACGGCGGGTGCTGTGGCTGGCCGTGCGCATGGTCGACCTCGCCAACCATGAGCGGGACACCGGCGACGGGGTGAAGGTCGGCGGCCACCAGGCGTCGAGCGCCTCGCTGGTGAGCGTCATGACCGCCCTCTACCTGGCCCACCTCGGCCCCCACGACCGGGTGGCGGTCAAGCCCCACGCGTCGCCGGTGTTCCACGCCATCGAGTACCTGCTCGGCAACCTCGACCGCTCGGCCCTCCCCACGCTGCGCGCCGCCGGCGGGCTGCAGGCCTACCCGTCGCGCACCAAGGACCCCGACCGGGCCTACGTCGACTTCTCGACCGGCTCGGTGGGCCTGGGGGCCGCCGCCCCGCTGTTCGCGGCGGTGACCCGCCGCTACGTCGACGCCCACTTCGGGCCCCGGCCGCCGGCGCGGTTCGTGGCCCTGCTCGGCGACGCCGAGCTCGACGAGGGCAACATCTGGGAGGCGGTGGCCGACCCCGCCACCGCCGGCCTCGGCGACGTGCTGTGGGTGGTCGACCTCAACCGCCAGTCGCTCGACCGGGTGGTGCCCGGGGTGCGCATCGACCAGTTCACCCGCCAGTTCGAGGCGGCCGGCTGGCACGTCGCCGCCGTCAAGTACGGCCGCCGGCTGTCGGCCGCGTTCGAGCGGCCCCACGGCGCCGCCCTGCGGGCCTGGATCGACGGCATGCCGAACGAGCACTACCAGTCGCTGTTCGCCCTGCACGGGTCGGCGCTGCGCGACCGGTTCCTGCAGGGCGCCCCGCCGGAGGTGACCGCGGCGGTCGCCGACGTCGCCGACGACGACCTCGGGCCCCTGGTCACCGACCTCGGCGGCCACGACCTGGCGTCGCTGCTCGACGCCTTCGCCGCCTGCGACGCCGTCACCGACCGGCCGAGCGTGGTGTTCGCCTACACGGTGAAGGGCTGGGGCCTGCCCATCGCCGGCAACCCCCGCAACCACTCGGCGCTGATGACCACCGCGCAGGTCGACGCCATGCGCGCCGCCCTCGGCCTCGACGCGGCCACCGAGCTCGACCGGCTCGACCCCACCACCCCCGCCGGCGCGCTGTGCGCCGCCCGGGGCGAGCTGCTGCGCCGCCGGCCGCCCGACCGGCCGACGCCGCCCGCCGTCCCGGCTCGCATCGACCCCCGCCCGGCGACCCGGCCCACGTCCACCCAGGAGGCGTTCGGCCGGCTGCTCACCGACCTCAGCCGCGACCCGGGCCTCGCGCCTCTGCTGGTGACCACCGCCCCCGACGTGGCCACCTCCACCAACCTGGCCGGCGTCATCAACCGCCTCGGGGTCTTCTCCCCCGCCGACGTGCCCGACTGGGCCGAGCCCGACGCCCTCTTGAAGTGGGCCCAGACACCACGCGGCCAGCACATCGAGCTCGGCATCAGCGAGATGAACCTGTTCCTGCTGCTCGGCCAGCTCGGCCTCGCCGACGACCTGTCGTCCCAGCCGCTCGTGCCGGTCGGCACCGTCTACGACCCGTTCGTGTGCCGGGGCCTCGACGCGTTCATCCACGCCCTCTACAGCGGCAGCCGCTTCATCGTGGCCGGCACCCCCTCCGGGGTGACCCTGGCGCCCGAGGGCGGCGCCCACCAGTCGACGGTGACCGCCGGCCTCGGCCTGCAGCTGCCCGGGGTGGTCTGCTGCGAGCCGGCCTACGCCGGCGCCCTCGACTGGCAGCTGGCCGACGCCGTGGCCCGCGTGCTCGACCCCGGCGACGACGACGGGGCCACCTACTTCCGGTTGACCACCCGTCCCCTCGACCAGGCGCCGTTCGAGGCGGCCCGCACCCGGATCGGCGACGACGCCCTGCGGGCTGCGGTGCTGGCCGGCGGCTACCGGCTGCTCGAGGCGCCCGACCCCGACCGGCCGGCGGTGCAGCTGGCCGCCTCGGGAGCGGTGCTACCCGAGGTGATCGCCGCCGCCGCCGAGCTCGCCGACGAGGGGGTGGCCGCCCGGGTGGTCGACGTGTGCAGCCTCGACCGGCTCTACCGGGGCTGGCAGGCGGCGGTCCGCGGCGGGCTGCGCGAGGGGCGGGTGCCGGGCCGGCCGGCGGTGCTGGCGGCCCTGTTCGCCCCGGGGGTGCCGCTGGTGACGGTGCACGACGCGGCGTCGTCGACGATGGCGTGGCTCGGCTCGGCCGCCGGGTGCCCGACCGTCGCCCTCGGCGTCGACACCTTCGGCCAGTCCGGCAGCGTGGCCGAGCTCTACGAGCTCCACGGCCTGTCGGCGCCCGCGATCACCACCGCCGCCCTGGCCGCCAGCGAGCTGGGCGCGGCGTAGCTGCGGCCCCGGCCGGCCCGCCCTACCGGTCGTCGGCCCAGTCGCGCGCCCGGTCGACGACGCGGTGCCAGCGGGCGAAGCGGGCCTCCCGCTCATCGGTGCCCATCTGCGGCTCGTAGCGCGCCGCGGTGGTGCGGGCCCGGGCGATGGCGTCCAGGCCCGGCCAGATGCCGGCGGCGATGCCGGCGAGCAGCCCCGAGCCGAGGGAGGTCGACTCGAGCTGGAACGGCACGTCGACGGGCACCCCGAGCACGTCGGCCTGGAACTGCATCAGCCAGCGGTTGGCGGCGGCGCCGCCGTCGACGCGCAGCTCCTCGAGGCGCTGGCCCGAGTCGTGCTGCATGGCGTCGGTGACGTCGCGGGTCAGGTAGGCGATCGACTCGAGCACGGCCCGCACCAGCTGCGCCCGGCCGGTGCCGCGGGTGATGCCGAGCAGGAGGCCGCGCGCGTACGGGTCCCAGTAGGGCGCGCCCAGGCCGGCGAGGGCGGGCACGAACCACACGTCGCCGGTGTCGGGGACGCTGCGGGCCAGTGCCTCGGTGTCGGACGCTGCGGTGATCACCCCGAGCTCGTCGCGCAGCCACTGCACGGCCGACCCGGTGACGAACATCGGGCCCTCGAGCGCGTAGCTGGTGGACTCGGCCGTCGAGAGCGCCACGGTGGTCAGCATGCTGGTGTGGTCGAGCACGGCCGCGCTGCCGGTGTTCATCAGCACGAACGACCCCGTGCCGTAGGTGTTCTTGGCCGAGCCCGGCTCCGTGCAGGCCTGGGCCAGCAGAGCCGCCTGCTGATCGCCGAGCACCCCGCCCACGGGGGCGGTGATGCCGAGGAAGGCGGCCGGGTCGGTCTCGGCGGCGACCCCGAGGGAGGGCACCACCGTGGGGAGCACGGCTCGGGGCACCCGCAGCTCGGCGAGCAGCTCGTCGTCCCACGCCAGCCGGCCGATGTCGAAGAGCATGGTGCGGCTGGCGTTGGTGGGGTCGGTGACGTGCACCCGACCGCCGGTGAGGCGGTGCAGCAGCCAGGAGTCGACGGTGCCGAAGGCGATCTCCCCCGCCTCCGCCCGGGCCCGCAGGCCGTCGACGTGGTCGAGCAGCCAGGCCACCTTGGTGCCCGAGAAGTAGGCGTCGATCACCAGCCCGGTGCGCCGGCGCACCAACGCCTCGAGGCCGCGCGCGCGCAGCTCGTCGCAGGCGCCGGCGGTGCGCCGATCCTGCCAGACCACCGCGGGGGCGACGGGGTCGCCGGTGCGCCGGTCCCACAGCACGACCGTCTCGCGCTGGTTGGTGATGCCGACGGCGGCCACGTCGGCGGGGCGGAGGCCGGCGTCGGCGAGGGCGGCGCCGGCGACGTCGAGCACCGACCGCCAGATGTCGTCGGGGTCGTGCTCGACCCAGCCTGGTCGCGGGTAGTGCTGGGCGAACTCGGTGTAGCCGCGGCCGACGACCCGGGCGTCGGGGTCGAGCACCAGGGCGGTGCTGCCGGTCGTGCCCTGGTCGATGGCGAGGACATGGGTGCGGGTGCCGGCCACGGCACCTGTGACTAGCAGACCGGGGCCCAACCGCGGCCGGAGGGCCCGACCTGGCACGCTGGCCCGATGGCAGCCACCCCCGTGCACCCCCTCGAGCTGTCGGCGAGGGTCATCGACTCGGGCGTCGCCGACGAGCCGGTGAACCGGGTCACCAACGAGCTGGCGGAGCTCGCCGACGGCGTGGCCCTGGTCGAGTCGTTCAGCCACAGCGCGGCGGTCGACACCGGCGACCACCTGGTCGTCTTCGACGCCAGCGGGGCGGCCACCGGCCGGGCGGTGGTCGAGGCCCTCCGGGGATGGTCGTCCAAGCCGGTGCGCCGGTTGGTCTACACCCACGGTCACGTCGACCACGTCGGTGGGTCGGGCGCGTTCGCCGCCGACGCCGACGCCGGCCGGCGGCCGCCGCCCGAGGTGATCGCCCACCGGGCGGTGCCCGACCGCCTGGCCCGCTACCGGGCGACCGACGGGTGGAACCGGGCCATCAACGCCCGGCAGTTCGGGTGGCTGGCCGGCGCCGGCGGCCTCGGCATCGGCGGGTCGGGCCGGTTCCTGCCCGACGACGTGCTCGACCCCGACACCACCTTCGATCGCACCCTCACCCTCGACGGCGACGGCATCGAGCTGCACCACGAGCGGGGGGAGACCGACGACCACACCTGGGCCTGGATCCCGGCGCGGCGGGCGGTGGTCACCGGCGACTTCCTCATCTGGAACTTCCCGAACGCCGGCAACCCGCAGAAGGTGCAGCGCTACCCCGACCGTTGGGCGGTCGCCCTGCGCGAGATGCTGGCCCTCGACCCCGAGCTGCTCGTGCCGGCGCACGGGCTGCCCATCGCCGGGCGCGACCGCATCGCCACCGTGCTCGGCGAGGTGGCCACCGCCCTCGAGCAGCTCGTCGCCGACGTCGTGGCGGCGATGAACGCCGGCGCCACCCTCGACGAGGTGCTCCACGGCGTCCGGGTCGATCCCGGGCTCCTCGAGCGCCCCTGGCTGCGGCCCCTCTACGACGAGCCGGAGTTCGTGGTGCGCAACACCTGGCGGCTCTTCGGCGGCTGGTGGGACGGCAACCCCGCCCGCCTCAAGCCACCCCCCGACGCCACCCTGGCCGCAGAGGTCGCCGCCCTGGCCGGGGGCGCCCGCCGCCTCGCCGACCGGGCCGCGGAGGTCGCCGACGCCGGCGACCTGCGCCTCGCCTGCCAGCTGGCCGAGTGGGCGGCGCAGGCCGACCCCACCGACCCCGGCATCGGCGAGGTGCGCACCGGCCTCTACCGCCGGCGGGCGGCGGGCGAGACGTCGCTCATGGCCAAGGGGGTCTTCCGCTCGGCGGCGGGCTGAGCCAGCCGCTCACACCCCGATGACCCCGCCCATCACGACGGTGCGGTCGGCGGGCAGGCTGAACACCTCGGCAGGGTCGGTGGCGTTGTGGGCCATGGCGATGAACAGCCGCTGGCGCCACCGGGCCAGACCCCGGTCGCCCGACACCCGCAGCGTGGCGCGCGACAGGAACCAGCTGGCGCTGGCGACGTCGATGCCGGCGACCTCCGGGTGCTCGTCGAGCACCACGCCGAGCAGGCGCGGCAGGTCGGGCCGGTCGTAGAAGCCGTAGTGCACGGTTACGTGCACGATGCCGTCGGCGGGGTCACCGAGGTCGTCGACGGTGACGGCGTCATCGGTGTCGACGTGGGGGATGTTGCGGGCCTCAGCGGTGACGATCACCACGTGCTCGTGGAGGACGTGGTGGTGCTCGAGGGTGGCCCGCAGGGCGAGGGGGGCGGTGCGGGCGTCAGGGTGCGGGTAGATGGCGGTGCCCGGGACCCGGATGATGCAGTCGGTGCGGGTCTGGGCGAGGAACTCCTCGAGCGACCCCTCCGCCGACACCCGCCGCGTCCGCACCCGCTGGCGGCCCCGCAGCCAGGTGCTCATGCACGCGAACAGCACGGTGGCCACCGACAGCGGCAGCCAGCCGCCGTCGACCACCTTGGCCAGGTTCCCGGCGAAGAACACCACCTCGATGCCGCCGAAGACCACCGCCATGGCCACCAGCCGCCACGCCGGCCAGCGCCAGTGCACCCGGGCGGTCACCACCAGCAGCACCGTGGTCAGCACGAAGGTGCCGGTCACCGCCACCCCGTAGGCGGTGGCCAGGCGGGCCGAGTGCCGGAACGCGATCACCAGCACCACGACGCCGACCGCGAGCGTCCAGTTGACGGCGGGCATGTAGATCTGCCCCTCGGCCGCCTCGGATGTCTGGCGGATCTTCATCGGCGGCAGCAACCCCAGCTGGATGGCCTGGCGGGTCATCGAATAGGCCCCCGAGATCACCGCCTGGGAGGCGATCACGGTGGCGGCGGTGGCCAGCACCACCATCGGCAGGCGGGCCCAGCCGGGCATCGACAGGAAGAACAGGTCGTTGATGGTGGCGGGGTGGTGCAGCACCTGGGCCGCCTGCCCCAGGTAGTCGACGGTGAGGGCCGGGAACACCAGACCGAACCACGCCATGGCGATCGGCGGCCGGCCGAAGTGGCCCATGTCGGCGTAGAGCGCCTCGGCGCCGGTGATGGCCAGCACGACTGCGCCCATGGCGACGAAGGCGAGCCCCGGGTCGTCGACCACGAACCCGATGGCGTAGGTGGGTGACAGGCCCCGCAGCACGCCGGGGTCGCCGGCGATCTGGGCGGCCCCCACGGCGGTGAGGGCGGCGAACCACGCGACCATCACCGGGCCGAAGGCGGCGCCCACCTTCGCCGTGCCCCGGGGTTGGATGGCGAAGAGCGCCACGAGCACGACCAGGGCCAGGGGCACCACCAGGTGGGCCAGGCCGGTGTCGACCACCTCGAGGCCTTCGATCGAAGAGATGACCGAGATGGCCGGGGTGATGATCGAGTCGCCGTAGAACAGGCAGGCGCCGGCCAGGCCGAGCATCAGCACCAGCGCCGCCCTGCCGGTGGTGCGACCCAGCGCTCGCCGGGCCAGGGCGGCGAGGGCCAGGATGCCGCCCTCCCCGGCGTTGTCGGCCCGCATGGCCACCCCGACGTACTTGGCGCCCACCACGAGGAGGATCGACCAGAACACCATGGAGACGACGCCGTAGACGTGGCCGGGCGTCGGGCGGATCCGGCCGTGGTCGAAGGTGAACACCGTCTGCAGGGAGTACAGCGGGCTGGTGCCGATGTCGCCGAAGACGACGCCCAGGGCGCCGAGCACCAGGCCGGGGCGGGCCTGGGGGGTGTGGACGAGTCGGGCCACGGCCCGCACCGGGTGGCGGGGGCCGCCGCGCGTGGCCGCCGGTTCGGCGGTCAGGAGGTCTGCCATCTCGCGGCTCCTTGGACCGTTCCTGCGCAGGGGGTCGCAGGTCGGGTCGCTCCGGGCCCGCAGGGCGACAGTCTGGCGTGAACATCGCGTGAACCGCACGCCGCCCCGGCTCGTCGACGACTGGCGGGGTCCGGGTCCCGGGGGGGTCGGCCGCTGGGGCGGCCCGGGAGGTCAGCCCGACGAGCGGACCCGGCCGGCGCCGGGGGTGAGCCGCTGGTACCACCGCTCGGCGGCGGTGCGCCGCCGCTGCAGCTGCTCGATGGTGGCCTCGGTGATGCGGGCCACGCCGGCCATCCGGTTGAGCTCGGCGTTCACCTTGGCGTGCGGCCACCCGGTGCGGTGCACCAGCGCCCGGGCCAGCTCGGCGTTGGCCTCGCGCAGGCGATCCTTCTGCTGGCGGCGGGTCAGCGGCGGGCCGTCGCCCCCGGCGCCGCCGGTGCCAACGGCCTGCCCGGCGCCGGTGAGCACGGGCAGCGGCACCACCAAGCCGGGGTCGTCGGGGTCGTCGCCCTCGTCGACGAGGCCCTCGGTCGCCTCGTCGTGGGGGTCGAGCCCGGTTCCGTGGATCGCGGTGTCGGTGGCCGTGGCGGAGATCACCGCGAAGAGGCTGAGCTGGTCGTCGCCCGCCTCGCGCCCGGTGGCAGGGATGGCGTCGAGGGCGGCGGGGTCGTCGGCGGCGGCTTCGGGGCGGTCGCGGCGCAGGCTGTGGCGGCGCACCTCGGCGATCTGGAACGCCCGGGCCCGCAGGCGTGGGTCGTCGGGGATGTAGAAGTAGGCGCGCTGGTTGGGGACGCCGCGCGTCCAGCGCACCAGCCGGCCGACGGCCTGGCGGAAGAACAGCTCGGTGGTGGTGGTGGTGGCATAGACCCCCACGCGGAGGCGGGGGATGTCGACGCCTTCCGACACCATGCGCACCGCGACCAGCCACGGGTCGGTCGACGCCGCGAACCGGGCGATGCGCGCCGAGGCGCCGGGGTCGTCGGAGAGGGCCACCGTCGGCCGGACGCCGAAGCGCCACGCCAACTGCTCGGCGATGGCCCGGGCGTGGTCGTGGTCGATGGCGATCACCAGGCCGCCGGCCTCCGGGTGGGTGCGGCGCAGGTCGGTGAGGCGCTCGTGGGCCGAGCGCAGCACCGTAGGCAGCCAGTCGCCCTCGACCGACAGGGCGGTGCGCAGCCGCTGGTTGGCCAGCTGCTGGGGCAGGGCGTCGTCGAAGGTGGCCGACAGGGTGGCGCCGTCGGGGGCGCTCCACTCCATGTGGCCACCAGTGCGCGGGAAGTAGACGGGGCGCACCACCCGCCCGTCGCCGAGGGCCGCCCCGTAGCCGTACTCGTAGTCGGGTCGGGCCTCGTCGAGGGCGTAGGTGACGAACGGGATCGCCCGCGTGTCGGACCGGAAGGGGGTGCCCGACAGGGCCAGGCGCCGCCGGGCCGGGGTGAACGCGGCGGTGACGGCGGCCCCCCACGCCCGGTCGTCTCCGGCGTGGTGCAGCTCGTCGAAGATGACCATGGCGTCGCGGCTGAGGCCGGCGAGCACCCGGGCGCTGGTCGCCACCTGCTGGTAGGTGGTGACGATGCCGTGCATGTCGGGGGGCAGGGCGCCGTCGGCGGCCGACCACGACGGCTCCAGGTGCACCCCGAACCCGGCGGCCGCCGACGCCCACTGCAGCTTGAGGTGGGCGGTGGGCGCGACCACGATCAGCCGTCGGGGGCCGTCGGCTGCGGCCAGCTCGCCGAGGGCGGCGGTGAGGGCGAAGGTCGTCTTGCCGGCGCCGGGGGTGGCGACCGCCAGGAAGTCGGGCGACACGCTGGCCCGGAAGCGCTCGAGGGCCTCCTTCTGCCACGGCCGCAGGCGGATCGATCGGGTCATCGGCGGGACGGTGAGGCTACCGGCCGGCACGCGCCCCGCTGGCGTCGCAGCCGGGGCCGGGTCGCCGGCGCTGCTGAGCGGAGAGGGGGGGATTTGAACCCCCGGACCCGGTCTCCCAGGTCAACTCATTAGCAGTGAGTCCGATTCGGCCGCTCTCGCACCTCTCCCTGGCCGGCGAGCGTAGCCGACGGGCCGACGGGCGTCGCCGGGTCGGCGGCGGCGGTCAGCCCTGCGCGGCGCGGGGGAGCAGCACGCTCAGCAGGTGCCCG